>JAFYUZ010000011.1 GCA_017549365.1 Clostridia bacterium
GGGTGATGGCACCAAGGCATCTTACGCCAAGACCGGGTCCCGGGAAAGGCTGACGGTCAACCATGGAAGAAGGAAGGCCGAGGGCTTTACCAACAACTCTTACTTCATCTTTGTAAAGAAGCTTGATAGGTTCGCAGAGTTCAAACTGCATATCTTCGGGAAGTCCACCAACGTTGTGATGAGCCTTTACGCCGTCGCTTTCGAGAATATCGGGATAAATCGTTCCCTGAGCAAGGAAGGAAATGCCTTCAAGCTTGCTTGCTTCTTCATCAAATACCTTGATAAATTCTCCGCCGATGATCTTGCGCTTTCTTTCGGGTTCTTCAACGCCTGCGAGAAGATCGAGGAATCTGTCTGTGGCGTCTACGTAAATAAGGTTTGCATCAAGTCCGTTACGGAAAACTTCGATAACCTGCTCGCTTTCGCCTTTTCTCATAAGACCGTGGTTTACGTGCACGCAAACGAGCTGTTTGCCAACGGCTTTTATAAGAAGTGCCGCAACTACCGACGAGTCTACTCCACCCGAAAGGGCAAGAAGAACTTTCTTGTCGCCAACCTGTTCGCGGATCAGAGCAACCTGCTCATCAATAAATGCATTTGCAAGTTCTTTTGTTGTGATTCTTTCCATAGAATCGGGACGAATATTGCTGTTCATGTTCATAGTGATTGCCTCCTGCGTTATTCGTATAAATCAGTTTGTGTAGTTATCGAAATATCCCTGTACGAGAACAACGGGTGTTCCCTTGTCGCCGGAGCCGGATGTGAGGTCGCAGAGCGATCCGATGAGGTCGGTGAGCTGTCTGGGAGTTGTACCCTGAGAAGCCATGTTTCCGACAAGGTTGTCGCCCTTGGACTTGATGCTTGCGGAAATTGCTTTTTTAAGTTCTTCGCCCGAAAGATCTTTGAAATCATTGTCGGCAAGATACTTAAGCTTGAGTTCGTTGGGGGTACCGATAAGTCCGTCTGTGAAAGCAGGAGAAACAACGGGGTCTGCAAGCTCCCAGATCTTTCCCTTGGGATCCTTGAACGCGCCGTCGCCGTAAACCATTACTTCAACGTGCTTGCCTGTGGCATCAAAAACTTTCTTTTGTATATCAAGTACAAGCTGTTTGCACTCTCTGGGGAAAAGCTTGATCTTGTCTTCTGTCGATTTGTTCGAGCCGAGAAGTCCGTAGCTTTCGTTGCATCCGCTGCCGTTTACGGGAGCGTTGAGGATATCGTCAAGACCGCAAACGATCTTTGCGCCTGCTGCCTTAAGAATTCTCTTTGTGCGAGCGCGTGTGTGGATATCACATGTGAGCACGCAATCGGTGTAATCAAGGATAGCTTTTGCCTGATTTGCAAAAATTATTTCAACTTCTGCGCCCATTTCGCGGATAAGATCACCGTAATATGCAACGTAATCAACCCCTGTGAACTCGTGCTTGTTTTCGCCGAAGAGTTCGCGATATTTTTCGAGCGAAAGAACATCCGAATAGGGATTTACGCCTGCTTCGTCGATCTTGTCGAGACTAACAAGCTCGTTTCCGACTTCGTCAGAAGGATAGCTGAGCATGAGAACAACTTTTTTAACGCCCTTTGCAATACCGCGAAGGCAGATTGCAAAGCGGTTTCTCGAAAGAATGGGGAAAATAACGCCGACAGTGTCTCCGCCAAGCTTTGCCTTGACGTCTGCGGCAATGTCGTCAACAGATGCATAGTTGCCCTGAGAACGCGCAACAATGGATTCGGTGATGGAAATAACGTCTCTGTCGCGCAATTTAAAGCCTTCACATTCTGCGGCTTCGATCACGCTGTCAGCAACAATTTTGGCGAGGTCGTCGCCTTCGCGGATGATGGGGCAACGAATGCCGCGCGAAACTGTGCCGACTCTTCTTTCTTTGTTTGCCATAAAAAACAACCTCTCTTTATATGTGAATTTCTTTAAACAAACACAAATGTGATATATACGAAAAATATCACAAGTTAAATTGTATCACTTTTTTTGGAATAATTCAATAGAAAATTTATTCATTCAGCAAAAAAATTACAAAAAAATTGATTTTTTTTCGTATTTCAGAAAAAAGCGACCCGTCTGTGCCAACGGATCGCTTTTTAATTTATCACATATCTTCCTTAACCATTGATTTTATTGATTTTGAATATTGCAGGGGCGACATTCCTGTTTTCTGACGGAACTGACGCGAAAAATAGTGCGGACCGGAATATCCGAGAAGCTCCGCGATCTGCGTAATGTTGTAGTTATCGTCACGAATGAACTTTTTTGCCTGTTCGATCTTCATATTTATAAAATATTCGATAACACCGCATGAGGCGTTGGTTCTGAATATTTCGCGCAGAGAAGAAACGCTGATGTTTGCAACAGAAGCTATTTCGGTGAGCGAGAGAGAACGATGGATGTTTTTTGACATAAAAGCCTCTATCTCATCAAAGGTAGTATCTGTTATGTGGCTTTTAAAAGTTGTCATCTGCATTGTATCGTCGTTTCGCATGAGAAGGATCAAAAGCTCGGAAATATATTGCTTTATAAGCTGTTCAGACCCGATGGGCGCATCTTTTTTCCTGATAAGTCTTTCGGCGTATGGGTTTCCGAGAGGGCCTTCAAAGGTATTGATGCGTTCGGCTATGATCTTTGAAATAAGCTTTTTTTGAATGTTTCCGATCTGAAGTATCTTGTTTTCAAAAAACTTCATCGCGGGAGAATGGCTTTCAAACGAAATTATAACGGAATTGGATGCCGCTTCCGAGCGGATGTTGTGCCATTCGCCGGGTTTGTGAAAAATAACATTTCCATGGGGCAAGGATGTTGTGTAGTCCCCTGCTGTCACCTGTGCTTCGCCTTTGTCTATATATACAAATTCCCAAAAATCGTGGCTTTCGCCCTTGAATGCAAAACCCTTTGCGTATTCAAAATAATGGATTGTATACACTTTGTCGATTATAAGCTCGTCCTGAAGCTCTGTTCCGATATAATAACTCATGCCATCACCGCCTTGCTGCTTCATATTTTATATTATATTTTATATATTTGCGAAAATCAATATCTTTTATCATTTTGTGCAATTATAATAACAAAATGTGCAAATAAATCGCTTGCGTTTTGGTATAAAATAAAAGTGAAAGGTGGTTATCAACATGAGAATCATTATTTGCGACAACTATTACGAAATGTCAAAAAAGGCTGCTATCCTTGTAGCAAGCCAGGTTAATATGAACCCCCGTTCTGTCCTCGGTCTTGCAACGGGTTCTACTCCCGAAGGAATGTACAGCATTCTTATTAATATGTACAACAACAAAGAGGTTGATTTTTCCGAAGTCACAACCTTTAACCTTGACGAGTACTTCCCTATTTCAAAGTCGAATTCTCAAAGCTATGACTTCTTTATGAAGAAGCATCTTTTTTCACATATAAATGTCCCCGAAACTAACATAAACATTCCCAACGGCGAAGCTTGCGATGCTGAAAAGGAATGTGAAGAATACGAAAAAAAGATCGACGCTTTCGGTGGTATCGATCTTCAGATACTCGGCATCGGACAAAACGGTCATATCGGTTTTAACGAGCCCGACGAGTTCCTTTTTTCCAACACTCACAAAACAGACCTTACCGAAAGCACGATCAGTGCAAACTCCCGCTTCTTTGCATCGGCAGATGAAGTGCCCAAAAATGCCCTTACCATGGGTATGGCAACTATTCTTAAAGCAAAGAAGATAGTCCTTCTCGCAAGCGGAAAGAGCAAGCACGATGCTATAAGCAAGCTTGTTTCGGGCAAGATCACCACTTCGTGCCCTGCCACTATGCTTAATATGCACAAAGATCTTGTGGTGATTTGCGATAAAGAGGCTTACCATGGATAAGGTTTTTAAAAATGCTACGATACTCGACGATAGCTTCTCTTTTGTAAAAGCGGATATCGGCGTTTCGGCAGATAAAATATGCTATGTCGGAGATCTTCCGAACGAAGATTGCGAAATTATTGATCTTGACGGAAAGATAATTGTGCCCGGTCTTGTGGATATACATACACACGGGTGCTTGGGACTTGACAGTGCAGACTGTCAAAACTTTGACGAAATATCAATAATGCGTGATTTTTACGCTTCTCACGGGGTAACAACCTATCTTGCCACCGTTACAACCAGCGCAAAAAACGATACGGAAACGGCAATTGAACTTCTTTCAAAAGCAAAAAGCGAAAACAAAGGTGCAAATATCGGCGGCATCCATATGGAGGGACCTTATTTTTCAAAAGAGCGCAAGGGCGCGCAAAATCCCGATTATCTTCGTTTGCCCGATACTTGCGAATTTGACAGATTGTTTGACATATCGGATGGCACGATCAAGCTTATAAGCGTTGCCCCCGAGCTTGACGGAGCTTATGATTTTATTTCAAAGATATCGCAAAAATGTGCTGTTTCGATAGGTCACACAGATGCTGATTATGACACGGGATGCCGTGCCATCGAATGTGGCGCAAGTGTAATGACTCACACCTTCAACGCCATGAGACCTTTGCTTCACAGAGCCCCCGGAGCTGTAGGAGCGGCACTTGAACACGGAATATTCTGCGAGTTTATCTGCGATGGATTCCATATAGACAAAGCTGTTATTCGCATTATGTACAAGCTTCTCGGTGATGAAAAAATGTGTCTTATCAGTGATTCGATAAGAGCGGCGGGCATGGTCGACGGCGAGTATTCGCTTGCAGGTCTTCCCTTCTTTGTAAAGAAC
Organism: Clostridia bacterium; assembly: GCA_017549365.1. Classification (GTDB taxonomy): domain Bacteria; phylum Bacillota; class Clostridia; order Oscillospirales; family CAG-382; genus UMGS1052. Next base: position 4,733 of record JAFYUZ010000011.1, read on the forward strand.
GGAAAAGCGCATCTTGCAGACGGCACCATAGCAGGCAGTACAGTCACCTTGTACGATTGTGTGAGAAATGCAATTGATTTCGGAATTCCCGCTGAAAGCGCATTCAAAATGGGTTCTCTCACCCCCGCCACCGCGTGCGGTATATCAGAAGAATGCGGTAGTATTTCTGTTGGTAAACGTGCAGATCTTCTTGTACTTGATGAAGAATACAACATTGAAAAAATAATGATACGCGGAAGCTTTTATAAATAAGGAGTGAAAAATATGTATCTCGGATTTGATATAGGCGGCACATCGGTAAAATACGGTATTGTGGACGAAAACTTCAATATCATCGAAAAGTCGAGTTTTGCAACAAATCAACATTCTGACATCGCCGTTCTTGATGATATCTGTAACGCTGTTGAATATATGAAAGGAAAGTATTCCTTTGATTATATCGGAATCGGCGCTCCCGGTTTTGTCGATTCAAAAAAAGGCTACATCGAAGGTTCCGCAAACACTCCCTTCAAGCACACCGCGGTCGTTGATTACGTTGAGAAAAAAACCGGATTCAAAACCTACGTTGCAAATGATGCAAACTGTGCAGCTTACGGAGAATACCTTTACGGTCAGACGGAAACCGAAAATTTTGTTATGATAACTCTCGGCACGGGTGTTGGTGGAGGAATAATCCTTAACGGCAAGCTTTTCACAGGAAGCACAGGTCTTGCGGGAGAGATCGGTCACATCGTTATCAGACACGAAGGCCTTTCCTGCCCATGCGGAAAACGCGGATGTTACGAACAGTATGCATCGGCAACTGCTCTTATCAGACTGACGAAAGAAAAGGTTAAGAAGAGCGACGGTCTTATGTCCTGCGAAATGAAAAATCAAATAGATAAGATCGATGGCAGAACCGTATTTGATTATATCAGAAAAGGCGCAACCGATGCAAAAGAAGTGCTTGATAAATACGCCAAGTACCTTGTTGACGGAATAGAGTCCATCTGTTCCCTGCTTCAGCCGGATGCGATTATTCTTGCAGGCGGTATAACAAACGACAAAGAACTTCTCATGGAATACATATCAAAGTATTACAAAGGCACAACCACCGTTAAGATCGCAATGCTTCAAAGCGATGCGGGGCTTATCGGTGCGGCTTTCATCGGAAAGAGCTTATAAAAAAGCAGATCCCCTTGTTTTGGCAAGGGGATCTTTTGTTGTTAAAAATGAATTTCGGAAAGTCCGTCGATTCCCGAAATATAATGTTCTGAAACTCCGAGCGAACACATATGATCGTATGTAGCCTTGATGTCGTTGCTCTCGCTGGTCAGAATATTTGTGCCATCCGGCCATATTTCTTTTCTGGTGGGCCACAGGCAGATATCGGGAGATATCATGCTGTAAAGTTCGTGGGACACACCGTAAAAACCGTGGTGAGCCATTTGGAGTATATCGCTTTTCAGCTCGTCCTTAAATGTGGAAAGAAGCGAAAGACCTGCTTCGTATCCCGCATCTCCAAGAAACAGAACAGATGCCGACTTGAAATTGAATTTGAAAATAACGCTGATATTGTTAAGATAGTTGCGGTCAGAATCAAGGGATTCTGCACCGATTATTTTTACTATATTCTTTCCGATCTTTAATCTGTCGCCGTTTCTTACTCGGAGAGACGAGATCTTTGATGCCTTGATGGCGTTGTTAAAGTTTTCAATATCCTGAACGCAGGAATTGTCTCTCTTCGCCACGATTTCGGGATCGAGATAAGAATATATGATCTTCTTAACGCTCAAAAGCTTCTCGCCTATGATGTTTATGAAGGCGCCAACGTGCGATTTGTGAGGATGGGTTACAAACCAAGCGTCGACTCTGCCTTGAAGATTGTCGTTTATAAACTGTACGAGATATTCGGTTTCGGGAGAATCTCCTCCGTCGATAACGAAATGCTGTCCGTCAGCCGTCTTGATGCAGTAAGACATACTTTTAAAACTGCCGATAATAGGCAACTGCCATAGTGTGCAGTCTTTTTCGTTCGTTTTGTTAGACATAAAATACCACTCTTCTGTTAATTTGCAAAAGACCAAACACAGCGGACATTGCAAAAGCAACACGACCGCTGAGCTTCAAAATATAATTCCTTTAAATGCTTGATTATTATATCATTCAATATGACAAAAAGCATTAACAAAAATAAAATTTTTGTTAAAAACAACAGATAATTATTATTTCTTACAAATTGTTGCAAATTTATACATATATTATTGTTTCAGCCCGTAAAACCATGTTGAACTTTCTGCTTTTTTGCATTATAATATATTTGTTAAACCTTTGTGGAGGTAAGTTTATGAAGAAATTTCGTTTCGTTATCGCATCAATTCTTTTACTGTTCATTTTTGCTTTAACTTCGTGCGAAAAAACAACCGCGACTGATATCGCACCCAAAAACACCGCCGATGTTTCGGATATACAGTTGTCAGATAAAAACGAAGCTGTCAAAATAAACTATACGATCAGATATTACGATGTTATCGAAGACAGAATGATAGAATATTGTGACGTTGCAAGCTTTGAAAACCAAGCCGAGCCTATTTTCTTCATTTATAAATTATCGGAGCTTATGCAGACGAGGATCGGTGTAAATTCGATAAACATATCGGGAAATGATATGATTGTTGATTTTTCGGGTGACTCCGCGCCTTTGAACGGAACAGGCGCGTATGAAGAAAGTTGTATACTGGATAGCATCAGCGACACAATGTTGTCTGTTTTTGATAATGTCGAAAGAATTTATTTCACTGAAGACGGAAAGGATTACGAAAGCGGACATATATCCGTTTCGAAAGACACACCATATGCGCAAAGAAGACCTTAAAATCACAGACAATGATAAAATGCGTATTCATTACAGAAAACGCAGTGGCAAAAACATGCCGGGCAAAGAATATGCAAATCCTCCCGAACACGATCTCGTTTATCTTGAAAATGCAACAGAGGAAGAAAAGCAAGCGTATGCCGAGATGTTAAAAAACGGTCAAAACGACAAAAACGTTTATCCCGCAATTCGCAACCGCCGGGGCAAAACGGTTATTGTCGATCCAAAATATGAAAAAGCAAGACGGATGAATGCGAAGATAGAAAAAACAATATATTTGTCGGTTTTAATAGTTGCAATTATCGCGGTTTTGGCTGTTGTCATCGGATCGTTTATAAATTCAACAAGCGGTCAGAAACTTATCAATTCCGCATTCAGGGACAAGCTTATATCTTCTGACGGCAATTACAACTTCGGCAGTTTTGAAGGCTATGTCACCATAGGTACAAGCTACGAGGAAGCGGTCGAAATTCTCGGTCTTCCCATCCCCGGGAGCGATAATCAATTATTTTACGGAAATTCCTATATCATCATCGAAAACGATGTTGTTGTCGGATATCACAAAGACGGTTTTGATTATTTTCCCGTCACCGTCGGATTCAGAGACGTTGACATAAATCCTGTTGTTACACTTGGCGACACTGCGGGTAGAGTTGTTTCAAAACTCGGCTCTCCCGATACATATCACAAGTACCGCTGGACATACAAGGATATGAATCCGAACTTTTTACGCAGTAATTATTCGGGCGGAACGTCAGATCTTGTTGTGGTTTTTAACGAAGATTATCTTGTTATCGGCTACGATTTTATAGACGGATAAAACCGGCAAACCGATAATTTTTGCTTTCGATTATTGAAAAAGAGTTTATTTTGTGATATACTGATACAGAAAAATCATCCACGGAGAACAATATGACACAAAGAATTGCGCAATACAAAAAATACAGAGAAGAAATATTTAATAAGGCTTATTCTTTTCTCAATGACAAACAGAGAGAAGCTGTTTTTACAACCGAAAATCCTTTGCTTATTCTCGCGGGTGCGGGAAGCGGCAAAACCACGGTTCTTGTTCAAAGAATAGCTTTTATAATAAAGTACGGAAACGCATATTTTTCCGAAAATATTCCCGATGAAGTACTAACCGACGAAAATCTTGCCGCTTTAAGATATATTGCAGAAAGTCCGCTTGCCACAAAAGAAGATCTTGCCGAAGCTATGAACTGTTTTGCCGTTGATCCCGCAACACCCTGGCAGATACTTTCTATTACCTTCACAAATAAAGCGGCAAACGAAATGAAAGAGCGTCTGCAAAAGATCCTTGGCGATGCGGCGCAGGATATCTGGGCAGGTACTTTCCATTCGATCTGTGTGCGCATACTGCGCAGATATATCGACAGACTCGGATACGACAAAAGCTTTACTATCTATGACACAGACGACCAGAAACGCCTTATAACCGCTTGCATAAAAGAAAAGAACCTTGATGAAAAAACTTTCCAGCCGCGTTCTGTTCTCGGAGAGATCAGCCGTTCAAAGGATAAGCTCGAGGGATATTCCGCCTATGCCACAAATGCAGGCGCTGATTTCAGAAAAGGTATAATCGCTCAGCTTTTTGAAATGTACGAGCAGAGAAAAGCGGCGGCAAACGCCCTTGATTTTGATGATATCATTTTCTTCACGGTAAAGCTTCTTGCGGAAAACGAAGATATCAGAAGCGAATATCAAAGACGGTTCAGATACATCCTTGTGGACGAGTATCAGGACACGAATATATCACAGTTCAATCTTGTAAAACTGCTTTGCGGTTCTCACAATAACCTCATGGTCGTAGGTGACGACGATCAGAGTATATACAAATTCAGAGGAGCTACCATTGAAAATATCCTGAATTTCGACCGCAGTTTTGATGACGTAAAGGTTATAAAACTCGAACAGAATTACCGTTCCACCTCCAACATCATCGCCGCCGCCAATGCCATTATCAAAAACAACGAAGGCAGAAAAGGAAAAGAGCTTTGGACCGGAAACGATGACGGCGAGAAGATAATCCTTAAAGAATGCGGCGATAACAATTTTGAAGGCTCCTACATAACCGATAAGATAGCAAAAATGACTCTCGAGAAGGGCTACAAATATTCTGATTTCGCCGTTCTTTACCGCGTAAATGCACTTTCAAACAACCTTGAAAAAGCTTTTGCAAAGAGCGGTATCCCCTATCGTATTCTCGGCGGCACGCGTTTTTATGACCGCAAGGAAATTAAAGATATCATGTCGTATCTTTGCGTAATCAACAATCCTTCGGACAATCTTCGCTTGAAGAGAATAATAAATGTTCCAAAACGAGGCATCGGCGATGCAACTGTTGAAGAGATAGAGCGCATTGCCATTGAAAACGGTCGTACAATGCTTGATATTATGGCAACGGCGCAGAATTATCCTTCTCTTTCGCGCAGCGCAATCAAGCTTGTTTCGTTCTGCGATCTTATAAACGATTTCAGAAAGACTGTCGACAACGAGACCCTGCCCGTTCTTTTTGAAAAGGTGATAGAAAAGAGCGGATATATGCAAATGCTTATTGACGGCGGTCAGGAGGAATCCGACAGAATAGACAACCTTAAAGAACTTGTCTCCAACGCTGTACAGTACGAAGCTTCTAACGAACAGGCGCTTTTGTCGGGATTTCTTGAAGAAGTTGCCCTCATTTCTGACGTTGACAATTACGATCCCGACTCGCCTGCGGTTGTTTTGATGACAATACACAGCGCAAAGGGTCTTGAATTCCCTGTTGTTTTCCTTCCCGGCATGGAGGAAACCATCTTCCCCGGCGCACAGTCGACCTTTGAGCAGGCTGAGCTTGAAGAAGAACGCAGACTTGCTTACGTTGCTGTGACACGTGCCAAAAAAGAACTTATTATCACATACTGTCAGAACAGATTGTATTTCGGCAGAACTGTATGCAACCAAAGATCAAGATTTGTTGACGAAATACCCGGGGAGCTTTGCGATGTTCAGAATTTTTACGAGGCGACTCCGCAAGCATTTTATTCTCATTCTTTTGGTCAAACCGGTGGATTCCGCGCAGGTTTGGGCGTGCAACAGAGCGCAAGACCTGCTTTTGGTCAAAAGCCCCGTTCTGTCGGTGCTATGCCGTCCGCCCCGAAGACTGCGCCGAATATAGAACTGTTTAAGAGCGGAGACAGAGTGAAGCACGCAAAATTCGGTCAGGGTCTTGTAATTTCGGCAAAACCTATGGGCGCGGATGTTATGTACGAGATCGCGTTCGACGAATTCGGAACAAAAAAACTTATGGGTACATACGCCAAACTTTCAAAAGAATAAACTTTAAAATGCACATCTTTTTGGTGTGCATTTTTTGCAATGCATACAGTATTATTTGCACTGTACATTGCAAAAGCTTTTATATAAAATAATATTGTAAGCTCAATTTGGCAGATTGTTATTTATATATTTGGAGGATAATTGATATGACTAAGAAATTGACTCCCGCAAACCTCAGACCTGATTCTCTTGCAGTTCATGGTAACATGGGACACGACACACATGCCAACGCTGTCAGCTTCCCTATTTATCAGACATCTACATATATCAACAAGAATTTTGGCGGCGATATAGATTTTTCCTATACCCGTTGTGCAAACCCCACAAGAGATGAGCTTGAAAAAACTGTGGCTCTTCTCGAAGGCGGAAAATACGGCTTTGCTTTCTCCAGCGGTCTTGCCGCCGAAACCGCACTTTTCTCCACCCTTTCCGCAGGCGATCACGTTGTTATCGGTGATGACGTTTATGGCGGAACATATCGTCTTTCGAGAGACGTATTCCCCAGATACGGCGTTGAATTTTCGGTTGTAGACTTTTCCTGCCCCGAAAAGGTTGAGGCTGCAATAAAGCCCAACACAAAGTTCCTTTACGTTGAAACTCCCACAAACCCTATGATGAAGGTTTGTGATATCCGTGCAATTGCCGACATTGCAAAAAAGAGCGGCGCAAAATTTATTGTAGACAACACCTTCATGACTCCTGTTTTCCAGAAGCCTCTTTCTCTCGGTGCAGACGTTGTTATTCACAGCGGTACAAAGTACCTTGCGGGTCACAACGATACCATGGCAGGTTTTCTTATCACTTCTGACGAAGAAGTTTATAACGGAGTTGCATACAACAGAAACACAGAAGGCGCGGCCCTTGCTCCCTTCGATTCTTGGCTTGTTCTCCGCGGTATCAAGACCCTTACTCTCCGCATGAAAAAGCACGAAGAAAATGCAATTGCTGTTGCACAGTGGCTTTCCAAGTGCAAGGCGGTTGACGAAGTTTTCTTTGTTGGTCTCGATTCCCACCCCGCAAAGGCTATTGTTGACAAGCAGTGCACAGGTTACGGCGGCATGATCTCTTTTACCCTTAAGGATCCCTCCATCGTAAGACACGCTCTTTGCGACTATCAGATGATTATGTTTGCGGAATCTCTTGGCGGGGTGCAGACACTTATCACATATCCTCTTACCCAGACCCACGCATCTATCCCCAAGGAAGTTCGTGACTCCATCGGTATCACAGACAAACTTCTTCGCCTTTCTGTCGGTATCGAAGACAAAGAAGATATAATTGCAGACCTTGCTTCTGTTCTCGGAGAATAATTTGATGAACAGACAAATCACTTTTACAAAAATGCAGGCCTACGGCAACGACTATGTTTATATAGACACGTTGACCCAGGATCTTTCCAATCTTAACGAGCTTGCAAAGTTTGTATCAAAAAAACATTTTGGCATCTGCTCTGACGGCATGATTCTCGTTTGTCCTTCCGAAGTCGCAGATTTCAGAATGCGTGTTTTCAATCCCGATGGAACCGAGGCTGAAATGTGCGGAAACGCCCTTCGCAGTGTTGGTATGCTCGTATTTGAAAAGGGTTTTACCGACAAAACAGAGATCACTGTTGAAACTCTCGGCGGATTGAAGAAGATATACCTCACACTGTCCGCGGGTCACGTTTCAAACATCACGGCAAACATCGGCGCTCCCATCATTGAAGCCGAAAAAGTTCCAGCCATAACGAAATCCGAATGTTTTATTGACAAAACTGTGATTCTTGACGGTAGAAAGTTTGATACAACTGCAATTTCTTTGGGAAATCCTCACTGCGTAAGTTTTGTAAACGATCTTGACGAGCTTGATCTTGAAAAATACGGTCCTCTTATGGAAAATAATCAGCTCTTCCCCCACAGAATCAATGCGGAATTTTGCGAGGTTCGCGACAGAAGTCATTTAAGACTTCGCACCTGGGAACGCGGAACAGGCGAAACTCTTGCTTGCGCCACAGGATGTGCAACCTGCATAGTAGGCGGCGTGCTTACCGACAGATGCGACCGCAAAGTTGACGTTGAGCAGATCGGCGGTGTAACACAGGTTGAATGGAGAGCCGAAAACAACAGCCTTTACATCACAGCTCCTTCAAACATTGTTTTTGACGGAAATCTGTACCTTCCCGATTATTTACTTGAAAAATAAAAATCACCGAGAAAACAAGCAATGTTTTCTCGGTTTTTTTACGCCTTATTTACAATGTTCAAAAATTTGTCTATCTCAGTTTTCGTATTGTTGTGACCGAATGAGATCCTGACACCGCCTTCGGGACTACTTCCGATTGCGGCATGTGCGGTGGGGGCACAATGCAAACCCGAACGGGTGCATATCCCCTGTTGTGAAAGATAAGATGCAAGTTCATTTGGCGAATATCCTTTTTTATTAAAAAGAATTATCGGAGCTTTCACACCATAGGTTCCATACAGAGTGACACCTTCTATTACAGATAAACCCTCGGTTGCATAGTCTGTCAGCATAAGGGTAGTTCCGAATATTTTTTCTGTGGTTTGGGAAATAACATATTCGATGCCTGCGCGCAAGCCGCATATTCCGGGAGTGTTCAAAGTCCCTGCTTCGAGTTTTTCGGGCAATATATCACCCATGCTTCTGTCTTCCGACATCATACCGTTTCCGCCCTCAATAATACTTTGCGGATCGCAGTTTTGCGAACAGATCATTATTCCCGTTCCCTGCGGCCCGTATAATCCTTTATGGCCTGCAAGGCAGATAATATCAGCACCCGAACGTGTAAAATCAAACGGGAACACTCCGCCTGCCTGTGCGCCGTCTACGATAAGCGTGATACCATGGTTCTTGCATACTTTTGATATTTTTTCCAACGGAAGGATTTTTCCGCAAACGTTTGATGCAGCGGTGATAACAGCCGCTTTTGTGTTGCTTTTTATTGCTCTTTTAAAGCAGAAAACAGTTTCTTCTTCGTTCTCGTCGCTTGCATCGAACATGCTGTATTCCACACCGAACGGCAAAAGAGCGTGCAACGGACGTAAAACGGAATTATGCTCGAAATTTGATATCAAAACGTGATTTCCCCTGCGGCACAGTCCTTTGATAGCCATGTTGAGAGCGTAGGTTGTGTTTTGGGTAAAAATAACTCTTTCGGGAAAATCAAATGAAAATAGTTTGCATACAGATTCTCTGCATTCATATATAGCTTTTGCGGCGTTGACAGAAAGTTTGTGTCCGCTGCGCCCGGGATTTCCACCTTTTTCGCGCAGGGCTCCGGATATCGCATTAAAAACGCATTGCGGTTTTGGCCAACTTGTGGCGGCGTGATCGAAATATATTATCTTTTCCATATCAAACCCCGATCGGTATCAGTATTCTATCACTTCAACGATTTTTATTCCTTCACGTTTCAACAAAGATTCGGCTTCCGAAAGCTTGCTTTTTTCTATACGCAATCCGTATCCACAGCCTTTGAGGGTTCGGTTTCTTGTCAATTTTTCGAGCCTTGTACCTATCCCTTCGCGGGAAAGAACCGTTTGTGCTTTCAGCGCGTAGGTAACAGAGCTCATAACCATAATGCAATATAACATATTGCTTTCTTCCTTTCGGGATAAACATAAAAACGTCTGTTGGATGATACCTTGTATTTTCACTTCCAATGTACATTATATGATATAAAATATTAAAAGTGAATGGCAGTATTTTGCTGAAAAATATTGCAAAAATTATTGTAATGTGTTATACTATAATGAAAATATGTTTCCGGATGGTGATATTTTGGATTTTATTCTTAAGGAATTGCCGAAAAGCGAATATAAATATCATGAACTGCACTACACTTACAAATCTTCCGAGCATTACGTGCTTGAAAAAGTGTCTTCCCAAAACACATTTTCTTTCAGCTATAACCGAAAAAAACGCGACGAAGTGTATGAGCATGATTCTTACGATACACTTTATGATGATGTGTGGCAGGATTGCGAAGCTTATGGCGTTTTTGTCGATTCGCAGACCGAACCTGCCGCTTATCTTGAAATTTCGCGAGAAGAATGGAATGACAGATTAAGAATAACAAATCTTCTCGTCCGCGATGAATACAGACGATGCGGCATCGGCAGATTTCTTATTGAAAAAGCAAAAGAGATCGCCCAAAACGAGGATCGCCGTATCATCACCCTTGAAACACAATCTTGCAACGTGCCTGCCATTGATTTTTATCTGAAACAAGGCTTTGTTTTTTCGGGTACAAATATTTATTTTTATTCGAATATTGACGAAGAGTACGACGAGATAATGATTGAAATGGCATATCTATATTAAAACAGAAATTATACGAAAGGTAAATATAAAATGGAAAACTCAAAGCTTTTGGAATTATCAGCCCTTATTTTCCCCGATCTGTGCGACGATGACACCATCGAGTCGCTCGAGGCAAAGTTCCCCGAAAGAGACCTGCCCGAAGGATCAAAGGTAACAAGAATCGCTCCCAGCCCCACAGGCTCCATGCAC
>JAFYUZ010000012.1 GCA_017549365.1 Clostridia bacterium
CAGCATACCTGATGAAAAAGAACTACTTGCTTTAATGGATGAAATATGCAATGAAAAAAGTGCGTAAAAAATGGACTAAGCGGTGCAACCGCAATAGTTACACCGCTTATTTTTTTAATGTCCTTAGCAACCCGACGCTTTAAGCTTCCGTTTTTTTACTTTGCATTGATTTTTTACTGAAAAGCGAAAATTTAGATTCCGTTCCTTTGGCAAGTCTTATTATATTCTCTTTGTGCCGACATATCAAAAGGGCAGCGCACGCAAGCAAAACAAAGGGAACAGCCTTGTGATCGTATCCGAAAAACAAGATAGAAACGGGGCAACTTGTGGCGGCAAGCATCGATGACAATGACATAAACTTGATCGTAAAAAGAACAATCAGGAATACCGCAAGAAATACAAGCGCCATGCGCAGATCAACAAACCACACGGTTGTAGCAAAAGCCATAAAGGTTTTTCCGCCCTTAAATCTGTACCACACAGGATATGCGTGTCCTATCATACAGAAAAGACCGGTAAATGCTGCTCCAAAGGCGTATGAATGATTGTAATAAGCAAAAAGATTGCTGAAAACAAGTACAGGAACAAGTGTTTTTGCAATGTCAATAAGCATTACGCACCACGTGGAAACGCCGTTGCCGAAAACTCTTTTATAATTAGTAAATCCCGGGTTTTTGCTTCCGTATTCGCGGATATCTTTGCCGTAGAGAGTTTTTGAAAGAATTATGGCTCCGTTTATGCCACCAAAAAGGTAGCCTGTAATTGCTGATATTAAAATCAAAACATAAAAAATTGTCATATCAAATCCCTCATCACTTGTTGTCATTCATCACGGCGAACAAACTGCGAAGTCTGATCTTTATCGCGCCAAGATTTGAAATTTCATCAATTTTGATCTGGGTATATATTTTTCCTGCGCTTTCGATGATTGCGCGGGTTTCGTCTGTTGTGACCGCATCAACACCGCATCCGAAAGATACAAGCTGAACAAGATTCATATTCACGTTCTCTTTGTTGTTGGCAACGTATTTTGCCGCGGCATAAAGTCGGGAATGATAAGTCCACTGGTTAAGAACGCTGGTTTTGAATCTTTTGATATTAGCACTTACGGAATCTTCCGAAACAACAACGGCACCGAGATCACATATCAAGCGGGAAATTCCGTGATTTATTTCGGGATCTATGTGATACGGGCGACCGCAAAGAACGATAACGGGAAGATTTTTTTCACGGGCATAACTTATGTATTTTTCTGCCTCGGATCTTAATGCCTGCATATGCTTTTCGTATTCAAGATACGCCTTGGATGCCGCATTTTTAACCTTTTTAATATCAAGAAATATTCCGTACGCACTCATCATTTTGACGAAATGGGGAGCAAAATCTTTCTTTGAATGAAGCCCTACAAAACCGTCGACAAACACAGTGTTTTTCAATTGCTTAACGTTTGCTTTGATTACCTTGGGATAATAAGCAACAACGGGGCAGTTATAATGATTGTCACCAAGATTTTCATCCAGGTTATAAGTCATACTTGGATAGAAGATAATATCCGGGTTCTTCTCGATCAAGGCCTCTATGTGGCCGTGTATGAGCTTTGCGGGGTAACAGGCGGTATCAGAGGGTATGGTGTGCTGACCAAGCCTGTAAAGCTTGTGAGACGATTGTGGAGATACAAGGACATTGAATCCAAGCTCATCAAACAACTTGTACCAGAAGGGGAGAAGCTCGTAAATATTAAGCCCCATGGGTAGTGCTACCGTTTTCTTCGTGGGATCAATTATATTATGCCTGTATTCGTCAAGAAGCTTGTTTTTAAATTCAAAAAGATCGAGTGACTGGCTTTCGCTGTTTTTCTTTATGGGTTTGTCGCATCTGTTTCCCGCAATATACGAACTGCTGTCCGAGAAGGTATTTATCGTAAGCTTGCAATGGTTGTTACATCCGTTGCAGGTAACAGCTTTTACTGTGTGGGTGAAATCAGCAAGCTCTTGTTTTGAAAGAACCCCCTTGCTTTTATCGTTTACGTGCTCCATGGCATACAGAGCCGCACCGTATGCACCCATAAGTCCCGAAACCGAAGGTCTTACAACGTTGCGTCCGATATCAAGTTCAAAAGCGCGCAGTACGGCGTCGTTAAGAAAGGTTCCGCCCTGAACCACGATATTTTTTCCGAGACTGTCGGCGTTTGCGCATCTGATTACTTTGTACAAAGCATTTTTTACAACGCTTATCGAAAGTCCTGCAGATATGTTTTCAACACTCGCACCGTCCTTTTGTGCCTGTTTTACAGAGCTGTTCATAAAGACGGTGCAACGAGAGCCGAGATCAACGGGAGCGTCGGCAAAAAGCCCGATTTTTGCAAATTCTTCGGAAGAATATCCGAGAATAGAAGCAAAGGTTTGCAAAAAAGAACCGCATCCCGACGAACATGCTTCGTTGAGAAAGAGGCTATCGATTGCACCCGAACGGATCTTGAAGCATTTGATATCCTGACCGCCTATGTCAACAATAAAATCAACTTCGGGGCAGAAGCGCGACGCGGCGGTATAATGCGCAACTGTTTCAACTATGCCGTGATTGATGTGAAAAGCGTTTCTGATAATGTCTTCTCCATATCCTGTGACGGCAGACGATACGATATTTATATTCGGAAATTCCTCGTAAAGAGAAGACAGATACTCCTTGATAAGAGGTACAGGATTTCCGCTGTTACTGCGATACAGTTCTCTGAAAATATTACCTTCTTCGTCACAAAGCAAAGCTTTTACGGTTGTAGAGCCTGCATCTATGCCAAGAAACATTCGCTCTTTGGGCGTGTCTATCTTTTTTATCATTGACGAATTCGCTTCGTGGCGTTTGACAAATTCGTCATATTCAGCGCGATCTTTAAAAAGCGGTTTGCAACTGTTATATCCCGTACAGGATGAATAGCTCTTTATGATATCCGAAAGGTGTTGCGGCGCAAATTCACAAACTTCGTTTGAATATGCGGCGCCAAGAGCAACGTACAAAAGTGAATTTTCGGGGCAGACACCCTTTATTTTCAACTGTTCGTCAAAGGCAAGGCGAAGCTGAGAAAAGAAGGTGAGGGGACCGCCAAGGAACAATACGTTTCCCTCGATCTCGCGTCCCTGCGCAAGCCCCGCAACCGTTTGATTAACGACAGCGTGAAAAATGCTTGCGGCAATGTTTTCTTTTCGCGCGCCTTGGTTTATAAGCGGCTGAACGTCTGATTTTGCAAAAACACCGCAACGCGACGCAATTGTGTATATCTTATCATGATTTTTCGCAAGTTCGTCAAGTGCATTTGGTTCAAGAGCAAGAAGAGTTGCCATCTGATCGATAAAAGCACCTGTTCCTCCCGCGCAACTTCCGTTCATTCGTACCTCAAGCGCGCCGTCAAGAAACAGAATTTTTGCATCCTCGCCGCCAAGCTCAATGACGACATTTGTATCGGGATAATTTTTAAGCACCGCAGTGCGTGTTGCATATACTTCCTGGACAAAGGGCAGGGCAAGATCGTTGGCAATGCCCATTCCCGCAGATCCGGATACGGCAGTCAGCATCTTTTCGTTCCCGAAAATGTCCGATATTTCAGCAAGAAGAGCAGAGGTTACCGCGGTTATACGCGACATATGTCTTTCGTACTTTGAAAAAAGTATTTGTCCGTTTTCGTCAAGAACAACACATTTGACGGTGGTTGAACCGAGGTCAAGACCTAATCTTTTCAATTGTTCTTTTCCTCCTTTGCTACGGCAAGCATAAGCTTGATGCGGTTTTCCTGATTGACCTTTGACGCGCCTGCGTCATAATCAACGGGGCAGATGTTGGCTTCGGGGTACATCTCGCGCAGTGTTCTGATGACACCTTTGCCCACAATATGATTGGGAAGGCATCCAAAGGGTTGAGCACATACGACATTGTTGTATCCGTTTTCAACAAGCTCTGCAATTTCGGCAGGTAAAAGCCAACCTTCTCCCATTCTTACGCCTCTGCCTATCACCTTGTCTCCCAGTTCCTTTATGCGCGAAAAGGGGGCGGGAACTGTAAACTGTGGAAAATCGCGCAGTATATCATGCATGATCGTTTCTATCTGCGTTGCCGCGGAAAGACCGAGTTTTGAAATATTTTGTTTCATTTTGCTTCCGCCGTAAAGATCGTAATCTGTTATGCGGTTGTCAAACATAAACTGAAAAAATCCAAGAACGCCGGGCACCATAAATTCACAATCCTGTGATTCGAGAAAAGCTTCGAGTCCGTTGTTGCCAAACTGAGAATATTTAACATAGATCTCGCCGACAATACCAACCTTCGTTTTTTTGATATTAAGTCGTTCGATTTTGCTGAAATCTTCCGCCATATCACGCAAATTCTTTTTTAAAGATCGTCCGACAAGACCTTTGTTGTGCTTTAGCCGGTCAACAAGAAACGCTATCCATTTATCAACAAGTGCCTGAGTTTCTCCCTTGTTTTTTTCATAAGGCTTGATCTGATTTCGCAAAAGCATAAGCATATCGCCGTACACAATAGAGATAAGCCCCTTGAAGATCAAAGAAGGGGAAGCTTTAAATCCACTGTGTTTTTCGATACTGTGAAAGCTTAAGGAAATAACGGGAATATGTCCAAGTCCCATATTGTGCAAAGCTTTTCTTAAAAGCCAAATGTAATTGGACGCGCGACATCCGCCGCCTGTCTGAAATTGTATCAGCGCAACTTTGTCAAGATCGTATCCGCCTTCGGTCAGCGCATAAAGCTGTTGACCGCTTAAACAGATAGCGGGGTAGCACATATCGTTGTGAAGATATTTAAGACCCGTGTCAATGACCTTTTTACCCTCGCATCTCAGCACTTCGAGCTTGTAGCCGTACATGATAAATATCTGCTTTATCAGCTCCATGTGTAAAGGAAAAATATCGGGAGAAAGAATCGTATGAGTCTTTTTCATTTCCTTTGTGAATTCGGGTGTTTTAAAAAGATGCGTGCTTTCAGTTGGCTCCTGCGGCACAACATTGTTTTTTGTCATATAGTCTCCTTATTCAGCTACAATGATGTAGCTGTAAACATCCTGTCCGCCGTTTATTGTGTATATTTCAGCGAATGGGTTGTGTTTTTTTACGTGCTGAGCTATGGCATCAGCCTCTGTCATATCAGAATCAATGCCGCAAATAACGATAACTATGTCATGCTCTGCAATCTGTGTACGGTCGATGGTGTTTAGAACGGCATCAAGACGGGATCTGTCAGATGTCAATATCTCTTTGCCTACAATACCGATATAGTCACCGCAGGCAACAGGAACATTTTCTTGCATATTGGAGTCGCGAACGCTTTTGGATATTTCAGCAGTAATAACGCCATCCATTGCTGATGCAAATTCGCAAAGAATATCGTTTTCAGATTCGAGGTCGGGATTCATCATCGAAAGGGCGGCATAGCCTTGCCCGATGTTTTTGGATTCTACAACGCAAACTTTACTGGCTGTATAAATGTCTGCCGCCTGTTTTGCCGCAAGGATTATATTTCCGTTATTCGGGAAAACGAAGATAGTATCCGCATTTACTTTTTCAAAAGCCTTTATAAAATCATCTGTTGACGGGTTCATGCTCTGACCGCCGTCAACAACAACGTCAGCACCAAGTTTGCAGAATGTGTTTTTTATTCCTTCGCCCGAAGCGACAGCGACAACTCCATATTTTGTACGCTCTTTCTTTGCAGAGTTTTCGGAAAGAACAGGGGAGTCGTTGTTTGAATGCTGCAAGGTCATGTTCTCGATTTTTACAGTTAAAAATTCTCCGAAAGCTCGGCAATATTCAAGCACTTTTTCGGGGGTAAGAGTGTGAACGTGTATCTTAATTACAGAACCGTTTTTTACCGCTACTATCGAGTCTCCAACACTTTCAAGAAATCTTGTTAATTCTTTTGTATCAAATTTTTCAATATCGGTTTTGCAGTTTTGAAGTCGTAAAAGAATCTCTGTGCAATAGCCAAACGTCATTTGCGAATTTTCGTCAAAACGCGAAAAGTCAAGTGGCTTATCCTTGTTTTTGCTTGACTCATCAATTGGTTCGGTATCTATACTTTCGCCGCGCAAAGCACGAAGCATACCTTCGATTATGTAAATAAGACCTGCTCCGCCCGAATCTACAACACCTGCCTTTTTTAAAACGTCAAGCAGTTCGGGCGTGCGGTCAAGCGAACGTCTTGCCTCATTAAGAAATGCTTCAAAAAAGCTTTCAATGTCGTTTGCACCGAAATTACATGCAAATTCGGTTGCTTCTTTTGCAACTGTAAGAATCGTACCCTCTGTGGGGTGCAAAACAGACCCGTAGGCGTGTTCAACACCGTCTTTGAAAGCGGAACACACATCTTTCACACTCGCGCTATCAAGCCCCAAAAAGCCTTGTGCGACACCATCGAAAAATTGCGAAAGAATTACACCCGAATTTCCTCTTGCACCGAGAAGCATTCCTTTTGCAACCGCTAAGGAAGCTTCTGATACGCTATCGCTTGCATCGGAAATATTATCAACACCTCCGAGCATTGTAAGAAGCATATTGTCTCCGGTGTCGCCGTCCGGAATCGGAAAAACGTTAAGATCATTGACAGTTTTTACGTTTCGGCGCAGATACGAAGCTCCGCCGCGGATAATTTCAATATATTTTCGTCCTGTCAGTTGAGTTGTTGCGTTCATTTCTTATTCTCCGCCTTTGTACGTTACCTCTTGTCCGAAAGCAAACACTCCTATGGCATCAGGGCCGATTGAAGCACCGATTATGGGACCGAGTGTCAGTACACATGTATCTTTGCAACCGATTTCTGTTTCAACAAGCTTTTTAAACTGTTCAAGCTCGGCAGGGTCGCAATCTGAATTTATGATATAAACCGTTTGTTTTTCGGCATCTGTGATAGTTTCTTTAAGAAGTGAAACAAGTTCTTTTAAAGAAGGGCCTCTGCCTTTAACTTTCTTGTATGCAACGTTGTAGCCGTCGATGTCGCTGATAAGAATAGGTTTTACGCCAAGAAGATTTCCAAAGAAGGCGGCAGAACCGGTAACTCGTCCCGCTCTTTTCAGGAAATCGAGCGAATGAACAGTTACATACTGTCTGACGTTGTTTCTTATCTCAACGATCTCGTGCTCAATGGCATCCGCATCAAGCCCTTGCTTTGCAAGATTGGATGCATGAATTGCAAGCATACCGATGCCTATACTCGCGTTATAAGAATCTATGCACACAATTTTTGCCGCAGGATTCTCTTCCATCATCTTTTTTGCCACAAGAGCACCCGTGTTGATAGAACCCGAAAGTTTATTACTGCATCCGATATAAATAATATCATACCCCTGCGATATATATTCGCCAAAGATGCGCTGAAACTCTTCAACAGGTACCTGTGTTGTCGTAATTCTCTTTCCTTCGCGCATGGCAGAATAGAATTCCGCAGGGGAGTAGTATTCCCAAGAAAGAGAGGCAGGAGTCGTCTTTTCATCGTATACTGTGTTCATACGAGCGTAATCAAGATCGTATTTTTCAAGAAGTGCAGGGGAAAGATCCGAACACGAGTCTGTTATTACCTTTATTTTATTCATAACCTATTCCTTTCGTTGGTTATCAGTCTTCTTTTTTGATTGTTTCGTCAGGCTTTTGGTGCTTAATAATCTTTACTGTGAATATCACAACAAGAAGATTGAGAACGCCTTCTGTCATCAGAAGAATTCCGACAAAAAGAGTCATAAGACGCAAAAATTCACCGGGTTTGAAAAGAAGGCCAAGAGCAACACAGCAACAAAGAATGGCAACGGCAAAGATAAGCCACCAAAGATTGATGCCGAATTTTTTCGAATCAAGGGCAATCTGGATCTTCAAAAGACCGTCAGCGATCGCAAGAACGGCCAGAATCAGATGAATGTTGTTTGCCGCATCTTCGGGCTTGAAAAGAACAAAAACGCCGATAACCGCCATCAGAAGTCCTGATGCCATATCATGTTGGAAAGCCAAACGGAAAAGATCCTTTGAAAAATATCCAACAAGCTTTACTGCACCGAAAACAAGCATAAATATTCCGATCAAAGTTCCGAAATCCGAAAGAATAAGGTTTTTGTTTCCGATAACAAGTGCTGTTCCAAAGAAAGCACATACAGCCGACATGACTATATATCCGATTTTTGCCGCCAACATAGGCTTTGTAGAACGCATATTTATCCTCCTAAGAAATAATGATTCACATAATTTTATGTATACATTATATGATCTTTTTCGACTTTTTGAAATGGTCATTTTTCGCAAAATGTAAAAAATTCAGACATTTTGAAGAAAATGTCTGAATTTAAGTATTTTTTTCAATATTTTGACTGCTTGCTTTGGAAATCATCATTTCGAGAATTCCATCTTGCAGGTAACTTGTACGGCTTATAAGTCGGCTGATATCATCGCTCATTCCGTTTTTGAACCAGTCGAGAAAAAATCCTGTGTACTGGTATATGAAGAAACGCACAATGATCTCGCGGTCATCGTCAGAAACGCTTTTTGCCTCGGCTGTTTTTTCTATATATTTGGAAATAATATAACCGAAAACCTTGGTCATATATTTTTCGTAGGTAGATCTTTCAATATAAGACAGGCAGTTATTTAATATTTTTCTGTTTTCCTTTGCAAGCGAAAGAACATATATAAGCCAATCTTCAATAGAGCTGTGTTCTGAATAATTAGCCATTATTTTTTCGCAAAGAAAGTCTATTTGTTCAGTCAAAAGGGAAGGAATATCCTCAAAATAATAATAAAAGGAGTTTCTGTTGACACCACAATCTGTTACAATATCTTTAACCGTTATCTGATTCAAATGTTTTTTCTGCAAAAGGTTGTAAAACGAATAGACAATTGCTTTTTTGGTAAAATTGGCCATACAAAACTCCTTTCTTGAAAAAATCAAACTACAAACATTATATAATATTTGTCGATTTATGTCAAGTTGTTACCAAATGCAAAAAAATAAACAAATATTTCAATGAATATTGCTTTTTTTCATAAAATCTGCTATAATAATAACAACAATAACATTGAAGGGAGATTCAATATGTCAGGATCAATAATCACAATAAGCAGACAGTATGGTAGCGGTGGAAGGTTTGTAGGCAAAAAGCTTGCGGAAAAACTCGGTATTCCGTTTTACGACAACGAGTTAATTTCAATGGCTGCAAAAGAAAGCGGTTTTGCGGAAAGCCTTTTTGAAAACGCAGAGAAGAACACAACCTACAGCTTGCTTTATTCTCTCTCGATGTTCGGTACAAGCTCCGGAGGAATGTACGGACTTCCGCTCAGCGACAAGGTTTTTCTTATTCAATCCGATATAATAAAAAAAGTAGCCGATCAGGGGCCTTGCGTCATCGTCGGACGTTGTGCGGACTATGTTCTTCGCGAGCGTAACGACGTTGTACACTTTTTCTTCTATTCCGATATAGAAAACCGCATTGATCGCGCAATGAAGTACTACGGAGTTGAAGAAAAGAAAGCAAAAGAAGCCATAGAAAAGACAGACAAAAAAAGAGCCGCGTACTACAACTATTACACGGGAGAGCGTTGGGGCGAAATCAAAAATTACCATCTTTCTCTCAACACAGACTCTATCGGTATAGATGCGTGCGTTGACGTGCTTGCAAAATATATCGAAGCTAAAAATTCAAACAACTAAAAACAAAGGCTTTGCGAAATCTTCGCAAAGCCTTTAATTTATTCGTATTTGAACGCTTTGATTTTTTCGATAAGTTCTTCCGGATCATCGGAAACTATAAGGCGCTCGACCGCTTTTTCGGCAAGGAAACCTTTTTCCACAAGCTCTCTTAACATTTTGAGCATGGTATCGTAAAATCCGTTGATATTGTATATCGCCACCGCTTTTTGATGCTGATTAAGATTTTGAAGGGTGAAAATTTCAAAGAATTCATCGAGTGTGCCGATGCCGCCCGGTGCGATGATGAAACCGCAGGACATTTCTTCCATCAGTTTCTTGCGCTCGCGCATTGTATCGGTAAATATCGTCTCGGTGCATTTTTCAAATCTGATACCGTCGCCCGTGAAAAAACGGGGGACAATTCCGATTATTTTGCCGTTTTCGGAATAAGCACCTCGTGCACACGCCCCCATAAGTCCGTTGGCACCTGCTCCAAACACAAGGCCGATCGATTGGCGTGCCATGTGTTTTCCGAGCTGCTCGGTCTTTTCGATATAAATTTTATCGATCTTGTTGCTAGCTGCGCCGTATACGCAGATATTCATAAAAAACCTCTCTTTCGCTTGTCGGATGAAAAACTCCCCCAAAAAAGGGGGAGTTCAACAGCTTCATAAATTCAGATAAAAACATACTCTAAAAGCAGCCATGGACTGCCCGAATAACTGCGGCAAAAAGCCGAAATTCAATCGGTGGAAAATTGTAGAAAACAACTCACCCTGTCAGTGTATGCACACCTAAAGAGCTATGATTACTGCTGTTCAGCCTTCATTGCTGCGAAGCATTCGCTGCAATATACGGGTCTGTCATTGCTGGGCTCGAAAGGAATCTTAGCCTCGCCGCCGCAGTTTGCGCAAGTTGTGGTGAAGAGTTCTCTGGGAGCTCTGCCGGCGTTCTTCTTAGCCATGCGGCAAGCCTTACACTTCTTGGGTTCGTTCTGGAAGCCCTGCTGAGCGTAAAACTCCTGTTCGCCTGCGGTAAAGATGAATTCCTGTCCGCACTCTTTGCAAACTAATGTCTTGTTCTCGTACATGATTTTCCCTCGCTTTGGATTATAAAAAATTTCGGTTCCCGGACGGAATTGCACCGCCGCTTTCGCCATCTATGTGCGGGACCATATATCAATTCTTCGCCGATCTGAGTTTTTTTCTCATTCGGAAAAGAGAATTGTCGCATGATTTTTTTGTGATATCAAGGGCTTTGCAGATTTCGTCGTTGGAAAAGCCTTTGATATAAAGCGAAAAAACTTTATATTCGGTGTCGGATAAAATAACCTTTGCCTTTGCAAAAAGGTCGTATATCTCGTTTTTTACTATGATATCATCTTCAAAATTATCCTGAACCATACCTATGCGCGAAAGATCGCTGTCATCAAGCTCTGAAAGAGAAAGAGAAGAAAGGGTAGGAGTGACGTTTTTTTCTATCCAATTGAGCATTCTTCTTTTGATGCAAACGGTTGCGTAGGTAGAAAACTGTGCTTTTGCACTGTCATAAGTAAGTGCGGCGTTGTAAAGAGCGATGTAACCCTCTTGAATCAGGTCGTCACGTTCAGATCCGCAAAAGCCGAATGAAAAAGCAATGGAGATAATCCTGTCACGGTAAGCGTCCGCAAGAAAAACGAAAGCGTCCTTGTTTCCGTTTTTGATCGAATCTATCGAACCTAACACTTTGTCGACGTTATTGGTGCTGAGAGGAAGAGAATGTGACATGTGACTCCATAATGAATAATAATACTTTTTACATCTAATTTTATTATAACAATAAAAATTCCCTTGTCAAGAGATTTTGTGAATTTATTTATGTTTTTTATCGATTTTTTTAAGCCTTTAGACTAAATTGAACGAGAACAATGTCTATAATATGTATATATTGACGAAATATTTAAGAAAATTCAAAAGTACAAAATATTTAAGTTGATAAATACATACTTTTATGATATAATAAGCCGTAATAGAGATTTTGACACAAACAGGAGGTGAATGATTATTTTATCACACAGTTACCAAAAATATTATATAAGGAGTTAATTTTATGGAAGAAAAAATCATCAACAAAACAATCGAGCTTTTGGAACAAAAGAGTTTTTCCGCACTGAAATCAATGCTTAACGATATGATGCCCGCCGATATTGCTCTTTTGTTCGAGGAACTCGATAAAACGGATATTGTTATTGTTTTTCGTCTGTTGGGAAAAGATCTGGCGTCTGAAACTTTTGCTTATCTCGATTCCGATTCTCAAATCAACCTGATCGAAGCGATAAGTGACAGGGAAATTCACGACGTGTTTGACCGTCTGTTTATCGACGACGCCGTCGACGCCATCGAAGAAATGCCCGCAAACGTTGTGACCCGTATTCTTAAC
The DNA here is from genome assembly GCA_017549365.1 of Clostridia bacterium. GTDB lineage: Bacteria > Bacillota > Clostridia > Oscillospirales > CAG-382 > UMGS1052. Next base: position 12,088 of record JAFYUZ010000012.1, read on the forward strand.
AACACCGATAACGAAACCCGTTCGCTCATCAACGATATCCTCAAATATCCTGAGAGAAGCGCCGGAAGTATTATGACTGTCGAATACGTGAACCTGCGCAAGGATATGACAGTATCGCAAGCGATCGACAAAATCAGAAAAGAAGGTTCAGACAAAGAAACAGTTTACACCTGCTACGTTACCGAAAGCAGAAAACTTGTCGGCATCGTCACCGTCAGCACTCTTTTAACATCAAAGGACGACCAGATAATCGAAGATATCATGGAAAAAAACGTCATCTCGGTATCTGCATACGACGACAAAGAAGATGTGGCAATGACGATAAACAAATACGGTTTTATCGCAATTCCCGTTGTGGATAAAGATACGCGCCTTGTCGGTATCGTAACCGTCGATGACGCTATTGATGTCATACAACAAGAAACCACCGAAGACATCTCGATCATGGCGGCTATGGAACCGATCGAAGAAAGTTATTTTAAAACTTCTGTATTTTCGCATTCAAAAAAGCGAATGCTTTGGCTTATGGTGCTTATGATATCCGCAACCGTAACCGGTATGGTAATGCAACACTTCGAGAACGCCATCAGCGCATTCCCGATTCTTGTAAGCTGTATTCCCATGCTGATGAACACAGGCGGAAACAGCGGCTCTCAATCCGCCACAATGATGATCCGTGGCATAGCCTTGGGCGATATCCGTTTCGGAGATATTTTTAGAGTTATTTTCAAAGAGTTCCGCATATCGATCATTGTAAGCGTTGCTCTTGCTGTAGTCAATTTCGCAAGAATAGTTATAATGCATCACTTCGGCATACTCGGTGATACAGGCGGTCAATCGGTGTATCTTATTGCCACCATAGTTTCGTTGGCACTCATCCTTGTTGTTGTTCTCGCAAAGTTTATCGGATGCACACTCCCTTTGCTTGCCGACAAGATCGGACTTGATGTTGCTTTGATGGCTTCTCCGATCATTTCCACAATAGTCGATGCGTTTGCTGTTTTCATATTCTTTAAGATTGCAACCGCTTTTCTTAACATAGGCATATAGTTATTCAAAAATTATCACCTTTTCGCATAATATGTGAAGAGGTGATTTTTTTGCGTTCCGCAAACAAAAAGACAAATAAACAAGCAAAGCAGACTTTTATATTTTTGCTCTGTCTTATTTTGATATGCAGTGTTTGTGTTGCGACAGATATCGTCCTTTTTCCGATGATAAAATCGGCATCAGCACAGATAGTCAAGTCAAAAGCAACAATGATTATAAACGAAGCAGTTTTCAGTGTTTTAGAGTCAAAAGAACTTGAATATAACGACCTTATAACGCTTGAAAAAAGCGAAAACGGACGTGTCACCGCGCTTACAACAAAAGCACAAAGCATGAACGCGCTGAAATCCAACGTGATGTCTGAAATATATATAAGAATGCTGGCGTACTCGGAAGACGAAATTCTTTTACCTTTCGGAAACGTTTTCAATTCAAGCTTACTTCTTGGAAAAGGGCCTGATATCAAAATTTCAATGACACAATTCGGAGCATGCAACTGTGATTACAGAAACGTTTTTGAAAGTTGCGGAATCAATCAAACAAACCACAGAGTGATGCTTGATATAGAAATGACCGTATGCGTTATTATGCCGTTACGATGCGTAAAAGAAAAGATTGAAACCTCTGTTTGTATCGCAGACACTGTTATAGTCGGAGAAGTGCCACAGGCATTTACAAACGTTCAAAATTATTCCTCGGGCGACGAGGGCGCAACAGTTGCCGACGAGGTTGTGGATTTTGGTGCACACAACTATGTAAACTAAAAAACAACTCCCCGTATAGGGGAGTTGAAATGTTTATTTTGCTTCGGGCTTATAGCTACCCTTGAGGGTAACGATTCTGTTGTATGTGCCGGGGTGCTTGGAGTCTGCACAGAAATATCCGCTTCTGACAAACTGGAACTTTTCACCGGGCTTAACGTCTGCCATGCATCCTTCGAGCTTGGCATTATTCATAACCTTGAGAGAATCGGGGTTGAGGTAGTCTCTGAAAGTCTTTTCTTCGTCCATATCACCCGGATCTTCGATGGTGAAGAGATTGTCGTAAAGATTAACAGATGCGTCAACTGCATAATCTCTGCTTACCCAGTGGATAGTTCCCTTGACTTTTCTGCCGTCAACGGGCATGCCGTTGGAGGTTTCAAGATCCGCTGTACAAAGAAGCTTTGTAACCTGTCCGTCAGCGTCATAGATAACTTCGTTGCACTTAACGATGTATGCACCCATAAGTCTTACTTCGCAGTCGGGCTTAAGTCTCTGGTACTTGGGAGGAGGATTGTCCGAAAAGTCTTCGCGGTCGATGTAAAGATGTCTTGTGAAAGGAACCTTTCTCATTCCGTCATCGGGATTTTCGGGATTGTTGGAAACTTCAAAGTATTCTGTCTTGCCCTCGTCAAAGTTTGTAATTTCAACTTCAATAGGATCAAGAACAGCCATTCTTCTGGGCACAACATGGCCAAGTTCTTCACGGATGCAATATTCGAGAAGTCCGATATCGCAAAGAGAAAGGGAAGTGGAGACGCCTGAACGCTTTACAAACTCGAAAATAGATTCAGGGGTGTATCCTCTTCTTCTGAGTCCGCAAAGGGTGGGCATTCTGGGGTCATCCCAACCGTCAACAAGCTTTTCTTCAACAAGCGCACGAAGATATCTTTTACTCATAACGGTATGTGTTACGTTCATTCTCGCAAACTCACGCTGCTTGGGCTTGACTTCAAAACCGATGTTGTCAATTACCCAATCGTAAAGAGGACGGTGGTTCTTAAACTCGATAGAGCAGAGTGAATATGTGATTCCTTCTGTGGCGTCCTGGATGGGGTGTGCAAAGTCATAAAGAGGGTAGATGCACCATTTGTTGCCCTGTCTGTGGTGAGAAGTGTGAATGATTCTGTATATGGCAGGATCACGCATATTCATGTTGGGCGATGCCATATCGATCTTGGCACGGAGCGTACGTGTTCCGTCGGCAAACTCGCCATTTTTCATTCTTTCAAAAAGATCGAGGTTTTCCTCTACGCTTCTGTCGCGATAGGGACTGTTTTTGCCGGGCTCTGTAAGGGTTCCGCGGTATTCGCGCATTTCATCGGCAGAAAGGTCGCAGACGTACGCTTTGCCGTCCTTTATAAGCTTTACGGCATATTCGTAACATTTGTCAAAATAGTCGGAGCCGTAAAAAATACCGCCTGTGGGTTCTGCGCCAAGCCAGCGAAGATCTTCTTCTATCGACTGAACGTACTCGTCGTCTTCCTTTACAGGGTTTGTGTCGTCGTATCTGAGGTTAAAAAGTCCGCCGTATTTTTTTGCGGTCATCACGTTGATCCAGATTGCCTTCGCGCTACCGATGTGAAGGTATCCGTTGGGCTCGGGCGGAAAACGAGTGTGGATCTTTTCAACTTTACCTTCTCTGAGGTCCTCGTCGATCTCATCGTGGATAAAATTGGAATTTGCAAGTTCTTCAAATGCCATGAGTGTCTACTCCTTTATTTTTAGAAAATGATTTACTTGATTATATTATCTTTTATATTTACGTTTGCAAAACATTCTATATCAAAAGGTTTGTCGATCAAACCCTCGAATACATTGTCTGCAACAGTGATGTTTTTGTGTATCACAATACTTTTGTCACCCTCGTGTCCCGAAATACCCGTTTTGACAAAACCATCTGTCAGGCGCGCTTTAACAAAACGATTATTTCTGATAACAAGGTTGTTTATTCTTCCTGATTCATACCAGTATTCCGCAAGGTCGTAAGCATAAACAGGGCAATTACAATCGATATATTCGTTGTTTTCAACGACAATATCTCCTTCGCCCGAAAGGCGCCAATGGGGGATATTTTCGCTTCTGTTGCGATATATGTGAATATCGGGCATACGTTTGTGGCTTTCGATAAGGCAACCTTTTTGTATGTTTTCGGGCATCGTTTCGCAATATATTCGAATTTTCATGCCGGATTTATCGATATACTCGGCTTTATTGACGCAAAACTCGGAAAGAATAGAAAGAGTAGTGCGATCAATAGCACGCAAAGCATCGTTTTCTTTGTAAAGATCCAAAAAAGAATGTCCCTCGTGCTTGTACATAACGTCAATATAACCATCGCCGACGTTAAATACTTCACTGTACGTTCCGTGGACATTGCATGCGTCGTCAAGGCTTGACATGAAGCTGCAATCGTGAACAGAAAGTTTTCCCGAACAGTTGACAATGTGAATGATGTCGGCGGTAAGAGTTATCTTTTCATCATCGGAAGGATGAACAACAAAACCGCTGATTTCAATATCTTCGCAAAGCTGGGCGATAACACCCATACCTCCGCCGCGTCTTATGGTCACATCGGAAATCAATGTGTTTTTTGAAGATTCAAGAAAGAAGACGTCCCTGAATCTTTTCTCCTCGAGATTGATAGAAACATACTCGCCTACATTATAAACGCATTTTTCGGATTTTTCATCGTCAAGATAATGAAACTCTATGCAATCACCGTTTTGTATTGCTTTGCAATAATTATACGGTGCGGCAAGACCTTCTTTTGATGCTTTACAATCTTTTGTGAAAAGATATCTGATAACAACCCGCGAAAGAGAATGAAAAGAAAACTTGTCAGGTATTGTAGATATCGTTTCCGTTTCGGTATCAAAAACAAGATTTCCGTCTTTCGCTCTGCACGGAATCTTTGTCGGATCAAAACGGCAAACGAACTTTTCGTCGTCTTTTTCAACGATCTGCATCAAAGAATAAGAGGGTAGGTGCGTTGTAAGAGTTGCGTTTTTGATGGTTATATCAGAGCTGTTCTTTACTATAAACGGCGAAAGTCTGCCATGAAAAACAAAGGTTGAACCATTACCGTCGATCGTTACGTTTTTGCAATCGATAAGCGGAAAAGCAACGATCTTTTCTCCGGTTTCGTTGTTGCTTGGAGCAAAAAACGAACGGCAAGCGCAGGCTTCGTAAAAATGATACTCGCCATACTCAAACGATATGGTACCGCCATATTTTACCGCAGAAATTGCGGCAATAATATCGGGAGTGAAGTTATAAGATGCTTCTTTGGGAGTGAATTTGCAATTATTCATCATTTTAAAATCATCTTTTTGTTTGTGAGCTTGTTTTAAGCCTGTGCTGCAATTCTTGCTTTAACTCTGTCTTCGCCGAGAAGACCGAAAATAGCGAAAAGATCGGGGGAGTTCTGTCTGCCCGTAACAGCCACACGGATTACTGTGGAAACGTCTGCAACAGAACCCTTGAAAGCAGTAGGATCGGCCTTATACGCTTTCATATCGGAAGTAAAGCCGTGCTTTTCGGAAAGGTTCTTAACTGTTTCAAACCATTCGTTGTTGTCGGCTGCGGTCTTATATATCTGCGCGTATTCGGAAAGAATTGCTTTTCTGTCTTCGACAGAGATGTTTGCGGGATATTCGTTTTCGTTAACTGTAAAGAGATCGTCAAAGAAATATGATATAAAGTCTTTCACTTCAGACCAGCAGGCGATATCTTTTCTGGGCTTTTTGCCGCCGCGTCCGATGGCAAAAATTGCGGTTGTGTATGCAGGATCGTTGGAAATGAGCGAATAGAAATCCTTATCGTATTCCTGCGCCCACTGAGAAACGCCGTCGTAAACCTGCTCGGCGGTCATTCTTGCAACGACGTTTTTGGAAATGTCGTTGAACTTTGCAAGGTCAAAAAGAGCACCCGATGCGCTCATCTTGCCGGTGGAGAAGGGGAATTCGCGGTAGCTCTTGTCTGCATTGGCGCTTCTCCACTGCTCGTAGTTGGAGTTGAGAAGAGTCATGAGATATTCGATTACCGATTCCTTCGGATAGCCTGTTGTATAGTAGAATTCAAGAGAACATTCGGGGTCCTTGCGCTTGGACATCTTGCGCTTTGTGCCGAGTTCTTCGTCAAATTTCAAAACCTGAGATGTGTGGCAGTATCTGGGACGGCGGAAACCGCAGGCGTTCCAGAGCTCCAAATGCCAAGGGAGAGTAGAAAGCCATTCTTCGCCACGGATAACGTCTGTTGTACGCATAAAATGGTCGTCTACGATATGGGCAAGGTGGTATGTGGGGATTCCGTCGGACTTAAGAAGGACGAAATCCTGATCGTTTTCGGGAACTTCAAGATTGCCTTTTATAGAGTCCTTGAAAGGAGTTTTCTTTGAAGGATCTCCCATAGACTTGAATCTGAGAACAAACTTTTCGCCGTTCTTGATCTTTTCAATCGCCTCATCGATCGGCATATCGCGGTGGATGGCGTACTTGCCGTAATAACCGAAGTTGTCCTTTGCCTGTTCCTGCGCTTTGTGAGCATTTTCAAGATCTTCTTCCGAGCAGAAGCAAGGGTATGCTCTGCCGTCAAGCAAAAGCTTGCGGGCTACGATATGATAAAATTTTGCACGCTGGCGCTGGCGGTAAGGTCCGTATTCACCAAAATCCGCATCGGCTGTTGCGCCCTCGTCAAAAGTGAGACCGAAGCCGCCGAGATACTTGATGATCTTTTCTACCGCGCCTTCTACTTCACGCTTATCGTCTGTGTCTTCGATTCTGAGCATGAAAACGCCGTTGCCCGATGAGTGAGCAACTCTTTCATCCGCAAGAGCTCCGTAAAGGTTTCCGAGGTGCATGGAGCCTG
>JAFYUZ010000013.1 GCA_017549365.1 Clostridia bacterium
CTGTCCTCCACCTTTCTTTGGATAGCTCGGCGAAGGGGGCGTGCACCATATACGTCATCAAAGCCCTCTTTGGCAAGAAGAGACGTCACCTCATCCGAAAACTCGATGGCAATGCCAAGGTTTTCAATTCTCTTTGTGATCTCGGCAAGCATCAGCTTTGCGATCTTTGCAATATCCTCATCCGACAGTTTGCGGAAAACAACGATCTCGTCGATACGGTTGAGAAATTCGGGGCGAAAATAGCCCTTTAACGCTTCCATAACCTTTGCGCTTTGTCTGTCATGCTCTGCCGTTTTGTCCTCTTCGTTTACAAATCCGAGACGCTTTGGCTCGGTATCGGCAGAATGACCGAGGTTGGAAGTCATGATTATAACGGAATTTCTGAAATCCACCCGTCTTCCGTGGGAATCGGTGAGAATACCGTCCTCAAGGATCTGCAAAAGAATGTTGAAAACGTCGGGGTGGGCTTTTTCGATCTCGTCAAAGAGAAGCACCGAATACGGCTTTCTTCTGATCTTTTCGGTCAACTGTCCTGCCTCGTCATATCCGACATAGCCGGGAGGCGAACCGATAAGCTTTGAGACCGAATGTTTTTCCATATATTCCGACATATCAAAACGGATAATGGCGTTTTCGTCACCGAAAATTGCCTCGGCAAGAGCTTTTGAAAGCTCGGTCTTGCCAACGCCCGTGGGGCCGCAAAAGATAAACGAGCCCTGGGGTCTTTTGGGATCTTTAAGTCCCGTTCTGCCGCGGCGGATAGCGCGGGAGATTACAGAAACCGCCTCGTCCTGACCGATCACACGGTTTTTGAGGATAGAATCGAGATTAAGAAGCTTTTCGGACTCTTCGCGGGCAAGCTTTGCCACGGGAATAGATGTCCAGCTCGTAACCACCTCGGCAATATCCGACTCTGTGATCTCGGGACAGCTGGTGCGCTTTTTTTCTTCCCATTCGCGCTTGTCGTTGTCGTATTTTTCCCGCAATTCCTTTTCGCGATTGCGTATCTGTGCCGCTTTTTCAAATTCCTGCAGCTTCACAGCCTCGCTCTTTTCTTCGTCAAGACGCTTTATTTCGTTTTCGATATCGCGCAGAGGAGAGGGGGCGATTATTTCGCCGATACGCTTCTTTGACGATGCCTCGTCGATAAGGTCGATCGCCTTGTCGGGAAGGTATCTGTCGGCAATATATCTTGCCGACAGCTCAACTGCGGCGTTTATTGCGGAATCGGTGATCTTGACCTTGTGGTGAGCTTCGTATTTGTCTTTAAGTCCCTTGAGAATAAGTACAGCCTCCTCCTTTGAAGGCTCGCCAACCATAACCGATTGGAAACGGCGTTCGAGCGCCGCATCCTTTTCGATATACTTGCGGTATTCGGAAATTGTCGTTGCACCGATAACCTGGATCTCTCCTCGCGAAAGGGCAGGCTTCAGAATGTTTGCCGCATCTATGGCGCCCTCGGCAGAGCCTGCGCCGATGAGGGTGTGGATCTCGTCGATAAAGAGAATGACGTCGCCTGCCTTTTTGACCTCAGCCATAACGTTTTTGATGCGTTCTTCAAACTCGCCGCGGTATTTTGCGCCTGCAAGCATACCCGAAAGGTCAAGAGTGACAACGCGTTTTCCGCTGATGGTATCGGGCACCTGGCCCGAAACGATCTTTAAAGCAAGTCCTTCTGCCACCGCCGTTTTGCCAACTCCCGGCTCGCCGATGAGACAAGGGTTGTTTTTTGTGCGTCTCGAAAGGATCTGAATAACGCGCTCCATCTCGTTTTCACGGCCGATGACAGGATCGAGTTTTCCCTCACGCGCCGCCGCGGTGAGATCTCTGCCGTAGTTATCAAGAGTCTCGGTTTTAACGCCCGCCGCCTTTTTTCCGCCTTCGGTCTGTTTTTTTGTGTCCTTTGGCGTATTTTGGGCAAAGCCCGACGGTACAAAACCGCAGGCAACCGTGGACGTCCTTTCGTAAAGTTCGGCTATGTCAACGCCAAGGTCCGAAAGAAGACGTACCGCAAGACAATCGCTCTCGTGCAGTATTGCCATGAGAATATGCTCGGTACCGATATAGTTTTGTGCCGTGCCGATCGCTTCTGCGCGCGAATTTTCAAGAATGTGTCTTGCTCTGGGGCTCATATTGATATCGTTTTCGCTCTCCTCGCCGACACCGCAGTTTTGCTCGACCACGGCGCGGAAAGAATCAAAGCTGACGCCGTATTTTTCGAGCATTTTTGCCGCCAGCGAATCTGTGCGCGACAAAAGGCCCAAAAGAAGATGCTCGCTTCCCACGCTGGTGTGGCCAAGCTTGCGTGCGGCGGTGTGTGCCGCCCCCAGCGCACGCTGAGCGTTATTTGTAAATTCATCTGTCATTGTTTATCACCTCGGGTTATACGAAATAACTTTTTATAATTTCTGCTCTTTTTGCATCCCGAACCGAGCTTGTTGCCGTTTCGGGATATTTTTTCAAGATATGTGCAGGCATTGCCTCCACAAGAAGTTTTGAAAGATTGATGCCGTCCAGCTCTTTTATAACTCCGCTTTCAACACCGAATTTTACATCCGACCAGAGCTTGAGGAATTCTTTTGACGACATTTTTTTGGCATATCTGAGAAGTCCCAAAGATCTGCAGATGCTGTCCTCGAGATCGATTCCGCCGCTTGTGACAAGAGTCTCTCGCAGTTGTCTTTCGCGCTCAACCACTCGGTTTACGGCGCCGGTCAGCTTTTCTATGGCATCCTCCTCGGATATTCCGAGGGTTATCTGGTTTGATATCTGATAAAGGCTTCCGTCAGCCTCGCTTCCCTCGCCATACAGTCCGCGAACGGCAAGACCGATCTTTGAAAGGGTGTTTAAAAGTGACTTCATCTGTCCGCACGACGTAAGGGCAGGAAGATGCAACATGACCGAAGCTCTCATTCCCGTGCCGAGATTTGTGGGGCAGGAGGTGAGATATCCGAGTTTTTCGTCAAAGGCCTGCGCGGCTCCGCGGCTTTGCGCCTCGTCGATCTCACTTGCTTTTTTGTACGCGCTGTTTATATCAAGTCCCGGAAGTATCACCTGGATGCGAAGATGATCCTCCTCGTTCACCATTACAGAAACGGTCGACTGTTCGTCGGTTATAAGCATGCGTCCCGAAGGATCTCCCTCGCAGAATTCGCGGCTTATCATATGATCCTCGAGAAGGGCGTTTTTTTCAACACCCGAAAGAGTTTCGAGCTGTATGTAGTTGAACCTTTCGCAGGAATAGGCGCCAAGGGCATCTTTGACCGTGTTGCAGATCTTCAACTTGTCTGCATCTGTGCATTTTTTCGGAAAAGGATAGTCGGCAAGGTTTCGCGCAAGGCGCACGCGGGAGCTAAGAACGATACCGTCGGATGAACGTTTGTCATTAAACCATTTCATTTTTCCTCGCCTCCCTCATCAAGTTTCTTTTCAAGCAGCTTTATTTCGTCGCGATATTGTGCCGCCATCTCGTATTCCTGCTCTTCGATGGCTTTTGACAGCTTTGCTTTGAGCTGTGTAATTTTTTCTGCCGTCGAAAGCTCGCGCGGCGGTGTCGGTTTTTCTTCTGTTGCGGTTTTTTCGGCGGAAATCGCGGGGGTTTTTCCGCAATGTACCACGTTTCCGTGGATCTTGGCTATGGTGGGGATCAGCGATTTTCTGAACACGGTGTAGCAATCGGCACAACCAACTCTGCCCGAGTGCAAAAGCTCGCCGGGTGTCATGCCGCATTTTTCGCATTTTTGTGCCGCAACGATCTTCGGCTGACCCGAAGCAAAGCTTCCGAGAAGCCCGCCGAAAAAGTCGTCGGCGATGCCGTCGAAATCAAAAAGTCCCATGTTTGAAGCGAGCCCCTGTTCTTTCGCGCAGGATGCGCAAAGATTTTTTTCAAAGGTAACTCCGTTTTTCGTTTGTTTGTAAAAGAAAGTCGCCTGGTTTTTCTTGCAGATCTCACACAGCATATATATCAACTCCTTTTTCCTGTGTTTGTCAGATAAGATTGAGCAAAAGCGTTTTGAATATATCGGCGCGCAATCTGTCGCGCACAAGCTTGTCGCCCTCGCACGAAAGAGCTCCGTCCGAAAGCATTGCCGAAAAAATTTTCAGGTGTCTTTCGGAAATGATGCCGTTTTCGACAAGCGAGAGAAGATAGGCACGAAGCGAGGGAACGTCGAGAGAATTGCCCACCGATGCGAAAAGATGCATCAGATATTCGCGCCCCTGCATCTGCACACGCGTTATTTTTATGTAACCTCCGCCTCCGCGGCGGCTTTCGACGATGTAGCCGTGCTGCTTTGAAAAGCGGGAGGATATGACGTAGTTTATCTGGCTGGGAACGCAGCCAAGGCGGTTTGCGAAATCGTTTCGCTGTATTTCTGCGATGCCGTTTTGTTCCTCCAGCATCTGTTCGATCATTTTTGCAATTTTTTCGGATATCAGCATTTTGTTCTCCTTTGACCTTTCTTGACCTTTCGTGATTATTATAAACCAAAGGTCAAAGAAAGTCAAAGTCAAGGAAAGTCAAATTTAGGTCAAATCAGCCGTTTTCAGCCGAAAAACCCCTCGTTTTCTTCGTTTTTCTCGTTAAATCCGGTTTTTTCTTTGTTTTTCAAAGAATAAACCATTTCATCACATTCAAAGGGGTCGCAGTACATTCTTTCCCAAACTTCTTCCAAAGGACGATCTTCAGGGTTGAACTTGTCGGATATTTTGCGTTTTTTTGCCATAAAACGTTCTCCTTTTCAAAAAAATCAAAGTTTTTATAAAAAGAATATTCCATAAATCGGAAAAATGTGATATACTGTTATAAGTATATCCGCCTGTCGGAAATCAATTCGAAAAAACGGAGGTGTTTTTTGAAAATGGTAAAACGAAAAAAATCATCGCCCCGCGCAAACCTTTTGTTTATTATGATAATCGCCGCAGTTTTTCTCGTTTTTGCGGTGTGTGTTTACGGCATTTTTGTTTTTGATATAAATTCTTCCGAAAACGGTGAGGCTCCGTATTCCTTCTATCTGAAAAAAGGAAGCAACCGCCTGCGTTCTTTGAGATCCGACGATCTTCTGTGCGAAAACGGCGTTTTTTATCTCACCCCCGAAACCCTTGCCGAGCATTGCTCTTACGGCATCTACGGCGATGACACCGCCAAAAGCCTTGTTTTCGCCAACGGCTCGTATGCAAAGTTTACCGGCGGATCGTCCTTTTGCCTTGACGGCGAAAACAGATTTTTATCAAACGACTGCAAGCGTGTCGGCAAAAAACTGTATATCCCCCTCGAATTTTACGAAAATTACGTTGACGGACTGATATTCGACTATCAACAGACCGACACCAAGCTTGTGGTGGATATAAAGGTCAACGTCGACAACTACACCCTGAAAAGCAATCCGCCCGTCACAGAATCAGCTCTCTCGGTGAGCGATTATTTTGACAACGTGTATCCCAAAAAAGCTTCGGCTGTTGAATTTAAAAGCGATCTTTCGGCGTATGAGGAATATATGAACCCCGTCGACCGCGACAAATTTCTATTTCTTGTAAACACTGAAAACACCCTTTCAAAAGACTACAAGCCGTCCCAACTGACCGACCTTGTACACACCCGACGCGACGGACGAAACACCCAGCAAATGGACCTTTATGCCGCAAAGGCAATGGAGGCAATGCTGAAAGAGGCGGCGGCGCACGGATATACCACCCTCAGCATCACCAGCGGATATCGCTCGTACAACTATCAGCAACAGCTTTTTGACAATCAGGTGGCGGCGCTTCGCCCAAGCTATGGCGAGCGTGCATACGAAAAAGCGTCCCAGGCAGTGGCGCTTCCCGGAACCAGCGAGCATCAGAGCGGACTTTGTTGCGACCTGCACAACCTGCCTGCGGCAAGCCAGGCGTTTGCCAACACCGACGAGTACAGCTGGCTGTTGCAAAACTGTGCAAAATTTGGATTTATCCTGCGTTATCCCAAGGACAAAACCGATATAACCAAGATCATGTTCGAACCGTGGCACTATCGCTACGTGGGCAGATATCACGCACAGATAATTATGAGCGAAGGTTTGTGCCTTGAAGAATACATGGCGCAGATACAAGGATAATTATAACCATTTTGCGTGTCGTAAAGAGTTTCTTTTTGTAGACACAAAAAAATTGAGGCGATCGGAAGATCGCCTCTTTTTTATCGTTACGTGTTATTTATATGTTTCTGAAATCCTTTATTCTGTGGAAGGTAGAATAGTTGCTGTCGTGGAAGGTGGCGGCGTTGTTTATCGCCGTGCGCGAAAGATAGATGATATCGTCGCCGTCAAAGCTGAAATCGATATACTGAAGTCCCACCTTTTCGGGATCGCACTCTCTGTAATCAAAAAGCTCTTTTTCCACTTTCCAGCTTTCGAGATCGGGCGAGGACATCAGCACAAGGTAATTGCGGGCATAATCGGGGCATCCGTCATGAAGCCTCGATGCGACGGTATAGTACTTTTTTGTTATATCGTCGAACTTTATCATAAATTTCGAATATGCCACACCGATCTTTTTGATGCTGTGATACGAAAGGGGTGCTTCGTGATCGACCGTGTTTACCTCGTAGGCAAGGTTGTAGCCGCGCTTGCCAAAACGCATGATGTTCAAAAACTTTCCGTCGGGATCTTCCACAAGTGTTCCCTCGATAGTCATAACGGGCTTTTGAAGATCCGCTATTTCGGGCACGAAATGGTCGAATTTGACAGGCTCGCTGAAGCTCCAGTTTTCGGGGACAAGAAGATCGTCGTTTATATCGCACGACATGACCATGGCGGCATGACCGTATTCTTTGTTCGACCAACTGCCCCATTCGAGGCTTTCGTATATTCTTCCGTTGTGAACAACCACGTTCTGCGGATTTTTATGAAATCCGTCGTTTCCGCCCTTGGCGTTTGAGCCGCGAAGCAGGGTGACGGGAGCGCCAAAGGTCTTGCCGCCGTCGGTGGATTTTCCGATAAGAAGATCGCCGTATTCGGTGGCACACGAAAGCATATAAAGCTCACCCTTGTGAACAAAAAGCTTTCCCCAGAAGCAGGGCATCAGCTCTGAAACGTAATGCCAGCTTTTGCCGTCATCGTCAGATCGGAATATAAGGGTCAGATTTTGCGGAGCGCCGAGCTCGTAAACGTCCATCGACGCAAGAAGAAAACCGTCGGGGTGTCGCAAAAGCGACGGGGAACAAAGATATCTGCCCGAGAAAGAATACGCCTTGTCGTCGGGGTGAAGATAGTTGACGACAGTACCGATGGGCTCGCCCGTGCGGGCAAGGCGCACACGGCTTTTCTTTTCACCGCAGGCAACGTAGATTTCGTAATCGGTGTCTTTTTCAAGTCCCGTAATGTCAAATCCGCGCTCGTTTGTCTCTGCCACCTTTGAAAACTCTGCCGCATCTCTTTTGCGGCAGAAAACTTCGCACCTGTCTCCGTCGCAAAGCCATTCTACGCGTATTGCCGTGCTGTCGGGCGCGATGCGGCAGATATATACATCCCCCACATCAAAATGAGGCGGACGATAAGGAGAATAGCTCCAAAAACCGTAACCTTTCATTTTATTCCTCCAGCATTTTTTCAAGAGCATCAGTGGCAAGCTTCATCTGACGCATACAGCTTCTGCCGTAATCGGTAAGCTCTTCGCTCTTTCTGTTTCTTGCAATATTTTCTGTTGCAAGGCCGCAAAGGTTCATGTGATATTTTGCCGTCAAAGGATAAGGCAGGCCCACCTCGGTGAAGCCGAAAGTTCCGATCACCGACTGAACAAGATCTGCCTTTTCGGGATACTTTGCAAAGTTTTCGCCCATCCATGCATAAAGCTTCGGGTGGAAATTGCACATGATGCCGCAATATCCGTCGCCGCCGTCGCGCATACTTTCAAGAAAAGTCTGGCAGTTGGCGTTGAGAAGACGAAAACCCGATCCGCGAAGCTGTTCGCATCTTTCTTTTATCACAGCGGCATCGCAACAGGTGTCTTTCATGTATGCGAATCTGCCGGTGGAAACACACCAATCGAGAATTTTTGGGGTAACGAGCCTTTTGTAGGGATGGGGACATTCATAAAGTCCAAGCTTTGCCTCTTTCGGAAGCTTCGAAATAAGCTCTTCGGCATTCTTGATAAAAACGTCGTCGCCCTCGTTGTTGGGGTCAAGTCTGTTTGTGATAAGTATAAGCGCGTCTGTGCCCGATTCCCAAACGGCACAAAGCTCGCGTGCCTGATCTTCGATGGTATCGGAAATATGTCCCGATGAAACAACGGTGAACTTTCTGCCGCTCTTTTTTTCAAGCGCTTTTGCGCGGTCATATACCACCTTATTAAGCTTTGTTCTTTCGTCAAGCGACAAAAAGAATATCTCGCTCGACTGGCAGATGGCAAAAATTCCCGTAAGACCGTTTTCAAAATACCAATCAACGTATTTTTCTGCGGTGGCATAATCCACCGAGCCGTCCTTGTTATACGGCGTTATCATAGTTGTAAAAATATCCATTTTGCATTCCTCCAATACATTTCATTGAAATTATACACTCTCCGCCCAATATCTGCAATATAAGCCACGGACAAAAACTTTCACTTTTGGGACATTTATTGACATATCTGCAATTTCGTGATAGAATATTTGCGCGGAGGTGAGCAAAGATGAAAATTCTTTTCAAACAGCAAAAATGCCCTACATATCCGTCGGCTTCGTCATCGATTATTTCAAACTGCTATTTCAAAGAGCTTTTTGGAGAATCCGACCGCAAGATTATAAATATAAGAGCCCATCACCACACCGATTATGAGATCCACATGGTTTTCGACGGACACCAGATCTATGAATGTGACGGCAAATCCGTGCGGCTGGGCAAGGGGGATTTTGTCATTTTTCCTCCGGGTGTGCGCCACAAATCTCTTGAAAACAGCGAGGATCTGCACAAATACTCCTTAACCTTCAAGAGCGATTTTTTTGAAAGTCAAAAAATGCTTTGCGGGAAAACCACCGATCACATCAACGAAAGTCTTGAATTTGTTGCAAAGGAAAGCGCATCTCCCACCGTTTTTTCGGCACAACTCTGCATGAACAGAATATTTGAAACCGTCATTTTACTTTTCAGACTTTGCGGCTTCAAGGAACAACCGCAGGAAAAAAGCATCGAGCACTTTGACGAGCGCCTTTCTCTTGCAAAAAAATATATTTCCGACAATCTCGAACAGCCTCTTGCCGTAAGCGATGTTGCGGGATATTGTTATCTGAGCAACAAGCAGCTCACCCGTCTTTTTGTCAGCAACGAGGGGCTTTCGCCTGCCAAATACATTACCAACGAAAGAATGAAAAGGATCTGCGAGCTGATAATTGACGAAGACATCAGCTTCAAGGAAATCAGCATAAGATTCGGATATGCCAGCGAATGCTATTTCAGCACCGCCTTCAAGAAGCACAGCGGAATGTCGCCCGGATATTACAGAAAAATGCACAAAAAATCACAGTAAAAAAGGAACCCGTCGGGTTCCTTTTTTTGTTTATGCATTTTTTGACGAGATATACCGGTCTATCGCTTCTGCCGCATTCTTTCCCGCGCCCATGGCGAGAATAACGGTTGCGGCGCCTGTTACGGCATCGCCGCCGGCATATACACCCTTGCGGGAGGTAAGTCCTGTGTCATCGGCAATAATTCCGCCCCAGCTTTGGGTCTCAAGTCCGTCTGTTGTGGATTTGATAAGCGGATTGGGCGACGTGCCGAGCGCCATAATGACGCAATCGGCGTCTATGAGAAATTCGGAATTTTCCTTTACGACCGGTCTGCGTCTGCCCGAAGCATCGGGCTCACCCAGCTCCATCTCGACACACTTTATGCCGCAAACGCTGAAGTTTTTGGGGTCACGGCGATCGTCGGGATTGTTGTAGCCGAGAATTTCGACGGGGTTGCAAAGAGTTTTGAAGACAATGCCTTCTTCGATGGCATGCTCAATCTCTTCGTGACGTGCAGGATTATAAACTGACCGGGCTGTGCTTTTTTTGCAACGGCAGGTGCGTCGATGACCATGCGAACGACGGTGGGGTTAAGTATTTCTTTCTCAACAATTGTATACATAAGTATCATCCTTTGAAAATAAACATGGTATTATTTTATTCAAACAGAGAAAAAATCAAGGGTTTATTTGATACATTGCTAAAAAAGCAGGAATATCACCACAAATAACAGGCTTTTTGGAGAAAATATATGCAAAAAGCGACATAAGAACTATCACACTTGCTTATTGTTGAAAAATATGTTAAACTTAATGTGATATATTTTTTGGGAGGCAAACATGAAAAAAATAGAAAACATGCTCGGAAAGCGCCTTTTTTCGCTCAATTTTTACAAAGATCTCAAGCTCCCCTTGGGCAAAATGAGCTTTACAAAGGATTTTGTCAACGAGACCCGCGGTGACATATATCCCGTCATCGAAAGCTCCGACGGTCTTTGCGAAAAGATTGCCGACGGAAAATATTTCGCAAACGGCAAAGTCACCCGACTTATCGGAAGACACCTTCCCTATTGCACCTACGAGATTGTTTTCGATTCGCTTGACGGTGTGGGCGGATTTTTGTTTATTCTTCCCAACGCGAAAATATTTGCAGGGCTTAAAAATGACGGCAAGAAGCTTTCGCTCGAATTTTCCGACGGATCAAAGAAAGAAAACTTTGAAACCGCCCTTTCATTTGAAAAGGGAACATCCCTTTTGGTGACAACAAGAAAAAAGAATCTCGATTGCTATATAAAAACAAGCGATTTTCCGCAATATATCTGTACCTTCTGTGCCGACAGCTTTGAAAAAATTGAATACAGCAAGGTTTTTGAAAAATGCTCGTCGTGTGTCAGCATTTTTGGCGATTGCGTTCTTTCGGATGCAAGCTTTTATATCGACTGCGGCATATCCCAGGCGGATATCCGCCCCGTAAGATATGAAAACGGCGAAATAATGATTGAAAACGGCAAGGTTTTTCTGACGGCATCCATAAGAATGCAGGCAGAATGTTATCAGGGAATCTTCTCGTGGGTGCCCGGAACTTCCGATTTCGAGCTTGTCGGCGCTCTCTTTTATGACGCGGGCGACGGAATGTGGGGCAACGACGTGGCGGCATCCATGATGTACGACCGCAACGAAAAGATCTGGAAGCTGTGGGTCTGCTCGTTCAGTCACGGACATATTCTCGGTCACGCTCAGTTTGAGGGCGACGTTCGTTTTGGTGTGAACGTGCTGGATATTACGCTGATGGAAAAGATGGACGACGGCAACGGAAACACGTTCTATGGCAAAATGAGCGACGAAGACCCCGATTTTATCTACGACGAAAAAAGCGGCAAGTGGTATATGTCTATCTGCCGCGCCGTCACGGGACACGACAGTCGGGAATATCACTATTTCTTCTTTGAATCGGACAACGCCTTTTCGGGATACAAATTTATCGGCAGGACCTCCTGCGGCGGCGCCGAAACGGGCGGCTCGCTTCTGATGCTCGACGGCAGACTTGTTTTTGCCTGCGGAGCGTGCTTTGACAAGCGTGCGGAATACCGTATATACAACCTTTTCGACATAGATCACTGCACCCGTATGCGCTTTGACTATGACGACGGCGGTTTTCGCGGATGGGGAACCATAATTCCCATAAAATACGGCAACAGAAAAAGATATTTCCACCTGACCTTTGACAGATCGGGCGGCAGTGATTACACCTGGAGCTACGGAAATATATACTGTTTCGAGCTTATCGAAGAATAATTTGAAGTTTTTTCCAAAAAACTCTTACATTTTTCGAAAAAATGATGTATAATGGATATATAATAATATAACAAAGATCACAACGCGCAGTTTGCATGGCGGAACGTAAGTCCGGTTGTTGCAGAATGCGCGTTTGTTTTTTTGCATCAGAACGAAGGGAGAACCGAATATGTACAAGACAGGCGACATCGTTGTGTATCCGGGGACGGGAGTGTGCAGGATAGAAGACATCGTTACCCAAAAATTTGCGAGGACAGAAGAAAAGACCTACTACGTTTTGCGCGGAGTATACGACAGCGCAGGCACCACCATATACTGCCCTGTGGACAACGAAAACATAAAGGTCAGAAAGCTTCTTTCCAAGGAGGATATTTCGCTGCTTATAAAAAACACCTGCCGCGAAGAAAACCTTTGGGTAGACAACGACAATGAGCGCAAAAAAATTTTTGCCGCCATACTCAAAGAGGGCAATCAGACAAAGATCTTAAAGCTTATCATCGAGATCCACGAAAAGCAGGCCGAAAAAGAAAACGAGGGCAAAAAGCTTCATCTCTCCGATGAAAAAGTTCTCTCTCAGGCAGAAAAGATCATCCATGAAGAGCTTGCCTATTCGATGGATATAAAAGTTGACGAGGTGGCGGCTTTTGTTATGAAAGAAATGAATGTGCAAGTATAAATTCAAAAAACTGCGGTTGTTAAAATGTTCACAACCGCTTTTTATTTTGTGACATCTCACAAAACAGTATCTATAATTTTGTAAAAGTTGTCTTTGCGTCAGCGCTTGCGTGGTTAACGAAAATGTGATATAATATAGTGTGTCACTTTGTGACGATATAAAATTATAAAGGAGTAAAACATGAAAAAGACAAGGCTTTTATCGCTCTTGCTGGCAGTGCTTCTCATTGTCTGCGCAGTTCCCTTCACGGTATCGGCGGCAGCAGAAGTTATCACAGTAAACGGCGAACGTGTTGCCCTCGTTAACTCTTTCGGTAAGATGAACTACGAAGGCAAAGCACACCAGACTTTCAAAACATTCGACGAAGCGTTCAACGCTCTTGGCAAAGAGGGCGGCAAGATCGTCTTTACAGGAAAGATCGCTCTTCCCAATTTCAAGGATATCAAGGGACGAGCTCCCATTACCATTCAGGGTATAGGAACAAAGGCAACAGGTAACCTTCTTGATTTTTCGGGCACAGCTGACGCTCCCGTTTCCGAAATCAACCTCGAAGGAGACCTTACCCTCAATTTTGTCACCATCCGTCTTGCACCCGGCGCTTACCTTTACACCAACGGTTTTGCGCTTGAAACAGGCGAAGGTTTTGACACATACAGCACCGAAAAGTACGTTGCAGGCAGTGACAACATCATCACATACCCCGATCCTCCGTCGATTGCAGTCGGCGAGATCAACGGCAACGCCGGAATCGGACTTGTGGCAGGCACATACGAAACTCTTGCCGCAGGTTCTGTAAACGGCAAGACCGTTAACGGCAACACCTCTGTTGCACTTGAAGGCGGCACTATCGAAACAGTTGTCGGTGCAAACGTTGGCAACGGCACAATGAACGGCAACGCAAAGCTTGTTATCGGCGAAGGCAACATCACAAAACTTGTTGCAGGTTCCAGCGGCGGTACTGTTAACGGTAACATTTTCGTCGAGATCGGCGGAGGTGTTATCAGTGAAGCTGTTATCGGTGCAGAAGCAGGTGCCACCATCAACGGTAACGTTGTTGTTGCTCTCAACGGCGGCTCGTTCAGCGGCACCATCAACGCAGGCACAGGCACTGTTACAGGTAAAAAGGTAGTTATCACAGGTGCGGACGCCACAGCAAACCTCGCAGACGGCGCCGCAAATGTTGTTATCAAGCTCGACGGCGGCTTGTGCGAGCCCAAGTTTGAAGGCGCAAACATTACAGGCTATCTCTTCACAGACAAATACGGCATTCCCGCAACCTCTATCAAAGTCAACGGTGCTGATGTTGCTTCCGAAAACGGAATTTATCAGATTGCCGACGGCGTATCCAGCGTAACCGTCACCTCCAAGGTAGACGTTAAGGTAAACAAGAACGCAAACTATGTTGCAGGTTACGAGGACGGCACTTTCCTTCCTCAGAACAACATGACACGTGCAGAAGCTGTCACCCTCCTTACAAGACTCGTTACAGACGAAAACAACATCAAGGGCAAGGTTTCGGCAAACTATGACGACGTGGCATCGGGTGCATGGTACGAATCTTACATCGGTTTCTTCCAGAAGCTCGGATATCTTGACACCATCGAAGTAAACTACGGCACCTGCATCGCCCCCACACAGAACATCACAAGAGGCGAATTTGCAGAGCTTCTTTATTACATCTCCACTTTCGGAGAAGGCGCTTCGTCAATGAAGCTTAAGGGCTTTTCTGACGTCAAGAGCACACACAAATACATCAAAGCAATCAACTTTGCAGTTGCAAACGGCATTGTTAACGGTTACGAAGACGGCACATTCAAGCCTGAAAACAACATCACCCGTGCCGAAGTTGTAACAATGGTCAACCGTTTCCTCGGCAGAATTCCCACAGGGATAGCCGGAGCAACAACTTTCTCTGATACTGCTACCCACTGGGCAAACGGTCAGATCCTTGCGGCATGCAATCCCGAAGGAGTTGCATGGACAGCATCTGCCGAAGCCGCTCAATACACCATTACAGGTACATCCGCAAAGGATTACATTCCCGCACTTTACGAACAGTCCGCAACTCTTACTGCTCCTGCTATCCGCAACGGCGTTGCACAGATCGCAGAGCAGATGAAGAAGGACATTCTTAACACTCCCAACACCGCAGAGCTCTACGGCGACAAGATGACCAAGGTCACATATTACATTTCCGAAAAGAACGGAAACGATGACAACGACGGAAGAAGTCCCGAAACAGCATGGAAAACTCCTGCGGCGATCAACTCCAAGGTCAGATTCCCCCAGGCGGGAACCTCGTTCCTCTTTGAACGCGGCGGCGTGTACCGCGGTCAGATCCCCTCTCATCACGGCGCCATCTACGGTTCGTACGGCGAAGGCCCCAAGCCTCTTCTTCTCCAGTCGGCAAAGAACTATGCAGATCCCGCTCTTTGGGTTGAAACACAATGGCCCAACGTATGGAAATGTACCGAACAGCTTATAAACGTAGGTGTTATCGGCTTTGACCACGATCTTCAGGATTATTCCGACGCAACATACGACGAGCTTTACGGTCTTATCATGAACAAGGATACCCGCGGATTTGACGGTCCTCACGAGCTTTGCGGAGACCTTCAGTTCTACTCTGAACTCAACGGATCGACAAGCAAGGCGGGCGACCTCTTTGTTTACAGCACAAAAGGCAACCCCGGAAGCAGATTTAAGTCCATCGAAATGGGCGAAAAGATCGACATTTTCGACGGCGCTCCCAAGAACATCATCATCGACAACCTCTCGCTCAAGTTCACAGGCGGCCACGGTATCGGCTTTGGCACCACATCGAACGTAACAGTTACAAACTGTATCTTCTCGTGGCTCGGCGGTTCTGTTCTCAGAATCAACGAGGACAAGAGAGCTACAAACTACGGCAACGCGGTTGAGATCTACGGCGGTTGCGACGGCTACTTTGTTGAAAACAACTGGATGTATCAGATCTACGATACAGCGGTAACCCACCAGAGATCGAACAACACAGGTGATTGTATTCAGAGAAATGTACGCTACACCGCAAACCTTATGGAATACGTATACTGGGGTATCGAATTCTACAACGCTCCTCCTACAGCAGATCAGCTCGGCGGCAAGAAAGATACCTATAAGAGAATAACCGAAGACGTTATTTCGTCCTACAACCTTCTCAGACTCGGCGGCTACGGCTGGGGCTCGATCACAAGATACAGAGGCTGTTCGCTCTACTGCGGTTCTACCCTTTCGGACAACAAGGATTGCTCGGCTATCTACAACATTTTCGACAGAGGCTACGGCAACCTCCTCTCTCTCCCCGCAAATTCGACCGAAACACAGGACAAGAACATCTACATCCAGCATCTCGGTCAGCCTTGGGGCAGACTCAGAGGAACAAGCTTCACTTGCGACTACACCTCCGCTTCCATCATCAATGATAAGTGGGGCGACAAGAACGCTGTCGTTGTTGTTATCGACCCCAAAGTGGAACCCATCGTACTCAATATTCCCGAAGGACTCGCTCCCGCAAACCTTAAATAACAAACACAACAAAAAAGAAAGCGGACGCTTTTTAGCGTCCGCTTTTTTGTTGTTTGCGCCGTCATCTGTCGGCAAAGCTCTGTATTTTCAAAACAGTTTCGGCGCAGGAAAGAATTCCTTCGGTGCTGTTGTCATTTCCGTTTATATCGTCGATAAGATCGTCAAGGTTGTTTCGCGTGCTTTCGATTCCGTCACAAAGTGTCACGCTTTCCTGCGTTTTCTTGTAAAGCTCGACTTTTTCGGAATAGATCGAAAAAGCTATCATTCCCTCTGTTCCCCAGATTTTGAAATCCCAATAATAAGGCAATGAATAACGAACCTTGTCAGGTGTTGTATACGAAACGTCGGCAATAAGCCCCGCTCCGTTTGAAAGAGTGAGCATAAACTGACCGCTTTCCTTAAAGCACGGCGCTTCTTTTGCCAACTTGTTCCAGCAGCGTGCGGCACAGATTTCTTTCACATCGAGGTGAAGAAGCGTTTTTACGATGTCGATACCGTGGATGGCAATATCGTTGATGGTGCCGCCGTGCTTACCCTCTTCAAAATACCACGCAGGTCTTTCGCCGTAAAGCAGAGGGTGCTGACCGCCAAAATATACGTTGTTTATCTCGCCTACCTCGCCCGATTCCACAAGCTTTTTTGCGGCAAGAACGTTTTTGTTATATCGCATATCAAGCATCATGCCGACCTTAAGATTTTTTTCTTTTGCAAGTCTTTTTATCTCGTAAAGCTCGTCAAGGCTTGTGCAAAGGGGTTTGTCGGCAATGACGTGCTTGCCTGCCTCAAGAGCTTTTATGGCAAGTCTTCCGCGTCTGCCGTAATAATCTCCGATGGCGACGATATCAACTTTTTCGTCGGAAAGCATATCTTCAAAGCTTTCGCAGTTAAAGACAACTCCGTTTTCGCAGGCGGATTTTTTTGCCTCTTCGTTTTCTTCCCACGCCGACACAACGTTTACGTTTTCGTTTTCAAGTGCCGCGTTGTAAAGCCCGAAAATATGTCCGTGTCGAAATCCCGCAAAGGCAATTCCGTATTTTTTCATTTGTCTTCCTCCTCGAAAATGTTGATGCTGCTGCCGTAGTTTTCAACCTTTTTCGCCACAAGTCCGTTGTCGATTTCATAGTTTACAAGCTCTTCAAGATTATCAAGTATCTTTCTGTATGCGGCCGCATACTGACGCACAACCTCTTTGTCCTCGGTCTCAAATCGGGGAGCGATCATAAAGGCGGTGTCGGCAAGCTTTTCGGTGACCTCAAGCTTTCTTGCGGGAAGATATTTTTCGCCGTAATGGGGGCAATCAAAGGGGCATCCGTGACCGTAGGGACCTTCGCCGTTATAAAAGGGCGAAAGATGAAGCTTGCCGTAACCGCAGCTTCCGCAACACACGCCCTCTTCAGACAAAGCTTTAAGCAGGGTAAAGGTGGATATTCCGCCAAGCTTTTCGGGGAGATACTGAACGTAGTTATAGCCGTAAACTCGCTGTGCTTTGTCAAAGCTTTTAAGGAATTTTATATATCCCACATCCGAAAGAAGCTCTTCGAGATATTCGGCGTTTTCGGTTCTTATTCTGTTGAGCTCGTCGAGCCTGTCAAGAGCCGCGTCTGCAATGGCGGCGGCGAAGGGGTGGATGCGGTGCTTGTAGCCAAAGCCCGTGAGAGCGTATTTTTTGTATGGCGAATCGTCGGGAAGCCACGGCAATCTTTCGTAATGACCAAGAGCACAGGCTCGCTCGTAATACTCACGCGAGTTTGTTACCATAACTCCGCCCTCTCCCGCCGCGAGAAGCTTTGAACCCTGCATCGAGAAGCATCCGACGTCACCGATGCTTCCGACCATTTTGCCGTTGTATTTGGCGCCGTGGGCGTGCGAGCAATCCTCGATCACCTTGATGCCGCGCGCTTTTGCAAGCTCCATGATGGGATCCATGTCGCAGGGGTTGCCCCAAACGTGGACAACCACGATCGCTTTCGTCTTTTTTGTGATGCATCTTTCGATCGTCTGCGCCGTGACAGTCTGGGTGTCCTCGTCAATATCGGCAAAAACAGGAACGGCGTTTACTGCCGCCACGGGGCCTGCCGATGCCCAAAAGGTGAAAGAAGGTACAATTACTTCATCGCCCGCACCTACACCTACGGCAAAAAGCGCATCCTGAATGGTGGTGGTGCCGTTGTTGCAACAAAGAGAATATTTTACCCCGATGTATTCGCAAAATTTCTTTTCAAACTTTTCTACTATCGGCGAAGAAGATATTTCGCCCTTTATCATCATATCGTTTATGGTTTTGTATGCCGCGGGGGCAACAATGGGTATCTGGGTTGTCAGATTTGTGTCCACTGCTCTCGGTCCGCCGAGCAACGCCAGTTTTTCTGCCATAATCATTCTCCTTTTTTGTCGTTGAGTTTTTTAAAGGACGTTGTAAAGCCCTGCACAAGCTTTTGGTCAATGCCTTTTTTGAAAGGTCCGATCAAACGATATTCGAGATGGCAATCCCGCGCCTCGTATCCGCCCTCGTCGAGCTGGAAATCGCTGACTATATAGGTGGAACTGTCTGTGTAACCGACAAAGAAAACTCTTTTTCCGTCAAAGCACGAAGTAACGATCTGTTTGACCTGATATGTGGGTTCGCCGCTGATCGTGGCAATATAAAGCTCGTCCGAAAGCTTTATTGTCTGGCAGTAAACAGCAAGACTTTTTTCAAGCTTTTCGTATCCGCCCTCGTTCACGATGTATTCGGCGTTAACAGAAATTATATTTCCCTCGCCGTACTGCTTTGCATCCTCCACCTTTGCAACAAAAAATTCAAAGCTTTGTGGGTCCATGGGAAACTCTTTGCAGAAACAATCCGACGAGATCAAAAGATCTTCTTTTTTGTGCGGCATCTTTGCACGGACAACAACCTCATCGGCTACCAAGCGAGCGAAACTGTCGATCGTATCAAAGCCAAACGGCTTTGTAAAATCGCCGTCAACCACAGTTGCCGCAGGGCGCACGTCGCCGCCCGCCGACTGGAAATACAGGCAGGTACAACCGTAAAAGGCTGCATCGACCAACTGGCATACACGGGCAGGAAATTCGCCGCTTACAGAAATTTTCGACGGATAAAAAACGGGATGGCAAGCATAGCTCATCACGACCGATCTTATATTCTCCGAAAGATCCTTGACCACAAGCAAAGAAAACTCTGTATCCCGCTCGCTGTCGGGAGAAGCAAAACTGCCAAAAACACCGTTTCTGTATCCTCGGCGGCTGATATTGAAAAAAGCATCGAACGAGGTGTGCTCCAACGTGCCCTCAAACATCGAGCACATGGCACGGTCAAGGCAAGCCTTTGACCGTTGCAAAAGAAATTGCTCATATTCCTCTCTGGCATATATCCGGCTGTATCCCTTTGAAGCAGGTGAAACGTGATCGTGGGTAGAACCGACAATGAAGGCAGACTCTTTGACTTTATATTTTTCTTTTGCATATGCTTCAAGCTCAAAATTCAGGCATCTGTCGTGAAAAAGAAGGTCAAAAGCCATCAGCACGGTTTTGTTTTTTCCGTCGTCCATTACAAGACAACGCACGTATACGTCGTCGTGGATCTGTTCGAAATCGCCAACGTAATTGTTGGCGCAGGCAAGAGGCATTCTGAAACACGGCGTTATTATATCCTTGGCAACACCAAAAAGCATAAAAACAACTCCTTTTTCGGCAATTTCATTATGAATATAGTAATCCAACTCAAATCAAAAATCAATACACCACAATGCTTTTTGTATGGACAATATTGCTCTGTTTTGCTCGTTTTCATGACAATTTTGGGAGAATTGCGCCCTGATATTGTTTTTTTCGCAAAATTGTGATAAATTAGTTTTTGAGAGGAGCTGATCTTTTGTGAAATCATTTTTGCTTATGGGACAATCGAACATGGCCGGCAGAGGAAATTTCGGCGAGGTGCCTTCCATCGAAAACCCGTTGTGCTTTATGTTGAGAAACGGAAGATGGCAACAAATGGGCGAACCGATAACCCCCGACAGATGGTGGAGCATATATAACGGCGTCGGCCTTTCGGCAAGCTTTGCGGACGAGTTTGCAAAGCATTTCGGAAAAGAGATCGGACTTATTCCCTGCGCCGACGGCGGCAGTGCCATAAAAGAATGGCAACCGGGAGAAGCTCTTTATGACCACGCTGTTTTTCAGGCAAAACTTGCAAAAAGAAGCTCGGAAATTGCAGGTATTCTTTGGCACCAGGGCGAAAACGACAGTTATACCGAGCAGGATGCGATTCTTTACCGCGAAAGATTTATGAACATGTTCGACTCACTGAAAAAAGACCTTGATCTTCCCGACGACATTCCCGTGATGATCGGCGAAATCGGCGATTTCGTACAGTTTCACGACAACGGAAACTGCAAGTATTTCAGAAACATAAACGAAAGCTTAAAGCAAATTGCCACAGAGCTTCCGAGTGGCGCTTTTGTCAGTGCAAAGGGGCTTTGCGGTCAGGCGGACAACGTTCATTTTGATTCAAAATCCTACCGCGAGTTCGGAAAAAGATATTTTGCAGAATACCTTAAAGTAAATAAGGCATAAAAAATTGCGGCAGACC
This sequence comes from Clostridia bacterium, assembly GCA_017549365.1. Classification (GTDB taxonomy): domain Bacteria; phylum Bacillota; class Clostridia; order Oscillospirales; family CAG-382; genus UMGS1052. Next base: position 20,565 of record JAFYUZ010000013.1, read on the forward strand.
TTTTCGGTCTGCCGCTTTTTCTTATAACGAATCAATATATCTGCACGCCGAAATCGCGGCAACTGCACCGTCGGCACATGCTGTTGCTACCTGGCGGACTGCCTTTTTGCGGCAATCTCCTGCAACAAACACGCCTTTTGTCTTTGTGGTACAATCCTCTTGTGCGTCAAAATATCCGACCGCATCAAGATCTGCAAGATTTTCAAAAGGTCCGTTTTCGGGTTCAAGACCGATGGCAACAAACATACCGTCAAGCAGAAGTTCGCTTTCGGTGCCGTCGGCAGTTTTCTTTATGGTGATGCCCGAAAACTCGGGTGTGTCGATGATACCCGAAACAACGGTGCCGGTTATTATCTCAACGTTTCCGCGCTTGCGCAAGATCTCCTCCAGGCGCTTTTCGCCGGTGAGAAAATCAAGGTTCTGAACGACGTATACCTTTTTGCAACTTTCGGAAAGAAGTATGGCTTCCTGAAGTGCCGAGTTTCCGCCGCCGATAAGGGCAACCGTTTTGTTCTGATAGAAAGCTCCGTCGCATACGGCACAGAAGGATATGCCGTCGCCGATAAATCTTTCTTCGTTTTCAAGGCCAAGGTGTCTGTGCTTTGCACCGCAGGCAAGAATAACCGATTTGCACTCGTATTCGTTGCCGTCCTCGGTGATGACCTTTTTTACTTCGCCGTCGATAATCTCGACAACGTTTTCTATCTCGACCTCTGTTCCCTGCGAAAGCACCTGCTCAACCATTTTGTCGGCAAGCTCGCTGCCGCTTATCGATTCGAAGCCGGGATAGTTTTCGACCTTGGGAGAAAAAGTGATCTGACCGCCGAAAGCGGCTTTGTCGAGAATAAGAACCGTTTTATTTGCACGGCGCGCATAGACCGCCGCGGTGAGTCCCGCGGGGCCTGCGCCGACGATTATGATATCATGCATCAAAGTGTTCCTCCGCCCTTTTTAGTTGGCAGGCTTTACGGCTGTGATAAACTTTTTGATGTTGGGAACAGAAACAAACTTTTCTGCCTCGCCGCCGTTGATGCTGACAAGGGTGGGAGCCTGTCTGATTCCAAACGATTCTGCAAGAGAAACGTTTTCTTCAGCAAGGATCTTGGTGTATGCAATGCCTGCCTTGGAAAGCAGAGCTTCTGCGATCTTACAGTTGGGGCAGGTTGCCGAAGCAAAGAGATATACGCCGTCCGAAAGGGTGCCTGCACAGCAAGCGTCTTCGGACTTGTTGCCCATAACGGGACCCTCGTGGGTGAGAACCGAGTTTGCGATGTCGTAGGTCTTTCTTTCCTTGTATTCCTGTGCCTTACCGTCGTTCCAGTTCTTTACAGGGCGATAGTAGCCTGTGATACGGCTGTAAACTTCGGTTTCCTTGCCGCAGTGCGGGCATGCGAACTGTTCGCCTGCGAGATAGCCGTGTTCTTTACATACAGAGTATGTGGGAGAAAGGGTGTAGTAAGGCAGACGGTAGTTTTCTGCGATCTTGCGCACGATGGATGCGGCAGCCTTCCAGTCGGGAAGCTTTTCGCCGAGGAATGCATGGAAAACAGTACCCGATGTGTAAAGGGTCTGGAGCTCGTCCTGAACGTCGAGAGCCGAGAAGATATCTTCGGTGTAGCCAACGGGAAGGTGCGACGAGTTGGTGTAATAAGGAGTTCCGTCGGGTTCGCCTGCGCAGATGATGTCGGGATAACGCTTCTTGTCATGCTTTGCAAGACGGAAAGCTGTGGACTCTGCGGGGGTTGCTTCGAGGTTGTAAAGGTCGCCGTACATTTCCTGATAGTCAGAAAGGCGCTCGCGCATGTGATTGAGAACTTCCTGCGAGAACTTCTGTGTTGCTTCGCTTGTCATATCTGCCTTGACCCAGCAAGCATTGAGACCTGCTTCGTTCATACCAACAAGACCGATGGTCGAGAAGTGGTTGTTGAAGGTGCCGAGGTATCTCTTGGTGTAGGGATAAAGTCCTTCGTCAAGAAGCTTTGTGATGATGGTACGCTTGATCTTGAGTGAGCGTGCCGCGATATCCATCATTCTGTCAAGACGGGTAAAGAATTCTTCCTTTGTCTTGGAAAGGTATGCGATTCTGGGGATATTGATGGTAACAACGCCGACAGAACCTGTGCTTTCGCCGCTTCCGAAGAAGCCGCCCGACTTTTTGCGGAGCTCGCGAAGGTCAAGACGGAGTCTGCAGCACATACTGCGCACGTCAGAGGGTTCCATGTCGCTGTTTACGTAGTTGGAGAAATAAGGTGTGCCGTACTTGGAGGTCATTTCAAAGAGAAGCTTGTTGTTCTCGGTTTCAGACCAGTCGAAGTCGCGGGTGATGGAATATGTGGGGATAGGATACTGGAATCCGCGGCCGTGGGCATCGCCCTCAATCATGATCTCGATGAATGCGCGGTTGACCATGTCCATTTCCTTCTTACAATCGCCGTACTTAAAGTCTACGCGCTTGCCGCCGATGATTGCATATTCGTCTTCAAGGTCGTGGGGAACTGTCCAGTCGAGAGTGATGTTCGAGAAGGGAGCCTGTGTACCCCAACGGCTGGGGGTGTTTACACCGTAGATAAACGATTCGATGCACTTCTTTACGGCGTCGTAGCTGAGGTTGTCAGCCTTTACAAAGGGTGCAAGGTAGGTATCGAACGACGAGAATGCCTGTGCGCCTGCCCATTCGTTCTGCATGATACCAAGGAAGTTTACCATCTGGTTGCAGAGGGTTGCAAGATGCTTTGCAGGGGCAGATGTGATCTTTCCGGGAACACCGCCGAGACCTTCTTCGATCAGCTGCTTGAGCGACCAGCCCGCACAGTAACCTGTGAGCATCGAAAGGTCGTGCAGGTGGATATCTGCGTTTCTGTGAGCCTGTGCGATCTCATCGTCATAAATTTCGGAAAGCCAGTAGTTTGCGGTGATGGCACCCGAGTTGTTAAGGATAAGTCCGCCGACCGAGTAGGTAACTGTGGAGTTTTCCTTTACACGCCAGTCAATGCTCTTTACGTACTGGTCAACGAGTTCCTTGTAGTCAAGGATGGTGGATTTGAGGTTGCGGAGCTTTTCACGCTGACGGCGGTAAAGGATGTATGCCTTTGCAACGTCGGCATAGCCTGCCTGTACAAGAACTGTTTCAACGCTGTCCTGGATGTCTTCTACGGCAACCAGGTCGTTTTCGATCTTGGGCTCGAAATCGGAAGTTACCTTGAGGGCAAGGAAATCGATGATGTTGTCGTTAAACTGGCGCTCGCACGCTTCAAAGCCTTTTCTGATGGCGTCGGATATTTTTGCAATGTCAAAATCGGCAACTTTGCCGTCTCTTTTTGTAACGCGATACATAAAGTTTCTCCTTTTTTATGTTAATATTTTCAAAAACTTATTCTTTTCCCCGCAAAGCCGCCCGGGGGACACGTTTTTTCACCTTTTCGAGAATTTTTTTCAACTCATCGCTGTCAAAGGGTGAGCAGATGTCTGAAAGAATGTTTCCCGAATCGACGAAACACTGGATAAAATACTGTTCATCGGGATGAAGCAAAAAGGAAATCTTTTCGAAATCGGATATTTCGTGTATTCCCTTTGCCGCGGTGGTGCGAAATTCGTATTCAACCCCCGAAGAGCGGATTATCTCCATGCTCTTTGCAAAGGTGGTAAAGGGAATTTCGCTGCCGCTTGCCTTTTCGTAGCCTTCGGGGGAGGATTTTATATCCATCGCCACGTAGTCCACAAGACCTGCATCAAGGATCGTGCTGAGCTTTTCGGGCAGGCTTCCGTTGGTATCAAGCTTTACCGAATATCCCATTTCCTTCAGTTTTGAAAGGAATTCCAAAAGGTGAGGTTGCAGAAGAGGCTCGCCCCCCGTGACGCAAACGCCGTCGAGGATGCCTTTTCTTTTGGAAAGGTAGGAAAGAAGCTCGTTTTGCACTTCGTCTGTTGCCGTGGGATCTTTTACGATGCCCGCATTGTGACAAAAGGGGCAGCGCAGATTGCATCCGCCCGTGAAAACGGTACAGGCAACCTTGCCGGGATAATCAAGAAGCGTAAGCTTCTGATAGCCTTTTATGCTGATGTTAAGCTTTTCGTTTTCCACTTTGCTCACCTCCCAATTTCCGAGTTGCCTTGTAAGTATACCATACATTTTGGGATAAGTCAATAGGAAAATCACAAGATATTGTGTTTTTTCTCGTTTTTTTCACAAGATATTGTGTGCCGCACCCCCTCAAAAACCATTGTATATCAAGGTTTTTGTTGGCTATGACAAATTGGATGGGAAATTTTTGTGTATATTGACGAGGCAAAAAATCGGGCCTGCCCACAAGGGGCAGACCCATCGTTTTTGTTATTTCAGTCTGTATCGTGTCACCTCTGCAAAAAATCGGGAAGCTCCTCTGGCAGATATCCAAAATACTTCGACCAAAGATAGTTGTCTTGTTCGTCAACGAAGATATATTCGATCCCCACAATCTTTTCGGCTGATTCATCGACTGTGTGATAGGTGGGAATTCCAAGTCGGCAAAGGTCATATATCTTTGCGACAGTTTCGCGGTCGGTAACGCGAAGTCCCGTTACCTCGCCATAGCCCTTCGCTATCTGTTCACTGTACTCCACCGCCGACTCTTTTCCGATAGAATCATATCTTACTATAACGGCAAAGATCTTTTCAAGGTCTTCCTCGTAAACATCAGGAACACCGATCATTTTCAAAACCTTAAGGGTTTCGGTGAAGTTTTGGTTGATATATACCGAACGGCGTGTTCTGTGCTCAATCTTTTCGTCTTCGGAAAGCTTGAGTTCGGGTTCCGAAACGTAATATCCGGGAACGTAATACTCGACCGAAATATAAAGCTCGCTTGTCGAATCCAACTGTTCGTAGGGCAATCTTTCCATATCCTTTATTATTGCCTCAAAGATCGCCTGTGCCTCGTCGCTTTGTCCGCCAAAGTAGCTTTCATGGCGTTTTATACGGTCATCAACCACCGTCACAGACAAAAGCTCCTTGTCGGTGGTGTCGATCAGCGAATAGCGGTTTGCCTTGATCTCGTCGATATTGAGGACGGGGATCATATATTTCTCGTAGTTTTCGTCAGAAAGGAAATTGTACTCTCTTTCAAGGGTCGAGCCGTTTTTGAGGTGGTAGGTGAAGGTGAAACTGTCCTCAATATGGTACTTTTCTGTTGTTCTGTCGAAGTTTTTGTCCGAAATATACGCCTTGTGCAGAGCACGGAGCTTTTCGATATCCTCAGGATCTTCGATCTGATAATCCGCCTCTGTAAAGGGGATGAAAATGTCAGACTCTCTGTAATAGTTCGGATCAACCGAGACGTATTCCACTTCGTTCGCTTTTGGCACGCGTTTTTCGATGCCGAAAATGTCAAAGGCGAAGAGTGCCGAAACGGCAAGCACCGCCGCCGTAAAGACGAGAACATATTTCAGCGTTCCGCGCAGATTCACGCTCTTTTTTGCGATCATGGTCGAAACGACAACGCCGATGATGCCCAGCGGCAACATTCCCACAGGATTTTTTATCTCCATAACTCCGAAGAAGAAAAGATAGCTAATCATGCCGCAGACCAGTCCGACGGCGTAGATAAAAAGTCCGTGGAGCCTTTTGAAGGCAACTACCTCCTCGCAGTTTTCGAGCGGACGGAATTTGTAAACGAAAAATCCCGCCACAAGAAAAACGAGCATAAAGCCGAGATACACGGCAAAACGCCACGGGAAAAGAGCTTCGGGGAAAACGTAAAGAAATTCGATGATCTTTTCGAGTATCCAAGCATCCGAAGTATAGCCGTAGATGTTGTTATAGCAAAGCGCGAAATAAAATGCCAGAAGCGCCGCAGGCATGATGGCGATTGCCGACGAAAACAGGGTGGATACCACCACATTTCCGCACACCGTCATGGCAAAGCAGGCAATGGCAAACGCAAGAAAAGCATAGATGAGAAGAATGCCCATGTACGCGGAGATATAACCGCCCGTAACATAGGTGTTCCCCAAAGAATTAAGAGAAAGCACCAGCGTCGAGACAAAAACGGGGGTTGCGATAAGGACAAATCCCGAAGCAAGCCGCGAAAAATAAAGCTTTCTTCGCGAATAGGGCAAACCGTGCATGCACGAAACCGAATTCGGCTTGTTGAGATAAGAAAAAAGTCTTGTCCCCACAAAAAGTCCGAAAAGCAGGGCAAAGAAGAAAGAAATGCCGAAAAACGATATAAAATAGGTATATTGAGGTCTGAAATAAGAATAGCCGTAGCCTTTTGGCAGGCTCATTACATTGAGGATGAGAACAACGAAAAACACCGCCGACCACATCCAGTTGTTGCGGATATCTGCTTTTATGAGAGCTTTTGAGAAAATTCTGTCAAATAAGGATGTTTTCGAATTCATAACCCATACCTCCCAATTCATAGATAAATACTTCTTCAAGTGTCAGGGGAATGATATCAAAGATCGCAGGCGAGGTGGCATATATCGTTTCCTTCACCTTTTCGGTGTCCCCTTTGATGATAAGACACGAAACACTGCCGATGCGGCTTGTGTGCAAAATTTCGAGCTCCTGCGATATCTTTTCAAGTTGCTTTTCGTATTCGCCGTCGCTAAGATTATAGGCAAGCTGGATCTTGTGGATATTGCCCTTTACGTCGTCAAGGGATTTTTCGATAACTGTCTTGCCCTTAAAAACGATGCCCACGTGATCGCAAACGTCCTCGAGCTCACGCAGATTGTGGCTCGAGATAAGAACCGTCATTCCGCGCTCTGCCACCTCCGAAAGGATCAGGCGCCAGGTGTTGCGGCGCATAACGGGATCAAGCCCGTCGATCGGCTCGTCGAGAATAAGCACCTCGGGGCGGCAGGAAATGCCTATCCAGAAGGCAACCTGCTTCTGCATACCCTTTGAAAGTCTGATTACCTTGCGCGACAGATCGATCTTGAATATCTCGCCCAGCTTTTTGAAGAGTGCGTCGTCCCAATTGGGATAAATTTCGGAATACATCTTTGCCGTCTGCGCCACGGTGTAGGCGGGATAAAAGAAAAGATCGTCCGATACGTACACTATTTTTCTTTTTGCATTTTCGTTTTCATATATTTTTTCGCCGTCAAGCATAACACTGCCACTGTCGGCGCGCCACACGCCCATGAGAACCTTGATAAATGTGGTTTTTCCGGCGCCGTTGGGACCCACAAGGCCGTAGACCGAGCCTTTTTCTACGTTGATCGAAAGTCCGTCGAGGGCGTTGTTGTTTCCAAAACGTTTTGTAACGTTTTCAGCCGTTATCATTGCCATCGTTTGTTCCTCCTTTGTAAATGCTGTTTATAATGTCAGAAAGCTCGTTTTTGGTTTTTCCAAGATACATAAGCTCGCGCACAGTGTCGGAAAATTTTGCCAGAAGCTCGGCGTTTTTGCCGGCATCGGTTGATGCTCTCGGTGTTACAAAATATCCCTTTGCCGTCACCGAGTAGATATACCCTTCGCTTTCAAGCTCTTTGTACGCCTTTTGTATGGTGTTGGGGTTTATAGCCATGCTGACGGCAAGCTCACGGACAGACGGAATCTTTTCGCCTTCCTTCATGGCGCCCCCGATAATCAGAAATTTCATTTTTTCCTTTATCTGCTCATAGATCGGTCGGCGGTCTTTGAAATCGAGCTGAAACATATTGTTTTCTCCTTTCTTTTGTATTAACTGTACTATTACAGATAATACAGCATAACGCATCGTTTGTCAATAGTTTTTCTGAAATTTCCCAAAAAAATTTTTGTTTCCGAAAAGTCGGCATTTTTGCTGTTTTTGCATATTGTATAAATATAAATATGTAAGTTTTGTCAAAAATAAGATTTTTTTCGTTTTCCCTCTTGCTTTTTTCGCTCTTAGGTTGTATACTAAACAGCGTATGAAAAAATTCAAAGAAAGAAGATGTTATTTTGAACACACTTTTGTCTGTATCAATCGCCCTTATCGCAGGTCTTCTTATGACCCGTGTTTTCAAGCCGCTCAAGCTTCCGTCGGTTACTGCATATCTTATTGCAGGCGTTCTTGTCGGCCCTTATTGCCTCGGAGCATGCGGAATCGAAGGTCTGGGATTTACTTCGGCAGACGCCGTGCACAGCCTTTCGCTTATTTCCGAGGTTGCTCTTGCCTTCATTGCGTTCTCGATCGGAAACGAATTCCGTCTTGACGAGTTGAAGCAAACGGGAAAGCAAGCTCTTATCATAGGCGTTTTCCAGGCGCTCACAGCAACCCTTTTTGTTGACCTTGCCCTTGTGGGACTCTTTCTTCTCATGCCCGGAAAAATCTCTGTGGCACAGGCTCTCACCCTCGGTGCCATCGCCACGGCAACAGCCCCTGCGGCAACCCTTATGGTCGTCCGTCAGTACAAGGCAGACGGTCCTTTGACCCGACTTCTTCTTCCCATTGTTGCTCTCGACGATGCCATCGGTCTTATCGTTTTTGCCGTTTCGTTCGGCGTTTCCAAGACCCTTGTTTCGGGCACGGTGGATATGATCTCGATCGTTCTCAATCCCCTTATCGAGATTACGCTTTCGCTTCTTCTCGGTGCAGTTATGGGTTGGCTTCTCACTCAGCTTGAAAAGCTCTTCAACTCCAACACCAACCGTCTTAACCTTACCATCGGCATGGTGTTTATCACCGCATCCCTTTCGATGCTCGAATTTCATATCGGTTCGATAGAGATCGCCTTTTCGTCGCTTCTCACCTGTATGATGCTGGGCACCGTATTCTGCAACACCTGCTCGTTGTCCAACGATCTGATGGCGGCATCCGACAAGTGGACCTCGCCCCTTTTCGCCGTTTTCTTTGTTGTCAGCGGTGCGGAGCTTGAGCTTTCTGTCTTTGCCGATTGGGCGATCGTAGTTATCGGTATTGTTTACATTATCTTCCGTTCGCTCGGAAAATATGTCGGCACCTTTGCCAGCGCAAAGGCGGCAAAATGCTCGCCCTCCATCTGCAAATATCTCGGTATTACCCTTCTGCCCCAGGCAGGCGTTGCGCTCGGAATGTGCACCATCGCCGCAAGTCAGCTGCCGGGACAGGGAACTCTTATCCGTAACATAACGCTTTTTGCAGTACTTATCTATGAGCTCTTCGGTCCCATGTTTACAAAGATGGCTCTTACCGCCGCAGGCGATATCAAGCCGATGTCCGAAGAAGTGAAAAAACGCCGCGAAACAAAGCTTGCCGCCGCGCAGGAGAAAAAGAACTGATGAAAGATCTTCAAAATCTTCACACCCACTGCCGCTATTGTGACGGCGCGGACTCGACCGAGGAAATGGTGCTTGCCGCCATTGAAAAAGGATTTGATTCTCTCGGATTTTCCTGCCATTCGCCCATGTTTTTTTCACCCACGGCAGGGGTTTCGCCCACAGGCATTTTGCTTTATCGCGAAAGTGTGGCGTTGCTTAAAAAGAAATATGCCGACAAAATAAAGCTTTACTGCGGACTCGAGGTCGAGATGTTGTCAAATCCGCCCATGGATGGATACGACTATCTCATCGGTTCGGTGCATTATTTCAAATTTGGCAACAGATACGTTGGGTTTGACCGCAATGCGCAGACGGTGAAAAAAGTCATCGACGAAGAGTTTTCGGGCGACGGCATGAAATACGCCGTGACCTACTACGAATATCTATCGCAGCTTCCGCAGTACGGAAAATTTGACATCATCGGTCATTTTGACCTTATAACAAAGCATTGCGAAAACGAAAGCTTTTTCGATACCGAATCAAAGATCTACCGCGACGCGGCACTTTCCGCCGCCCATGCTCTTGCCGGCAAGATCCCCTTTTTCGAGGTAAACACCGGTGCCATTTCAAGGAAATACAGAACAACACCCTATCCTCAGAAATTCATTCTTAAAGAGCTGAAAGCTCTTGGTTTTGGCGCTATCATCTCGTCGGACTGCCACAACAAAAACTTCCTTGACTGCGGTTTTGACGATGCGCGCGAGCTTCTTGCAGAATGCGGATTTTCGGAAAGATTCATCCTTACGGATTCCGGTTTTTGCGCCGTAGAATTATAAAAACGAGGTTGTAAATGAATATTGTAACTGTAATAATGGCTGTTTTTTCGGTGATTGCGGGAGTTGACCGCATTTTCGGAAGCAAGCTTGGCCTTGGAAAAGAGTTTGAGAAGGGTTTCATGCTGATTGGAACAATGATGCTTTCAATGACGGGTATGATAATCATTTCTCCCTTTATCGCCGATCTTCTCGCGCCTCTTTTTGACGCAGTGTACTCGGGTCTTTCGATCGACCCGTCTATAATTCCCGCTTCTATTTTCGCAAATGATATGGGAGGTGCTCCCCTTGCCACCGAGGTGGCAAAAAACGAAAACATCGGTCTTTTCAACGCCCTCGTGGTTTCATCGATGCTCGGTTGCACCATTTCGTTCACCATTCCTTACGCCCTTGGCGCTGTGGATGAAGAAAACAGAAAAGAACTGCTCGTCGGTCTTCTGTGCGGTATGGTAACCATCCCCGTGGGCTGCTTTGTTGCGGGACTTATGGTGGGGCTTCCCGTTGTCGTGATACTTATTGACCTTGCCATTCCCTTCATCCTCTCTATAATAATTGCAGCGGGGCTTCTTCTTATCCCGAACGTTTGCGTAAAGATATTCGGCGGTTTCGGATTTTTTATGAAAACTATCATAACGGTGGGCCTTGTGGTCGGAGGCATCGGTTTCCTCTTTGACTTTTCCGGCATGGCTATGTCGGAAAATGAAACTGTCCGCGCCATAGGCAACTTTATGATGCCGTTTGAAAACTTCTTATCGGGACTTGAAACGATGGAAAACGCCTCCATGGTATGCGTCAACGCCTCCATTGTAATGAGCGGAGCTTTTCCCCTTGTGCACATTATATCAAAGCTTCTCGCAAAACCTCTCAAAAAGTTCGGTAACATCATCGGTGTAAACGAAACATCTGCCATGGGCTTTGTTTCCAGCCTTGCCACCAGTGTCACCACCTATGAAATGACGAAAAAAATGGACAAAAAGGGCATTGTCCTCAACTGTGCATTTACCGTTTCGGGTGCTTTTGTGGCGGCAGGACATCTTGCCTTTACCCTTGCCTTCGATCAAAGATACATTTTCCCGATGATAGTGGGAAAGCTGATCTCGGGTATCACGGCGGTGGTAGTGGCGGTCTTTATCTACAAAAGAGTATATGAAAAAGAAAACGCATAAAAAGCGTGTTATTTCTGAATACTTTTTTAACAAAAAAATATAGATCGGGGACGGCATTTGCCGTCCCCGTAAGTTTTATTTTTCGATTTTCAGCCAAGCGTGATATACATTTACCGCCGCATCGCCCGAATAAAGATCGGAATACTGGATAAGCAGGCGGTTTGAACCGTCCTTGTCCTTCAAAACAATGTTGTTGGAATAATAGCATCCGCCGCGACTTTCACCGATATACGTTCCGTCTTCCCAGGTCGAGCCGTCCTCGGAGGAGTAAAGAGCAAATCCGCTGACGTTTTCGGCTCTGCCGTGAAGAATGAAAATGCCGTCAATGATGGCAACCTGGGGATTTCTGATACCGATGGAAAGATAGCAGGTGGAAGGCTCGTCCCAGGTGATTCCGCAATCGTGGCTTATGATGTGGTCCATGTGGCGCTCGTCGTTTACGTTGTAGGCATAAACGTGAAGATCGTCCTTTTCGTCAAAAATCATTGCGCCGTAGCCTCTGCCCATGGAAGGAACGGGAACAACGCAGACCTCCTCAAAGGTTATGCCATTGTCAACGCTTCTGTAAATGCGGTAAACGTGTTCTTCCTTTTCCCCGCAGAAAAATCCGTCGCCGGGATTGCAGAATTCCAGGAAATATATGATGCCCTTGTGATATACGGCATCATAAATTCTGCCTGCATAGGGCGATATTTCATAAGGCTCGCTCCAGCTTTTTCCGCCGTCATCGCTGTAAATGGCAGTGGGAGTGTTCCAGGGCTGACACACCGAAACGGGATCGTTGCGAAGACAAAGCGCAACTATTCTTCCGTTGTCACAGCCCACGGCTTTTTCAACCGAGATCATCTGAAGACCGTCGGTAAAGCTTTCGTAGGCGTAAGGAAGGGGGTATATTTCGGAAAAAGTTTCACCCGAATCTTCCGAAAGTCGATATTCCACCCAGCCGTAGGTCGAATGGCCGTTGTGTCTTACCGCCGAACAGTTGGCGTTGAAGTCAATGACCTTGCCGGGGGCATATTCTACCATGGCGTGGGTCATATGTCCGCTTCTTTTGCGGCTTTCGTTGTCTACGTAAAGTATGGGGTCGGAAAGACGAACTGTGTAATTTTTTCTTTTGATTTCAAATGCCATAAGAATTTCTCCTTTCAATCGTTGCCGAGGTGATATTTGCGAAGATTGTTCAGATTTTCGTATCCCTTGTCATAAACAAAGTTCCAGTCGGCGCCTGTTGTCATCATATCGGCTCCGAACTGTGACCAATAACGTATGGTTTCGGGGGCATGGCCCACCGCAAGTCCGACGTATTTTTTGTGATCGCGAAGTATCTTTATTGCTTTTTTTACCGCCTGCGTAACCTTTTCGTTTGTCACGTCACACATAAGTCCCATAGATCCCGAAAGATCGTTAGGACCGATAATGTAGCCGTCGATGTAGGGGTTTTTCACCGCTTCCTCAAGATCGTTTATAAAATCAATGTGCTCTATCTGCACAAAGCGCACAAGATCAAGGCTTATTTTATCGGTGTATTCCTTTGCATCGACAGCGCCGTATTTTATGGCACGCATGGGACCAAAGCCGCGGTTGCCAAGCGGCGGATAAAGGGTCATCTTAATAAGCTCTTCTGCCTCTTTTGCCGAATGTACCATCGGGAAAATAATACCGTCGGGATCCATTTCAAGTATCTTTTTTGTGGAGGTCAGATCGTTTTGCGGAACGCGCACGATGGCGGGAGTTCCGGTGGAACGGGCGGCGTTCAGATGGCAAAGAACTTCTTTGAACGAGGTGTACGGGTGTTCGGTGTCTATCCAGATATAGTCATATCCGATGTTGCCAAAAACTTCGCACAAAGCGGGGTCGGTGAAGCTGACGATCGTTCCGCACAGCTTTTCGCCTTTTTTCATTCTTTCGCGCAATATATTCAAAAAACCACTACCTTCTTTGATTGATAATTATATTATAAATTGCAATATTATATAATACAATTGCAATTTTTGCCAAAAACATTGTAATTCTTGCAAATATGCGCTATAATACACAATATGGTGCAAAACGCAAGGCAAAGGAGAAAACATGGCTGAACTTTTCGAAAAATATATATTTGCGGACGGATACCATTTTAAATACGCCAGAGGAAAGCCCGCCGTCAGCGGAAAAGAATTTCATGACTATTACGAAATCGTGCTTTTTCTCGAAGGACATTCGGAGCTTATTTCCGAAAAGATACGCCTTGTACTTTCGCCCGGCACCGTGGTTTTTGTGCCCAAGGAAACTTTTCATCAATTCCACGTTACCGATAACGACAGCTATCTGCGATGTATTTTGGGATTTACCGAAAGCGACGGGGTGTCGCGTCTTGTACACAACGTGATGAGCGAGATAATGGTTTTTCCGCGGCCGTCGGAAGAAATTCTTTCTGTATTTGCAACCCTGCGAAAAGCTTGTGACGGTGAGCTTTCGGAAAAAGAAAAAGAAATTTTGCTGGACAGCGCCGCAAAGCAACTGCTTATAGGTCGAAGGCTTGAAGCCTTTGAACCTGCCGAAAAATTCACAGGGGTTTCGGAGCTGACGCAAAACGCAATAACATATATCAACGAAAATCTTTCGGGAGAGCTGAACCTTGCCGCCGTAGCAAAAACTTTAGGGGTCTCGGTATCATCTCTGGCACACAGATTCAGACAGGAGCTTAATATTTCGGTTTACCGTTACATAACCGAAAAAAGAATGTCAAAGGTAAGACAATATATCAAAGACGGAATGTCGCTTGCCGACGCATCAAAAATGAGCGGATTTTGCGATTATTCGGGTTTTTACAGACTTTACAAGACTATGTACGGGCAAAGTCCTTCGACGATAAAGAACAAATAAAACAGCGGCAGATGATTTAACCATCTGCCGCTTGTGTTTTATTCTGCAAAAAGAGTGCTTACGGGATATGCGTTGGTGTATGCTCTGTAAATACCGTTTACCACCTCGATACGGACGTACTTGCATTCGGGATGTACCGAGAAGCTTGCGTGGTCCTCGTTGCGTACCATCGCCGCGCGTCTGTGACCTGTGACAAGACGGATAATGTCGTATTTTTCTTTTGTTTCAATGTGTATTTTGCCGTCCTCGAAGTAAAGCGAGGTGATCTCGGGACCTGTGGAGCAATAGAAATTGCCCTTGTCAAAAGCATCGATTATAGCCTCGTGGGTAAGCTTTTCGGCACAGAACATTGTGAATCCGCCGCACATATCGTGAGGACCGTGGTTGTCATCGGTGGCAACACACTTTATCATCTTACCCTCGCGAAGAAAATCGTCGTAAACGTGGCCGCAATGCTCGTCCCATCCCGCAACAAAACATCCGTGGTTGTATACCTCAAGGTTGTCGATCTCGGTGTAGCGTATGTATTTGGGATAGTTTTCCACCGACCAGCAGGGGTGGTTATAGGTGATGATAAAGTTTTTGTCACGCGAAAGCTTAAGGCAGGCGTTGACGTTTTCGGTGGAATAGTCGCCTCTGTTAAAAGCTTCTCCGTCGGGGCGCATAAGAACACGCTTGTCTTCATCCACCGACCAACGCATCTTTGGAACGCGGTAATTTACGTCAAGGCCGGGCTGGGTAAAGTTTTCGCGGTCTCTGGGATAGCAACAAAAATGCGCGGTTTCGCAATCAGCATAATCTGTGCCGTGGGTTCTGTTAAGGTCGATCTCAAATCCGGGAATGGTGAGAAAATCGTCTTCGTCAAGTTCATTGTGGCTGAAAAGACCGTTGTGGTCGGTGAAAGAAATGATCGAATAGCCGTTGTCCTTGTATATTTTTTTCATTTCCTCGGGCGAGATATATCCGTCCGACCAATTTGTGTGGCTGTGAAGATTTGCTTTATAAAAATTGCAATTTTCAGGCAATAAATACTTTTTCATTTTATACCTCCGAAGGAAATTTGTCTTCCTTTTATAAATATATTAAATATTATATTCCCGCAAACGCGGTTTGTCAATATGCAAAACTTGCGGCAAAAAGCCAAAAATATAAAACAAATGTGAATTTTTAAAGAAATATCGGCATTTTACTTGACAAATAGCAATTTGGGTGCTATAATAATCGACATAATTACGCAAGGAGATTCTAAAAATGATGGCATCTGCGACTGGTTTCGGCATAATTTGCAACGGTCTTATTATCGCTATTATTATTGCATACGGAGTGATTATTTCCGGCAATACTCATAGCGCTATTTGTCGTGCATAAAACCGAAAAAGTTACTTGTCGTCTGTCCCTTGTGGAAAGAAAGTAATTTTTAAGGCTTGCGGCATTTAGCTGCAAGCCTTTTATTATTATCGGAGGATGAAAAAATGCTCGATATCAGAATCGAAAAAACAACCGCACCCAAGGCAAAACCCGCCGACGAAACAAAACTCGGCTTTGGCAAGACTTTTACAGATCACATGTTTGTGATGAACTACACCGAGGGACAGGGCTGGCATGATGCCCGCATCGTTCCCTATGGTCCCATCAGCCTCGACCCCTCCGCAATGGTATTCCATTACGGTCAGGAAATGTTCGAAGGCCTTAAGGCTTACCGCGGCAAAGACGGCAAGGCTCGCCTTTTCCGTCCCGACATGAACGCAAAGAGAGCTAACGAATCCAACAAGCGTCTTTGCATTCCCCAGATCCCCGAAGACGTCTTTGTAGACGCCATCAAGGCTCTCGTTAAGGTTGACGAGGATTGGATCCCCACAGCAGAGGGCACATCCCTTTACATCCGTCCCTTTGTTATCGCAACAGACGAATTCCTCGGCGTTGCCCCCTCCAAGACATATCTCTTCATCATCATCCTTGCTCCCAGCGGAGCTTACTATGCATCGGGTCTTGCACCTGTTGGCATCTGGATCGAAGATGAATATGTAAGAGCTGTAAAGGGCGGTATGGGCTTTGCAAAGACCGGCGGTAACTACGCCGCAAGCCTTATTGCTCAGGTAAAGGCTCACGATGACGGATATTCTCAGGTTCTCTGGCTCGACGGTGTTGAAAGAAAGTACATCGAAGAAGTCGGCGCTATGAACATCTTCTTCAAGATCGACGGCAAGATCGTAACTCCTATGCTCAACGGAAGCATCCTTCCCGGCATCACAAGAAACTCTGTTATCAATCTCTGCAAATCGTGGGGACTTGAAGTTGAAGAAAGAAGAATTTCCGTTGACGAGCTTATCGAAGCTCAGAAGAACGGCAAGCTCGAGGAAGTTTTCGGCACAGGTACCGCGGCTGTTATCTCGCCTGTCGGCAAGCTCCGCTACAAGGACGAAGTTATGACAATCGGCGACGGCGGCATCGGAAAGACCAGCCAGAAGATCTACGACACAGTCACAGGCATTCAGTGGGGAACTGTTGAAGATCCCTTCGGATGGTCGGTGATCGTTGAATGAGCGCAAAAAGAATAACCATATTCGCAGGTCATTACGGCAGCGGAAAAACAAACGTTGCCGTAAACTACGCCCTGCGCCTTTCTAAGGAAGGAAAGAAAGTTTCCCTTTCCGACCTTGATATCGTAAATCCCTATTTCAGATCGAAGGACAGCGAAAAGATCCTTAACGACGCAGGTATACGCTTTATCTCGTCGGAATACGCAAATTCCAACGTCGATATGCCGGCGCTTCCCGCCGATGCCTATTCGGTGACGGCAGACAAGGAAAGATTCGCCGTGGTCGACGTGGGCGGAGACGACAGAGGAGCGCTTGCCCTTGGCAGATACGTCCCCGACATTCTTGCCGAAAACGATTACGAGATGCTTTTCGTCATTAACAAATACCGCCCCCTCACCCGTGATGCAAAAAGCGCGGTCGAAGTGATGCGCGAGATCGAGGATGCGGCAAAAATGCGCTTTACTGCCATCGTCAACAACTCGAACATCGGCGAACTGACAAAAGCGCAGGACGTGCTTTCTTCTGTTTCATACGCAAACGAGGTGGCACAGATGACGGGACTGCCCGTCAGAATGACAAGCGTTCATTTTGATCTTGAAAAAGAGCTTGCGGGAAAGATAGAAAACCTTTTCCCCATAAAGCTCTACATCCGCCAAACGTGGAAAGCGGAATAAACACCGAACAACAAACATAACATACCGAAAGGAACAAAAGCTATGGCAAAAGTTACATTTGACGAAAACCTTTGTAAAGGCTGCGGTCTTTGCGTTGGTGCTTGTCCCAAAAAAATTGTGAAGCTTAAGACCTCTCTCAACGCCAAGGGTTATCATCCCGCAACAGTTGAAGACCAGGCATCCTGCATCGGCTGTGCTTTCTGCGCAACCATGTGTCCCGACTGTGTTATCACCGTCGAAAAGTAATATAGGAGGAAAAAGAAATGTCAGATAAAGTCTTGATGAAGGGCAACGAAGCCCTTGCAGAAGCCGCTATCATGGCAGGTTGCCGTCACTATTTCGGCTACCCCATCACACCTCAGACCGAGGTTGCGGCATATATGTCCAAAAGAATGCCCAAAATCGACGGCGTATTCCTTCAGGCAGAAAGTGAAATCGCCGCCATCAATATGGTCATCGGCGTTGCCGCCACAGGCAAGCGCGTTATGACCTCCTCGTCCTCCCCCGGAATCTCGCTTAAGAGCGAAGGTATTTCGTACCTCGCAGGCTGCGATCTTCCCGCACTCATCGTAAACGTTCAGCGCGGAGGCCCCGGTCTTGGCGGTATCCAGCCTTCTCAGGCAGACTATTCCCAGGCGACACACGGCGCAGGTCACGGCGACTTCCATCTTCTTGTTTTCGCTCCCGCATCTGTTCAGGAAATGGTAAACCTCACCTTCAAGGCGTTTGACCTTGCAGAAAAATACAGAATGCCCGCAATGATCCTTTCTGACGGCACCATGGGCCAGATGATGGAACCCGTAAGCCTCGAACAGGGCGAGATCAACGAGCATGACAAGTCCTGGGCGCTCACCGGCACAAAGTGCGAAAGAAAGCCCAACATCGTAAACTCCCTTTGCCTCCAGCCCGAAGCTCTCGAAAAGCTCAACATCGAACGCTACGAGAGATACAAGATGGTTGAACAGAACGAAGCAATGTACGAAGAATACCGCATGGAAGATGCAGAAGTTTGCATCGTTGCCTTTGGTGTTGCCGCACGTGTTTCGCAGAACGCCATCGACAAGGCAAGAGATATGGGTATCAAGGTCGGTATGATCCGTCCCATCACCCTTTGGCCTTTCCCCAAGAAGGCTCTGCTTGACGCCGCCGACAAGGTAAAGGCGTTCGTATCCGTCGAACTTTCTATGGGTCAGATGATCGAAGACATCGAGCTTGCAACACGTTGCAAGAAGCCCGTGCTTCTCTGCTCGAGAGTGGGCGGTATGATCCATACCACAGACGACGTTCTCTCCAAAATCAAGGAAGCAAACGAAATCGGAGGTGCTAACTGATGGCTACTGTATTTTCAAAACCCCAGGCGCTGACAGATGCGCCCCTGCACTACTGCCCCGGATGTACACACGGTATCATCCACAGACTTGTGGCAGAAGCTATTGACGAGCTCGGAATTCGCGGAAGAACCATTGGCGTTGCCTCTGTCGGATGCTCGGTTCTTACATACAACTATTTCAACTGCGACATGGTTCAGGCGGCTCACGGCCGTGCTCCCGCTGTTGCAACAGGTGTTAAGCGTTCCGACCCCGAAAACAACATTGTCTTCACCTATCAGGGCGACGGCGACCTTGCCGCCATCGGTACAGCAGAAACAGTTCACTCTGCTGCACGCGGCGAAAACATCACAGTTATCTTTGTAAACAACGCGATCTACGGTATGACAGGCGGTCAGATGGCCCCCACAACTCTTCCCGGTCAGATCACACAGACATCTCCCTACGGACGCGACACAAAGACCGTTGGTTTCCCCATCAAGGTCTGCGAAATGCTCTCGCAGGTTGACGGCGCAACATATCTTGAAAGAGTTGCCGTAAACAACGTAAAGAATATCCGCGCCGCAAAGGCCGCCATCAAGAAGGCTTTCCAGAATCAGGTCGAAGGCAAGGGCTTCTCTCTTGTTGAAGTTCTTTCTACCTGCCCCACAAACTGGGGTCTTACACCTGACAAGGCTCTCACATGGCTTGAGGAAAATATGCTTCCTTACTATCCTCTCGGAGTATATAAGGACAAATATGCTGAAAGCGAGGTAAAGTAAGATGGCAACAACACAGATACTTTTTGCAGGCTTTGGCGGACAGGGTATCCTCTTCTCGGGAAAATTTCTTGCATACGAAGGACTTCTTGAAGAAAGAGAAGTCAGCTGGCTTCCTTCTTACGGTCCCGAAATGCGTGGCGGCACCGCAAGCTGCAGCGTTATTCTTTCGGACACAAAGATCGGTTCTCCCATTGTAAACGATCCCGATTGCCTTATTGCAATGAATCTTCCCTCGCTCGACAAGTACGAAAGCACAACAGTTTCGGGCGGCAAGATCTTTGTTGACAGCTCGCTTATCGGCAGAAAGGTCGAAAGAAGCGACGTTGAGGCATATTATATTCCTGCCACAGCTCTTGCTTCCGACAACGGACTTACAGGCCTTGCAAACATGATTATGGTCGGCTATCTCATCAAGAAGACGGGTATCATCCCCTTCGAAAACATTGACCGTGCCCTTGCAAAGGTTGTTCCCGCAAGAAAGCAGGATATGCTCGGCGCCAACAGACGTGCGCTGGAACTCGGCTATAACTACGCCGAATAATTTACGGTAAACATAAGTTTACATAAAAATACTTTAAGGAGGCTGTTGCAATGAACGATCAGCTCAAAGACATTGGTATGCGCATTGCGTGCATACGAGAAGATTGCGATATGACAGATGTTGAGCTTGCCGAAAAACTCGGTGTTGACATTGATACCTATCGCTCATACGAAAAAGGCGAGATTGACTTTTCTTTCAGTTTCGTATATAACGTTGCCGAAAAACTCGGCGTGGATGTGCTGGATATTATCAGCGGCACGTCTCCCACTCTTTCTACCTGCTGCGTAGTAAAGAAAGGCAAGGGCTTTTCTGTCACCCGTGACGACGGATACGACTACAAGCACCTTGCATATACCTTTAAAAACAAGAAATCCGAGCCCTTCCTCGTAACGGTGAACCCCGACGACAAAACGCCCGTGCTTCACAGCCACGAGGGTCAGGAATTCAACTATCTCCTTTCGGGAAAGCTGACTTTCTATATCGGCGATATTTCATACGAGATCGAACCCGGCGACAGTGTATACTTTGATTCAGGCGTGTCCCATGCTCTTAAAGTGACAGGTGACGAGCCTGCACAGTTTATTGCCGTCGTAGTAAAATAAGTTTTTCCCATTTACGAAAGGACGGTAATTTACAATGCCAATATACGAAAAATTTGTGGGCGCCCACAGAGACGATTTTCTCTCGCTCAAGGATGCCCAGAAAAACTACAAGCTCACCTGGAGCGAAGATTTTAACTTTGCCTATGACGTAATGGACGTTCTGGGCACAGAAAAGCCCGACAAGACCGCTATGATCTGGGTTTCGAAAGACGGAGAAGAATTAAAGTTCACCTTCGAGGACATGATGAAAATGTCCAACAAGGTTGCAAACTATCTCCGCTATCTCGGCGTCAAAAAGGGCGATCGCGTTCTTCTTGTCATGAAGCGCAGCCACTATTTCTGGCACACTGTTCTTGCTCTTCACAAGATCGGTGCAGTTATGGTTCAGGCAACCTTCATGCTCACCCCCAAGGAATACGTTTATCGCTGTAACAAGGCAGGCATCAAATACGCCATCTTGACGGGCGACGGAAACTGCACAGACCAGTTTGACGAGCGCCAGGACGAATACGAAACAGTGCTTCGCAAGATGGTTCTTGGCCACAAAAAAGCCGACGGTTGGCTCGACTTTGAAGAAGGCGTTGCAAACGCATCCGACGAGTGGGTTCGCCCCACAGGCAAGGATGCCATCTATGCCAACGACACATCTATCCTCGGCTTCACATCCGGCACAAACGGATATCCCAAGATGGTTCTTCACGATTTCCGCTACCCTCTCGGTCACATCATGACAGGCGTTTTCTGGCACAGAGTTGTGGATGGAGGTCTGCATTTCACCATTTCCGATACAGGCTGGCTCAAATCGCTTTGGGGCAAAATGTACGGTCAGTGGTTTGGTGAATCGGCGGTGCTTGTTTACGACTTTGACAAATTCGATGCCGTAGACATCCTTGAAAAGCTTGAGAAGTACCGCGTAACCACTTTCTGCGTTCCCCCGACGATGTACAGACTTCTTTTGCAACAGGATGTTAAGAAATACGATCTTTCGGCGCTTACCCACTGCTGTACGGCAGGTGAGGCGCTCAGCCCCGAGATCTTCAACAACTGGAAGGAAGCCACGGGACTTGAACTGCACGAGGGCTTTGGTCAGACCGAAACCACCCTTTGCATCGCCACCATCTACCCCTGGACAAAGCCGGTTCCCGGTGCCATGGGTCTGCCCGTTCCCGGATTTGATGTACATATTCTTGACGAAGAGGGAGAAAACGCCGCCCACGGTTCGAACGGCGAGATCTGCATCAGAACACTCAGCGCCGACCGCCATCCTTGCGGACTTATGCGTTCGTACAACGCGAATTCCGAGGATACCGAGCGTGCTATTTATCGCGGATACTACCACACAGGCGACGTAGCCTACCGCGACGAATTCGGACTTTTCCGCTATGTGGGCAGAAACGACGACGTTATCAAATCGTCGGGTTATCGTATCAGCCCGTTCGAGATCGAAAGCGTTATGCTCGAGCATCCTGCAGTATTTGAAGTTGCGGTAACAGGTGTACCCGATCCCGTGCGCGGATTTGCCGTCAAGGCAACAGTTGCGCTCAAGGACGGCTACGTTGGCTCTGACGAGCTTACAAAAGAGCTTCAGACCTACGTCAAAAAGAACACCGCTCCCTACAAGTACCCCCGTGTTATCGAATATGTTGCGGCTCTTCCCAAAACATTTAACGGCAAGATCCGCCGCGTTGAGATCAGAAACAACGACAAGCAGAAGTACGACGAAAACAATAAATAACCAAAAAGATCCGTCCTTTTCGGACGGATCTTTTTTTATATCAAAACTCAACCGTTGTCATAACGGGCGAATGGTCTGTGGCGTCAAGTACACATTTGTCATCGATAACAAGATATTCTTTGACAGAAACCTTGCCGAGGGCAATTATGTGGTCGATGGAATTTTCGATCGGACGGACGTCTTTTTTGCCGTGGTATTTTCCGTCGTCTCCTTTTACGGGGTCTCCGTGGCAGGAGGCTTTGCCAATGACTTTTTCGGCAATATCCGAAAGGTGGGTTATGCCGTATTCCTTGTACACCTCGAAAATGCCGCCGTATCTATCGCAATTCATATCACCCATGGCAAAAACGGGACATTCGTAGCGTTTTTGAATATCTGCCATAAGTTCGGAAAGCTGACGGGCATTCTTTTTGCGGATAATATCGTGCTCTTCGCCCGTTTTCCACCAAAAATGAGTGTTGCAAAAGCCAAATCTTTCTTTATCTTTGTTTTCAAAAACCGCCCAGGTTATCGCTTTTGAAAGATCGGGAGTTTCGGAAAGAAGCTCGTATCCCTTTGCGATGTATGAAAGCCCGGCACTTTTTCTGAAAACAAACGGAACGTAGTTTTCGCAGCCGTCAAGCTCTGTGCCGACAAAGCGAAAGTTTTGAGAAAGATATTCCGAAAACATTTTTCCCGCATACCAGCCGCGTGTGACCTCTTGAAATCCCACAAAGTCGGGAGAATATTTGTTGTATACATTGAAAATGCCGTCTTCGCGCAAATCCACGGGGTTTCCGAAATAGTCGCCCCAGATGTTGCTTGTCATAAGTTTTAATTTCACGTCACTTTTCCTCCTTTTATAAGGCGATAATCGCCGCTTTTAAGCACGTCCACAAGATCTTTTGGTGTTTTTATCTTTTTTTCGCAGAAAATACCGCCGCGGCCAAGGGCGGCAGGACTGTGAAAATCCGAGCCCGAAGTCATCGCCTTTTCGTAATGCGATGCAAAAATTTCTGCCATCTCGTTGCGAAAAGGCTCGGTTCCGCCGTTATAAACTTCGATTCCGAAAAGCGGTGTAGGATCGCAGACCGTCATTTTGTTGCGAAAAGGATGCGCCTGAACGATAAGAGCGTCAGAAGGAAGCACACTTTTCAACTCATCAAGATTTTTAAGTTCGTTAAGAACAGGACAGGAAAGAAAAAACTCCTCGTCCGCTCCGTAAACGAGATAATCGTTTATCGTGCCGTCAAACCTGACCTCGGCACCCGCAAGCACCGTAAAGCCCAGCTTTTCTCCCTCGTTTTTTGCTTCGTAGTATCCCTTAAGCCTGCGCTTTGCAATATCTCTTGCCGAAAGTCCCACAAGCTCGTCTGCAAACCAATCGCTGAAAAATTCGAAGTAATGATCGGTTATAACAAGCCCCTCGTATCCTGCATCGTGATACAATTTTACAATATCGGCGGCGTGGGACACCGCATAAAGGTCACATTCTCTTGTGTGAACGTGCAATTCAAATTTTCCCATATATTCCTCGTTTTTTTATTCTGTGATTATATCCTTTGCCATAAGCGCTTTAAGGAAAAATCCCGCGCTCTGGACAAAAAAGATGATGGCAATAACCTTGTTTATTCCCACAAGGTCGTCAATAGGCTTTATCATCGACATTCCGCCCGACAAAAGCTCGACCGCACCGATAAAGGCAAATCCCATCCAGCATCTCAATTTTTCCGCTTTCAGCTCTGCCGAGTCCATTATCTTAAGAATACCCGACACAAGCTCCCACACGCCGAAAAAGAAAGGAATCACAAGCGGCTGTGTCATTTGATTGAAAAGCGGAAAAAGTGAAAGAAATACCGCCACAAGACCGTCTGCCATAAGCCAGTGGGCGCCGTGGAGCTTGCGGTTTTTGCCCTCGCAGACAGAAAAATTCAAAAATCCCGCGGCAAACATTATGCCGCCGAGTATTCTGGATGCCGAAACAAGGTTTTCTTCGTGCCGCGTGACCGAAAAAATTCCTCCTGCCAAAAGAAGCAGAGCAATAACAAGCCACAAAGCTCTAACACATGCGGTGTTTACGGGTCTGTCGTGCAAGCGAATTTTCATAAAAACCCCCTTTGCCCGAAAAACGGACGATTTTTATTTAATTATACATTGAAATCCGCCAAAAATCAACTTTTTTCGTCATGTGTGCTTGAAAAAGCTTTGTTTGCTTCTTGTTTTTTTCTTTTTTTCTGATATAATTTATATATCAAATCACAAGTTTTTTTACAGGAGGAAAAATGAGAGAGTTTATAATCGGCACCGACTGGTGGACAGACTGCGATGATGCGGTTGCCATGCGCATTGCCGCAAGAGCACACAAAAACGAAGAAATAAAAATTCTTGGCGTGGGTATCAACGCCTGCATGGAATATTCTGTGTCATCCCTCAAATACTTTTTTGAAGCAGAAGGCGTTTTTGACCTTCCCTACGGTATAGATCACGATGCCACCGATTACGGAGGAACTCCATCGTATCAAAAAAATCTTTCAAAGCTTTCCGACTCCAATTTTTCAAATTTCGATGCGATGTCGGCAGTGGGACTTTACAGAAAGCTGCTTTCGGGCGCCGCAGGCAAGGTGGAGATAGTTGAGATCGGCTTTCCCCAGATACTTTCGGGACTTCTTTTAAGCCATCCCGACGGTTTTTCGCCCTTAAACGGATACGACCTTGTGAAAGAAAAGGTTTCGAAAATCTGGATGATGGCAGGAAAATGGGACGTGCAGGGCGGACTGGAGCATAATTTTAAGCAAACTCCACGTTCACGCAGGGCCGCCGAAATATTTTGCCGTCTGTGCCCTGTCCCCACAACTTTTCTCGGTTTTGAGATCGGCGTTTCGGTGATCTCGGGAGGCGAGCTTGCACACGACGACCTTTTGTACAAGGTTCTTTGCGATCACGGATCGAAAAACGGAAGAAGCTCGTGGGATCCGATGCTTATGCTCATGGCGGTTATCGGTGACGAAGAAAAGGCAGGCTACAACATGACCGTGGGAAAAGCAAGAGTTGACGCCGCCACGGGAGAAAACTTCTTTGACGAAGGCGACGGTATGCACGCCTTTGTAACAAAAAAGCACTGCGACGAATATTATAAAAATGCTATCAATGAAAGAATAAGCAGTACAAGAGGTATATAAATGGAATACGTTTTTTTGACGGCAATAGGTGTGGGTGGCGCCACAATAATCGGTGCTATCATCGGCTTTGCCTTTAAAAATCTGTCCCACAAATTTTCGGACATAGTGCTGTCGTTTGCGGCAGGTGTAATGCTTGCGGCGGCAGTTTTGGGGTTGATTCTGCCCTCGATAGAATATGGCGGCAAATGGGGAATAATCGTTGCCGTCGCCGGAATTTTTGCAGGCGCCCTAAGCCTTAATCTTATTGACAGGCTGGTTCCGCATCTTCACAAGCTTGCAGGGGCAGACATCGAATCACACGGCAGCGCAAACACAAATCTCGGCAAAGTCATGCTGTTCGTCCTTGCCATTGCCATCCACAATCTGCCCGAAGGAATCGCCGCAGGCGTTGGTTTTGGTTCGGGCAACACGTCGCAGGCATTTCTTATTGCAGGGGGTATTGCTCTGCAAAATATCCCCGAGGGTATGGTCATTATCGCGCCCATGCTTTCGGCAGGAGTAAGACCCGGCAAGACCTTCTTTATCGCCATGCTCACAGGTCTTGTGGAGGTGGTGGGCACGTTGCTCGGATATTTTGCCGTTAATATTGCATCTGTCATTCTGCCCTTTGCCCTTGCCTTTGCGGGCGGCACGATGATATACGTTGTCAGCGATGAAATGATTCCCGAAACCCACGCCCACGGAAGCGAAAGGGGCGCAACCTATGCTCTTCTGGTCGGCTTTTGTCTTATGCTTGTAAGCGACGTTTTGATGGGATAAATCAGTTTGAATACAAAAAACGCGGATCGTACGATCCGCGTTTTTGTTGTAATTATTTGCCTGATTACGAAAGTTTTGAAGGAGCAAGACCTGCGGGCTTGTTGATAACAATAGGTTCGAGCGCAGGGTCGATGATGATGACAACAGCGTTGCTGTCTCCCATGCTGTTTTGCACTTCGCTTGCCGCATCATAATCGCAAACAGCATCATGTCCCTTAAGTCTGCCAAGGTTCATGCCCTTGGTCTGAACGTAGATGTTCTTGTCGTGCTCTTCTGTGGCGTTGGTGGGCAGATAAACAAGACCTGTCCACTCGGCGTCACTGATGGCTCTGTCGAAGATATTATATTCTGTCTTACAGTTCTTCTGCTCTGAAAGGGTGGATCCGCAATAGAGCTGGGATGCACGGTACCTTGTGATCGAACCCCAACCATAGCCGCCGAGACGGAGAATATTGTATCTCGAAATAACGTCTTCTGTTACTCTTTTGTAGAGATCTTTGCCGCCGCCAAGCATATCTGCCGTAGGAGGAGAGTTGTAGAACTCGATACCCCAGAATACGTATTCCATAAGATTTCCGGTGTAACGCACGTTTCTTTGGATACAGTTGCCTGTTGAAGCCGATCTCTGATGGGTTGCGGCTGTATCGTAGATCTGATACATCCAGTTGTTTTCAACAAAATATCCGTCGCATCCGCCGTAAATTTCAACCGCGTTACCATAGTTTGTAACCGCGCCGCCGTTGTTCTGACTGAGAACAGAGCCGCCGAGCCACGAGAAAATACAGTTTGTAACAGTTACGTCAGCGCAAGTGCCAAAGCCAACGCCGTGGCCGCCTGTGAACTTGAAGGAAATGTTGTCGATGATAACGCCTGTGGGCGAACCGCTTATGATATTAACTTTTTCACCGATCTCAATCGACTCGAATCTGCTTCCGGGATTGCCTTCGGTACTGTAAACGTAAAGGTCGTTTACGTTATAGCCTTCGCCGGGCAATACCGAATAGAATTGAAGGTCGCCGCAAAGCTCGTGGGGGCCATCAAATCCGCGGGTGTTCTTGTTCATGATAAGACCGTAAAGCTCGTTGTAGGTTCCGTCCGAAAAGTCGTATATATCGTGGTCAAAGGCAATAACGCCAACGTTCGATACCGATTCGGTGCACTTATAAACGTTCTTCCATTCGGTTTCTACCCAGATGGTGGGGTCGGCGTAGTTTCTCTTGGACTGCATAATAACAGGCTTTTCGCCTTCACCGTAGCTACCAAAGATGAGCTGCTTGCCTGTTGCCGAAAGATTGCCGCGGTAAACGCCTCCGCGCTCAAAGAGGAAGCTTGTGCCGGGCTTGGGGAATCTGTTTACTTTGTTAAGACCTGCGATGGTCTTGAAAGCTGTCTGGGGAGTTTTTCCGTCGTTGTCATCGTTTCCGTTCTTTTCGGAAATGTAGTAGGTAACGCCGGTCATTTTGTCGGCATAAAATTCCGATGTGTTGGGGGTTGCGAGCAGATCCTTTTTCATTTGGTTCGAAACGGTATCAATGCCGTCGCGGATAGCCTGTGCGGAAAGGGTTGCGCTCTGTTCGTAAAGACCCTTGACATAATCTTCGGTCTTTGTGCCTGTGATAACATACTTTGCGGGTTCTGTTTTTGTCCACGCAACGCCTTCGGGGTTGCATGCGGCAAGGATCTGACCGTTTGCCCAGTGGTTTGCACTGTCAGAGAAAGAAACTGCGCCCGCAACGCCTGTGGGAGTTCTGCCGAGGAAACGGTTTGCCATGGTGACAACTTCGGCACGGGTGATGCAATTGTCGGGCTTGAAGGTGTTGTCTTCGTAACCTGTTACGATGCCGTTGCCCACCGCAAAATAGATGGCAGGAGCAAATTTGTCAAACTTTTCGACGTCAGAAAATTCGCCCGCCTTTATGGCTGCGGAAGGTGCGCCGTATACCGCAATGCGATAGATAAGCTCTGCGAATTCGCCTCTTGTGATATTCTGTGTGGGAGAAATGGTAGAGCCGTAGGCAATGTTGTCTATCACTCCGATATTCTCGAAGAAACCGACATATTTTTCATACCATGCGCCTGCGGGAACGTCGGTATACGAGCTTGTGATGCCTGCAAGGCTTGCTTCGTCCACAATAAGACGCGAAAGAAGAGTGATCGCTTCTGCTCTTGTCATATTGTTCTGGGGGCGGAATGTGCCGTCCTCATAGCCTGCAACGTAGTTTGCGTTCTTGTTGACCGCAAGAGTGATGCTTGAGGTGACGGCAATGTTGGATACGCCGTCCGAGAGAGAATATATGCCGTTGGCAGAGCTTACTGCCGCTCCGTTTATCGTAACCGATTTTGCGGGAAGACCGCAACTGTCTGTGATGAGATAGCCTTTAAGAGTTGCGCCGTCAAACTGAGGCACACATTTTCCGCCTGCAACCTTTACGATAACGTTTGCCGCATTGTCAGCAATCTGTGCGGTTTCACCCTCTGCCATAACAACGATCTTTTTGCCTGTGACTGTGCCTGTGCCTGCGGTGATCTTGTTTGCCACAGATGCGCCGTCAAGATAAAGAACCGCGTTGCCGTTGATGGTAGCTCCGTCTTGAGCACCAAAAACAACGTCGGTGATCTCGCCGCCCGAAAGGGTGGTGATCGAGTTACCGTTTATTGTGCCGCCTGCCGAACCTGCAACAACTGTTGTGACCTTGCCGCCTATGACAGAAAGGTTGGCGTTACCGTTAAATTCGCTTGCGCCAACGTTTCCGCTGACAGCCGTTGCAACATTTGCACCATTTACAACGGCGTAAATGTTGGCGGTGATCTTCTGACCGTTTACCGCGCCTGCCGCAAAGTGATCGTATGTACCTGCGGTAATGCTGAGCGCGGCGTCACCTGTGACGTTACCTGCCGCTACCGAAGGGGGATTGGGATATGTGATGATATTGTAATCGTCCTGTCTGAACTGCTCTTCGCTGTATGTATCAAAGCCGTTGCCTGTGACAAAATTGTGTCCGTTGGTATAAAGAAATCCGCCGGGAGCAAGACGAAGGGTAACGAAATCAAGAATAATATCGCCCTTGATGTTAACTTCTTTTACAGGGGCTTCTTCTGTTCCAACAAAGCTCAGGCGGTTGCTTGTTGACTTGGTACCTATGCCCTTGAAGGTGATGGGGCCGCGACCTTCGATATCAACAAAATTTGAAAGATCAAGAACGCCCGTAAAGATGATGGTTCCGCCCTCTTTGCCGAGCGCGTTGAAAGCATCGTTAAAAGTTCTGAATGTTTTGTATGCCTTGCCTTCGTAATTCATTTTGCCAAACGAATTGAGAAGCGCGATGCGTTCGCCGTTTTCTACTATCACAGCGGGATCGTCAGCCGAAAATACGGCAAACTGAACCGATGACATGACGAGAAGTACAGCAAGCATCAGCGATAAGATTTTTGCTTTTTTCATATCAAAAGCTCCTTTCGTACAACTCCCTGTTTGGGTGGGATATTTTCAATTATATCATATACCGGGCTTTTTTTCAATAAAAATAATCTGTGACATCCGACAAAAACGCACTCCATTTTTATGCTTAATAAACAAAGATCTCCCGTGTCGGGAGATCTTTGTGATATATCAAAGAGAAGCTTCAAGATTTTTTCTGATCGAAGCAATAAAATCTGCGGAATTTACGGCTTTCACTTCGTAGCCTTCGCTGACAAGACCCACAAGGTCTTTTGTCATGATACCCGAATCAAGGGTTGCGATGCACGCTTTTTCGAGCTTGTCGGCAAAATCGCAAAGATCGCAAAGTCCGTCGAGCTCGCCTCTTTTTCTCAACGCGCCCGTCCAGGCAAAAATTGTTGCCATGGGGTTTGTGGAGGTCTCTTCGCCCTTGAGATAGCGGTAGTAATGACGGGTTACTGTACCGTGTGCCGCTTCATACTCGTACTTTCCGTCGGGAGAAACAAGCACCGAGGTCATCATCGCAAGCGAACCGAAGGCGGTGGAAACCATGTCGCTCATAACGTCGCCGTCATAGTTTTTGCACGCCCAGATATAGCCGCCGCGGCTTCTGATTACACGGGCAACGGCATCATCGATGAGGGTGTAGAAATATTCAATGCCAAGTTCTTCAAACTTTGCCTTGTACTCTTTTTCGTAGATCTCTTCAAAAATAAGCTTGAAGGTCTGGTCATACTTTTTGGAGATGGTGTCCTTGGTGGAAAACCACAGATCCTGCTTTGTGTCAATGGCGTACTGGAAGCAGGAATGCGCAAACGATACGATCGACGAATCCTTGTTGTACTGGCCCTGAAGAACACCTGCACATTCAAAATCGTAAACAGTCTCGCGGAAGGTCTCGTTGCCGTCCTTGTCGGTGAAAACAAGTTCTGCCTTGCCCTCGCCCGGAACGCGGTATTCGGTGGATTTATATACGTCGCCGTATGCGTGACGGGCGATGGTGATGGGCTTTTCCCAGTTCTTTACAACGGGTTTTACCGAATCGATGATGATAGGTGTGCGGAACACCGTGCCGTCAAGAATGGCGCGGATGGTGCCGTTGGGGCTCTTCCACATTTCGGAAAGGTTGTATTCTTCAACTCTCTGCTTGTTGGGGGTTATGGTGGCGCACTTTACCGCAACGCCGTATTTTTTTGCGGCGTATGCCGAATCGTAGGTAACCTTGTCCTTTGTCTTTTCGCGTTCTTCAAGACCGAGGTCATAATATTCTGTTTTCAGATCAACAAAAGGAAGAATAAGCTCGTCCTTTATCATCTTCCACAGAATTCTTGTCATTTCGTCGCCGTCCATTTCGACAAGCGGCGTTTTCATCTGTATCTTTGCCATTTTTATTCTCCTTTCGTGTAACCAAGAAGTCCGCCTGCCTTAAGTATTGCCTTCTGGCGGTCGGTGAACGAGCAGGTGAGCTTTACACAAATATTCTTTGTCTTGTCGCAAAGGGTGATCTTACCCGAATCCATGCCCTCAAAAATTCCTTCCATGCAGAGCTCATCGTTCTGATCGAGCTTGTCGTAATCATCGGGGTTTTCAAAAGTAAGGGGCATGATGCCTGCGTTGATGAGGTTTGCGGCGTGAATTCTTGCAAAAGATTTTGCAATGACCGCGCGCACGCCGAGATAAAGCGGAACAAGCGCCGCATGCTCACGCGACGAGCCCTGACCGTAGTTTGAACCGCCTATGATAAAGCTGCTGCCTGCCGCCTTGGCGTTTTCGGGGAATTTTTCATCGCAAACTGTGAAGCAGAACTGCGAAAGGAAAGGAATGTTGGAACGATAAGGCAAAATCTTCGCTCCCGCGGGCATGATGTGGTCGGTGGTGATGTTATCACCGACTTTAAGCACAAGCTTTGCCGAAATTTCGTCTGTTACGGGATGCGAATCGGGGAAAGGCTTGATATTGGGACCGCGCTTTACCTCAAGGGATTTTGCCACATCGGCAGTTGCAGGCTCGATAACCGCACTGTCGTCGATGGCATATTTTTCGGGAATGCTGATAACGGGGGCATCACCCAGCTTTCTGGGATCTGTGATCTTTCCGAAAACTGCTGCCGCAACCGCCGTTTCGGGAGAAACAAGGTATACGTTTCCGTCCTTGGTGCCGCTTCTGCCGAGGAAGTTGCGGTTGAAGGTACGCAAGCTCACACCTGCGGAATTCGGCGAAAAGCCCATGCCGATGCAAGGGCCGCAGGCACATTCAAGAAGACGTGCGCCCGAAGCAAGAATGTCGCCCAAAGCACCGCTCTGTGCAAGCATCGAAAGCACCTGCTTTGAACCGGGAGAGATAGAAAGGCTGACCGAAGGATCAATGGTTCTGCCCTTCAAAAGAGCCGCAACCTTAAGCATATCCGAAAGAGACGAGTTTGTGCACGAGCCGATGCAGACCTGGTCGACCTTCGTGTCAAGAGTCTTTACCGCAACTACGTTGTCAGGACTGTGAGGACACGCTATAAGCGGCTCGAGCTCTGAAAGGTCAATATCTATAACTTTGTCATATACTGCGTCC
>JAFYUZ010000014.1 GCA_017549365.1 Clostridia bacterium
CCGTCCTGTATCAAAGAAAGCTCGTCCCGAAGCTTTGAAAGCTTTGACGCCGAAAGGTGCAAAAAGAAGGGACTTGAAAAACTTTTTCGCAAAAAAGGCTCGATCTCCACAAGCTGCAAAAAACCCGGCATTCCCACCGCCTCTTCTCTGTTTTCCGCCACAAAGGAATTTCGAAAAAGCACGTGAAAAACATCAAGGTCACACGTGTCACAATAGGCGTGGACCGTGTTGGGCGGAATCACAAAAACGTCGCCCGTGCGCACCAAAAGCCGCGAACCTTCGATAAGATGGGTACCCTCGCCGCGAAACACCACGTTCATCTCATAAAAATCGTGGTCGTGAGGCTCGATATAATAGTCGGAATAAAGAAAAGCACGCACCGATTGGTCGGAATTTTTGAAGCAATGATCTGCATAGCTTCGAAATTTGCCGTCTGATTTCATAAATACCTCTTTTTGAAATTATTATACATACTTTTTAAACTTTTGTACTATTATTGTACCACAATATATGTCATAATGCAAGTATAAAAGTACAAAAGGAGAACCACGATGGAAAGAATAGAAAAGCTCCGTCTTGTCGCTCTCGAACACTATCCGAGAAACGACGAGTTTTATTATAATTTCTACAAAAAGTACTCTGCCGACACCCGCGAGTCGGAATATGAAAAATACGCCGACGCATACTATCACGCGCTCACCAATTTCACTCCGCACATAACCGACGGCGAGCTTATTGTGGGCGAAAGCGAGCTTTTGATGAGCGAGCGCGACTATGACGAATGGGAAAGGATATATCACCCCATCGCCGATGAAAGAGTACGGTTTGCAGGTCCCGGACAGGATTCGCACATGGCAATAGACTACGAGCTTGTTTTAAAGAGCGGCCTTGTCGGTATAATCGAAAAGATAAACCGCCTTTTGCCCGACAGCTGCGGAGAAAAGAAAGAATTTTACAACACCTGCAAAAAATGCCTTGAAGCGGTGATCGCATATTCGCAAAACTATGCAAAAAAAGCCCTTGAACTTGCAGAAAAAGAAGAAAACGAAGAAAGAAAAAAAGAGCTTTTCGACATCGCCCGTATCTGCAAAAAAGTTCCCGCAGAACCCGCAGGATCTTTCCACGAAGCGGTGCAGGCGGTACATTTTGTTTCCCATTGCCTTTCGATAAACCCATACCGTATGGGACTGCAACAATTTCAGCTCGGTCACCCCGACAGATACCTTCTGCCCTACTATCTTGAAGATATGAAAAAGGGTACTCTTACCAAAGAACGCGCAAGACTTCTTCTCGACCTTTTGGGAATACAGATAAATATGCGCGTTCCCAACGGACTTTCGTCGGGATACATGGTGGGCGGCCGTGACGAAAACGGCAACGCCGTTGCCAACGACCTTACCGAATTGGGTATGCAGGTAATCGACGACATCCGCCTTGTTTACCCCTCTGTCGGTCTTTGCTACACCTCTGACACCGACGACAAATATCTTGAAAAAGCCTGCGAGATCCTTTCGCACGGAAGAAGTCATCCTGCAATTTTCGGCGACGAAACGATTACGAAAGGACTTCTTTCTTACGGCGTTCCCAAAGAGCAGGCGTGCAATTATATCCACAGCACCTGCGTCGAGATAACCCCTGTTGCGGCATCAAACGTGTGGGTTGCAAGCCCATATACCAATATGCCCCAGCTTCTGCTTGACGTGATGGACAAAGAATACGAAAGTTTCGACCATCTTTTGGGTGCACTGTTTGCCCATCTTGACGGAAGAATAAAGAGCAATTTTGAAGCTCAGGACGGAGCAAGAAAAATACGCAAAGAAAACTCGATGAATCCCCTGCTCTCCTGCTTTGTCAACGATTGCCTTGAAAGAGGGCTTGACATTGAAAAGGGCGGTGCCGTCTACAACTGGATAACCCCGAGTTTTGTGGGGGTTGCAAATCTTGTCGACTCGCTTTATGCGGTGAAAAGGGTGGTTTTTGAAAAAAAGCTTTTGAGTATTTGCGAGTTCAAGAAAATAGTCGATGCAAATTTTGAAGGCAACGAAGCCCTTCGCCTTATGATAGAAAACACCATTCCCAAATACGGCAACGACGATGATGACATTGACGGATATTTCAGCCTTATCACCGATCACCTTGTTTCGGAATGCAAAAAGTACAGATCGATCCACACAAACGCCAACATTATCCCCAGCGTTTTCTGTTGGATAATGCACGAATGGTTCGGAAGAGAAACGGGTGCCACCCCCGACGGCAGAAGCGCAGGTTTTCCCCTCGGCGACGGCTCGGGCCCCTGTCAGGGAAGAGAAATGAAAGGCCCCACGGCATCTGTTCTTTCGTCAACAAAGTGGGATCACCACGAGCTTATCGGCGGAGTTGCCGTCAACATGAAATTCTCAAAGAAATCACTGGGAAAAGGTTCGCTTGAAACCATGAAAAACATTGTGAAAACATATATTTCCCGCGGCGGATTTGAGATGCAGATAAACGTTATTGACAAAGAAACTCTGGAAAAAGCAGTTGAAAATCCCGAGCAATACAAGGATCTTGTGGTGCGTATCGGAGGATACAGCGACTATTTCACCCGAATCTCGCCACAGATGCAAAAAGAAGTTATACTTCGTACGGAGCACGAAATATAATGACGGGCAAAATATTCAATATCCAGCGTTTCAGCACCTCGGACGGACCGGGCATACGCACCACCGTTTTCTTCAAAGGGTGTCCCCTTTCCTGCGTGTGGTGTCACAATCCCGAATCGCACACGGCAAAATGCGAGATTTTTTACGATGCCAAAAAATGTATCGGTTGCCGCCTTTGCGAAAAGGCGTGCCCGAACATATGCCACAAGTTTGGTGAAGGCGGTCATGTTTTTGTGC
This sequence comes from Clostridia bacterium, assembly GCA_017549365.1. GTDB lineage: Bacteria > Bacillota > Clostridia > Oscillospirales > CAG-382 > UMGS1052. Next base: position 2,880 of record JAFYUZ010000014.1, read on the forward strand.
GCGAAAACTGCGAAAAATGCGGCGAATGTGCCAAGGTATGCCCTGCGAAATCGCTTGAAATATGCGGCGAGGAAATGAGCACCGAAAAGGTTATTGAAACGGTGATGCGCGATCTGCCCTTTTACGAGCAGTCGGGCGGCGGACTTACCCTTTCGGGAGGCGAGCCTCTGGCACAGTTTGATTTTGCCCTTGAGCTCCTTAAAAAAGCAAAAGAAAACGGAATTTCCACCGCCGTTGAGACCTCGGGCTTTTGCAGACGCGATCTTGCGGACATGGCAAAATACGTTGATCTCTGGCTTTTTGACATAAAGCTTTTTGACAAGGACGAACACGAAAAATACACGGGTGTTTCAAACGAGTTGATTTTTGAGAATCTGCGGTGTCTTGACGGTTTTGGCGCAAAGATCATTCTGCGTTGCCCGATAATTCCCGACATAAACCTTAAAAGAGCGCATTTTGAAAAAATAGCCGGACTTGCAAACAGCCTTGAAAACGTGATCGCCGTAAATCTTGAGCCATACCATCCTTTGGGAATTTCAAAATCAAATCTTCTCGGAAAAAATCCAAAGTTTGAAAACGAAGATTTTTTGCCCAAAGAAGAGCTTTTGCGTTTTGCAGACATAATATCTGCCGTTTCGGATGTGAAAGTGGAAATAGAATAGAAAATGAAAAACTGCGCTGATCCGCAGTTTTTTATTTTCGAAAATTTTTCGTAATCAAAGCTATTGAAAATTTTCAAAGTTTGTGTACAATATCAAATAGAGCATCCGACAAAACAGATCGCGCAAAAGGAGATGTAATAAATGATAAACGTCAACGATCATATCGGCAAAACCGACAGCGAAACTTTTGAAAACGCCATGAAAAACAAAGGGGCAGACGGAATCGTGATCGTTCCTCCCAGAGTGTCCGCCATTGAACCCGACCGCAAATTCTGGCTGATCGACCGTGCCATTCTTCTTGAAGAAAACACCACGATCATCATGCAGAACAGCACGATAAAGCTTTCGGACAACTGCCGCGACAACTTTTTCAGAAGCGCAAACTGCGGACTTGGAATCCCCTTTCCCGAAAGAATACACAACATACATATAAAAGGCGAAGGTCTTTGCACTCTTGTCGGCGCAGACCACCCAAGAGCCGTGGGCGACAGCTCGAAAATACTTGCCAACCCCTGTCCTTACGAGGTTGACGATCTGATAGCCCTTGCGGACTGGATCCCTCCCGAAAGAAAAACCCACGAAACCATGGATTTTTGGGACAGACACAACCATTCCTACGGCACCGATGCGGGAAAAGAAGGCGAGTCGCAATACGGCGACTGGCGCGGAATAGGCGTTCTTTTTGCAAACGTCGAGGATTTTTCGATCTCAAACATCCGCATCGTGGAGTCGCACGGTTGGGGAATTTCGCTGGAAGACTGCGCAAAGGGCAGAATAGAAAAGATCGATTTTGATGCCTGCATGTCAAAGGTTATTGACGGGCTTCGCAACAATATGGAAAACCAGGACGGCATCGACCTGCGAAACGGATGCCACGATATCATAATTTCAGATATCACGGGAAAAACAGGGGACGACGTGGTTGCTCTTACCGCCATTGCAAGTCCCGATTATCGTCCCGGCGGAAGCCTGCACACCACCCACGTAATGCACAACGACTGGACAAAGCGCGACAGAAACATACACAACATTATCATCAAAAACGTTATGGCAACGTCTGATCTTTGCTTTATCGTAAGACTTTTGCCCGCAAACGCAAAGATATGGAACGTGGTCATCGACGGCATTGTAGATACCACTCCCGACGATTGCACCCACGCCGCAACGATACTTTTCGGCGACGACGGATACGGAAAAAATCCCGAGGACGGTCTGCGCTATATCACCCTTTCAAACGTTGTCTGCAAGGCAGAATGCGGCATCGACATCTCCGGTTATCTGAAAGATTCGATCGTAACAAACATAATCAACAAAAACCCCAACGCCCCCACCGTCATTGTCCGCAAGGAAAACGGACTTTGCAACGTGAAATTCGGCGAGGAAATAAAGGTTTTGAACTGAACACTATTGAAGCAAAAAATCCACCTTCCGGTGGATTTTTTTGTTATATTTCCGTTTTTTCAGCGCACAAGCAACGTCTTGATGTTTTTGCCGCTTTTGGCATCCGCCACTGCTTCGTTTATCCTTTCGATGGGATAATAGCTTGATATCTCGCGTACCATGGGAAAAACATCCTCGTTTTTGCTCATAAATTCCACGTATTTTTCAACGTCACACACAGAATACTGGGAAGAACCGATGATATGAAGCGCCTTGAAAGTAATAAGCTGGGGCGAAAGCTCGACTGTTCCCGAAGCACTGTATTGACCCGGAACAAGATATACTCCGCGGTTGCGCAGAATATCGATGCCCTGAATAAACGCCTGCGGTGCACCCGAAGCTTCAAAGCAAAGGTCAACTCCGATACCGCCGTTTTCTGACTGCAAAGCTTTTATAACGTTTTCGGCGCCATCCTTTGAAAGGCTAAACACCTTGTCTGCACCAAATTTTTTTGCCATTTCATCACGCTTTTCGTTTGCACCGGCAATGATGACATAAACCTTCTTGACACCAAGCTTTTTAAGGTACATGGTGGCAAATGCACCCACGGGGCCAAATCCTTGAACCACGGCACAATCAATCTTTGAAAGGTCAACACCCGCTTTTGCGGCAAGCGAAAAGGCGTGTATCGCCGTGGGACCGGGGCAAGCAAAAACTGCCGCCGCTGCAGGATCAACGTTTTTCGGCAATTTTATAAGATTTGTAAGCGGAGTAAAATTCACCTGCGTGTATCCGCCGTAAAGATATGGCATCTCGTCGATGCTTGTGCCGTTGGTTACCGCCATATTCACACAGTTGGCATCATCGCCGCTTTGGCACAGCTTGCATTTTCCGCAAGGAACAGCAATGTCGGCAATAACGGCATCACCTTTGGAAAGACCGTATTTTTCCGCCTCTTTTTCATCGACATCAATTATGCGTCCCACAAATTCATGACCTATTATTGACGGATACGGAACCCCGAGCTTTCCGTTGTGCATGTGGATGTCGGTTCCGCAGATGCCACTGGCAATGATCTCCATTGCGGCATAGCCCGACGGCGCTTTCACCACATCAAATTCGCGCACATCAAAATCCTTGTGTGCTCCCATAAATACTGCAGCCTTTGCTTTCATGATATATACTCCTTTTTGTTTTCGATTTTTATTCGTGCTGGGTACGGTTGAGGATATCTTTTTGCACTTCTTTTGAAAGATTCACGTATATCGCCGAGAATCCCGACACTCTCACCACAAGATTTTTGTAATTTTCCGGATGCACCATCGCTTTTTCCAGGGTATCTCTCGATGTGGCATTTATCTGTATCTCCTGACCGCCAAGCTTAAAATACGTCCTCACCATAGCCCGCAGCTTTGCAAGGTTGTTATCCGAAAAGCTCGAGGAAGAATATTTTTGATTGACCACACTTCCGCAGGCAACCTTGGTATAATCGGGCTTGGAAACACTTTTTATCACAGCGGTGGCGCCGTTTGTATCCATTCCGTAGGTGGGAGAAGCGGCATCCGACAAAGGTTCGCCGCGATGTCTTCCGTCGGGTGTTGCGTTTATCGTCTGACCGGCATATATATTATTCACATTTGCCGCCGCGGCAACATATATACCTCCGCCGTCGCGGGTCTTGTATTTTTCAAAAACTCCGGCGAGAAAATCTATGAACCAAACGGCATATTTGTCAACAAAATCATTGTCATTTCCGTATTTGGGCGCCGAAACAAGCTTTCTGTGCAATTCCTCATATCCCGCAAAATCCGCATTCAGTGCGTCTTTTAATTCGGAAAGAGTGGCACTTTTGTCTTCAAACACCACTTTTTCTATGGCGGCAAGAGAATCTGCCGTGGTTCCGATACCCATGAGTGCCACTCCATGTACCGAAGGATAGACAGAGCCGCCGTCGTTTATATCAAGACCTCTGCCGATGCAGTCATGGCAGAAACAGGACAAAAAGGGCTCGGGAAAATATTTTTGGTTGATCTTGTTGTTGTAATTATTGAAGGACGCCATATATGCCGACGCCGAATATTCAAGCTGTTTTTCAAAAGCGGCCATAAATTCTTCCATCGACTTTATATCTTCCACATTACCCGTATCAAGTCCCATTGATCCGTCGATCTTGCAAACTCCGTTGTTGAAGATATAATCAAAGCAGCGCGGCGGATCAAAACGTCCGTCAGACCACGGCGGCTGCATACCCGTGATGAAGTTTTCAATACAACCTACCATTGAGTAATTGTATATATCCTTTTCGGCATAACCGTATTTTTTCAAGGCGGTAATGTTCATATCATCGTTCATCATGGCGGGATATCCAAGACCTGTGCCAATGGTTTTTAAGCATTCGTCAAGAAAATCGTCAGGTATGTTTTCGGTATAGCGCAACGAAAGATTGGGGCCGGGAACATTACAGTTTTTAACAGCTTTCAGAATACAGCAAGACAGCCTGTTTATATCACAGCTTCCGTCATGGCTTCTTCCGCCGATACAGATGTTCACCACGTCGTTCTGAAGTTTTATAAATACGTTTTCAAGAAGTCCTGTTGCCTGATCTTCTGTTAAAATCCCTTTTTCAATATCGGCGGCAAAAAAAGGATACAAATATCGATCAAGCCTTCCCAGCGCCATGGCATAGCGCTCTTCCATCAAAAAGGCGGTGTGACAGAACCACACGAGTTGGAGCGCCTGAGCAAAGCTTTGCGGGCGTTCCGAAACAACTGCGCGGCAATTGCCGATCATATAATCAAGATATTCATTGTTGTATCCGTCTTTGTCCTTACACCTTTCTGCCTCGTCGGCATAACGGGAAATAAGGTGTGAAAAAGCACTCATTGTTTTTCGCATTTCCGAAAGGGTTTCTAACTTTTCGGGATCGTGGGAATACTCCTTCAGCGATGAATCTATCTTTTTAATGATCCCATTTATCCCCAGCGCAAGTATTTGATCGTAATTGGGAGCATAATGATCTTTGTTGGTAATAAAATCACGACTGCCAAAGCCGTCTACTACCTTTTTTGCCATGGCAAGGGTTTGACCATCCTTGTCGGTATAAAGCAGTTTTGTATTTCCTGCGACGATCTCGTTTTTTAAAACCACAGGTGCAGTCTTTTCAAAAAGCGCACATATCCCGTTTGCCCGAAGCTTTGCGGGACACGCCGCAAGATCCTGTGCATAGCCGATGTATCGGAAATAATACGGGGCAAATATGCCACAGGATTCTTCACATAATTCGTTGTTAAGTTTTTCAAAAAGCTTCATGAGAGCTCCCTCGTTTCTCATATATTCTTTATTATCATTTTACCATTTCAAAAAAACTTGTAAATAGACGCAATTAACATTCTTGACAAAATTAATATTATTTGTTAAACTTGATACGAGGTGGTATGATGAAAAAGATCGAGGCTTTAACAATGCCAAAATTACTCTTTGCCCATAGATTTGAGGCAGAATCCTACAAGCATTCTTTTGTCAACACAGGTGAGCTTCTTGAAATAACATATATTGCAGAAGGCTCGTTGAACATAAATATCGGCAACGAAACCTTTAAAGCAAACAAGGGCGATATCGTCTGCTTTTTTCACGACGAAGGGTCAACAGTCGCATCCGACTCATTTCATTGTCATCACACAGTAGGAGCATCTTTTGACTACTGCTGCTCCGAAAACCCCGACAGCATACATCTGCCGCTGTTACTTTCCGAAAAAAACGGCACAGACAAGATCTGCCGCATGATCGACGAGATAATAGGTGACAGCGCCGCTATGAAAGCATCTTGCACGAAATTTGCCGCAAGATTTTTCGGTCTGCTTCTGAACATCGATGCGGTTCACAAAAGGTGTGTTCTTCGCGTTCCCGGCGAAGAGCTTTACGTCAGAAAAATAAGGGAGTACGTAAACAACAATATCCATCTGGCCATATCCCAAAAAAACGCCGCAGAACACCTTGGAATATCCCCCGGATATCTTTGTAATATATTCAAGAAAAATACGGGCGTACCATTTATGAAATACGTCAACAGAATCAAGCTTGAAAATATCAAATCAATAATGGACAGAGAAAACATTCCCCTTTACAAAGCCGCCGCGCTGTACGGTTATTCCGACCCAAACTATGTCAGCAGACTTTATACGCAGATGTTTGGGCATAGCATAACAAAAAAGCTCAACTCTGCAAAGGTGAAATAAAACAACCATATACAATAGTATAAAAAGGAGCTGCATAAAGTGCAGCTCCTTGTTTTATTTGTCAAGTTCGGCAAGTATCTCGGCGGCGTTGGTGTCGGGCTTTACCTTGGGCATGATCTTTTCGATATTGCCCTTTTCGTCGATGATAAAGGTGGTGCGGACAACGCCCATTCCCACCTTACCGCACATTTTCTTTTCCTGCCACACGTCATACGCCTTGATGGCAGAAAGCTCGGGGTCGGAAAGAAGAACGAAGGGCAGATCGTATTTCTGCGCAAATTTTACGTGGGAGGCAACGCTGTCCTTGCTGATGCCGATGACCTCGACGTTCAAAGTTTTGAATCTCGCATACGCCCCTGCAAACGCGCACGCCTGACGGGTGCAACCGGGGGTGTTGTCCTTTGGATAAAAATAAAGAATCACTTTCTTGCCGAGAAAATCCGAAAGAGAAACGCTCTTTCCGTCCTTGTCAAAAAGTGTAAAATCAGGCGCCTTTGCACCAACTGTAAGATTGCTCATGGTTTTTCTCCTTTTCGGGTTTCTTTTATTATGTTTATGATATCATAATCGCGGCAGTGTGTCAAGGGGATACCGCGGTGCGGTCTTTTCGGTTGGGTACCCTTGCCTTTTACCTTTCGGGCAAATAAAGCCTTTTGTATTCGGCGGGCGTTTTGTTAAAACACGCCTTGAAGCATTTTGAAAAATAAGCGGGGTCAGAAAATCCGCACGCTTTTCCTATTTCATTGATAGAAAGATTGGATTGCAACAACATATTCTTGGCATAAAACAATCTTGTTTCGTTAAGGTAGTGATTTGGAGTGGTGGAAAGCTCTTTTTTGAAAAGGCGTATCAAATAGCTTTTGTTCAGATGCACTTCTCCCGATATGTCATCAAGGGATATGTTTTTTTGATAATTTTCGTTTATAAAACGGCACGCTCTTTCGATATGGCTTTTTTGCGAGGCTTCTACCACCTTTCTTTTATATCTGTGCACGTCGCTCAAAACCAGAAGCAAAAACTCTGTGACATACTTTTTTTGTTCTTCGGGATTGATTATGCTCGGATATGAACAGCTTATCATTCTTTTATAAATTTCAAGCAATTCTTCCTGATGGTACGGGTAAAAAGTATCGGGGATCTCGTCGAGCAAAGGCATTTCCACCGTCGGTTGCTGCGGAGTATCTCTGTGTCTCAGATATACGTCGGGCGGAATGTTGACGGTGTGGCTGAAATCAAGAGAAAGTGTATAACAGTCGTAATCTCCGTATCCGACAACTATCTGCCCCGGCTTTCTGAACACCAGAATGCCTTTTGTTATTTTATGATATCGGTCATCTATGTACATATCTCTTTCGCCGCTTAAATAAAAATCAAATTCGTAATCTTTAACACGGCGCATATTTTTTATCGTGCTTTTCAGCTTGAAGTGATTGCATTGCAAAATGGTTGGAATTATGAATTCTGACATTTTCCTCCCCCTTTTTCTCAAGTATAATCCCGCGAAAACCAAATGTCAATATTTTTATATAAAAAGCACATTTTGTTGATTGACTTTTTGCAAATAAAGGTATAAATTTATAGAAAAGAGATCGTGAAAGGTGGATAAAACAAGCTTGGGCAACATATATCTTGCCGCAGATTCCGGCGGCAGCAAAACCGTTTTTTTACTTGTGGACGAAAAAGGAACCGTATTAACCGAAGTAAAAACCGAAGGTATGGGGGCGGTCAGGGCAGGCGTGTTACCCATACGCGATATTATAAAAACAGCAAAAGAAAAAATTGATATTTTCGGCAAGCCGAAGGCGATCTTTTTATCGCTGGGCGGACCAAACACAAAAGAAGTTTATGATGAATTATCGACCGCATGGGAAAACACCCCTGTCGAAGTGGAACGTGAAGCCTGCGGCAACTCCATATTGAGAGCGGCAAAATATCTGGGGTGTTCCTCTGTTGTTATGTGCGGTACGGGAAGTACTGCGGTGGGATACAAAAACAACAAAAAAGTTTTTGCAGGAGGTTGGGGCCCCACATACGGCGACGGAGGCTCGGGCGGCGGAATCGGAAGCGAAGCTTTGAAAAAATTTTTGAGGCATCTGGACGGTTTTGATGATATAGGCGAGCTTTCGCAAATCTTTTCGGACGTAACCGACGGGCTTGATATTGAAAAATTTGAAGACCGAATGGAAGCAAAACAAAGAGCCCTTGACATAAGCAGAAGAGAGCTTGCGGCTCTGGCTCCGCAGATCTATCTTTTGGCGTTAAAGGGCAATAAATGCGCAAAAAAGCTGTATGCAAACGCCGCGCAAGAGATTGCCCTAATGGCAGATGCGGTTTGTGACAACGACAAGAAAAGTGCTGTGCTTATTTGCGGCGGCTTTTTTAAAAACAAGCCAGAATTTGTTTCGCAATGTGTAAAAGAATTTTCGCAAAAAAACGCGGCAACCCTTATCTATAACGAATTTTTCAGTCCCATTGCGGCGGCTACGATATCTGTGCTTGTAAGCAACACTGACGCGGATGAAAAAGTGATAAGAAAAATTATAAACGGAGGTACTGTATAAAATGGACAATGTAATTGAAAAACTCAAAGGCGGACTTATAGTTTCGTGTCAGGCTCGCCCCGGAAACCCATTAAGAGGGGCATCTCACATGGCGGCAATGGCAAAAGCCGCCGCTCTCGGAGGAGCAAAAGCCATTCGTGCAGATGGTCCTGATGATATTGCCGCAATAAAAAGCGTGGTGGATCTTCCGATCATCGGAATATACAAAACACAGCCGTCTCCCGAAATTCCATATATCACGCCTGATTTTGAACACGCAAAAGCGATTGCCGACCTCGGGGTTGAAATTGTTGCCGTTGATGCAACAAAAAGACCTCGCCCTGACGGCACAAATCCATGGGATCTTATCGCAAGAATAAAAAAAGAGCTCGGAGTGTTGGTTATGGCAGACATTGCGACCTACGAGGAAGGAGTTCTTGCAGAAAAAGCAGGTGCCGATATAGTGGCAACAACCCTCAGCGGCTACACCACCTACACAACTCAAACAAAGGGACCCGATCTTGAGCTTGTTAAAAAGCTTTCGGACACTCTTCGCGTTCCCGTGATTGCCGAAGGAAGATACGTTTCGCCGCAGGATCTTGCAGACGGGTTTGAAGCGGGAGCGCATTCTGTCGTTATAGGAAAGGCCATCACAAACGTCACCTTCATCACAGAGACATTGATAAAGGAGGCGCGAGAATGCTTACAGAAGAAATAAACGAAAAAAGCGTTGATATTGACAAAAAAAGCACCCTTGAAATGTTGCGCATCATAAACGAAGAAGACAAAACCGTTGCGTATGCGGTTGAAAAAGCCATTCCCCAAATCGAGGTGGCAATTGATGCCGTTTCGGAAAATATGAAAAACGGCGGCCGTCTGATCTATGTCGGCGCCGGAACCAGCGGCAGATTGGCGGTTCAGGATGCCGCAGAATGTACGGTTACTTACGGCGTTGAAAAAGGTACGGTAACGGCGATAATCGCCGGCGGAAAAAACGCCGTCTTCACTTCTTACGAAAACGTGGAGGATGATTTTGAAGCAGGCGCAAACGCTGTAAAAGAGCTTGATATAACCGACAGGGACAGCATTGTCGGCATAAGCGCATCGGGCACTGCGGCTTTTGTTTGCGGCGCATTGTCAGAAGGAAAAAGAGTGGGTTGTGTCACGATTGCTTTTTTGTGCAACGAGTCGGGAAGAATAACAGAATACGCCGATCATGCGATAAATGTAATAACAGGCCCCGAGGTGATCGGCGGTTCGACAAGAATGAAGGCGGGAACAGCGCAAAAGCTGGTCTTGAATATGTTTAGCACGATTGCCATGATAAAACTCGGCAGGGTAACGGGAAATCAGATGACCTACATGAAGCCGAGTAACAAAAAGCTTGTGAAAAGAGCAAGAAGCATTGTTGCTGAGGTTTGCAAAATTTCTTACGAGCAAGCAGACAGGCTTCTTTTGAAGTATGACAACGATATGCAAAAGGCCATCGAAGCTTTTGAAAAAGGAGAATAAAAAAATGCCACTTGATTTTACAAAATTTAACACCGGCACACTTTTTTTGGTCCGCACGCCCGAGGTTTTTCCCGTGGGATATGCCGACAAAAGCTTTGAGGATATGAAACACAATCTTCATTTTGACTATGCGGCTTTGCTGGAAACCTGGAACTGCACAGACGGCGTTTTATGGAAAAGCGATAAGTTTCCGAGAAGCAGCTACTGGAAAGACGAACCGCGCGATCCCATTGAAGAATGTTTTCTTGCCGCTGACAAATACGATATGGCGTTTTTGCCCGAAGCAGGAATGATGGACGAAGCTTTTATGCTTGAACACAAGGACGGAATGGGTACTTTTTTTAACGGAACCACATACCGCTACGGAAGAGTAGGCCTTGCCCCTGCCTGCCCATATACTCTTGACTATCTTGTGGAAAAATACGACGCTTTGTACGAAAAATTCGGTCATCACAAAAGCTTCAAGGGATTTTGTATGCCTGCCGAAAACGGCGCTTCGATATCTTACGACAAATACACAAAAGAGGCATGGAAAAAGTCTTTTGGATACGAAATGCCCTCTCCCGAGCAGATGTATGCCGACAAGGCGCTTGAAAGAAAGACCTTTGACTTTATTGCAGAGCTTTTTTTGACAATGTACAAAAAGCTTGCAAGACATCTGAAACAAAAATACGGGCTTCCGCTCATGCACTATCCCCTTGCAAAGCTCAGCTCTGACAGCTATTTCCAACCGTCAAGCGTTTACCCTCAGGGAAACATATCCCTTATGGATAAGGTGGAAGACCTTGACATGCTGAATCTGCAGTTGCATCCCCCGCTAAACCCAAACCCATATTGTTTTAAATTCGAAACCGAATTTCTTATGGGCAACACAAACAATATGCCCTGCATGGCAGACACACATTTTTATCACGAATACGGTGCGGGAAGGCTTCCCGATGCAACGCCAAAGCGTATAGCCGACACCATTTTGTCAACCCTTACCCCGTGGGGAATATCGTTTTTCTGCTATGGATTTATGGCAGAAGAGCTTCCCTTGTGGAAAAAAGAACTGAATATCGGCGCACCCGTATACAGCGTATACAGGGAGTCTCACACGGTTGATGCAAGACGCGAATTTGCCATAAAGGCGATGGACTACGTTGAAATATTAAGACCTCTTATGCAGGGAACAAAGCACAGTGCGGACTGTGCCATATATTATCCCGAGCATATGAACAACGAGTATATGTACGGAAGCTATCCCGTCGAGCATATTTTCGGATTGCACGAGGTTTTCAACGCGGCAACAATACCCGTCAAGATCATAAGCAGAATGCCTACTTGCGCATCCGAAGAAAAACTTATAGTGCTTGATTCGGTAAAAAAGATCTCGCACGAGGAAGAAAAAGCTCTTGTAAGCTATATCAAGGACGGAGGAAAGGTTGTTGTCATAGGAAAATGCTGCGAAGAGATCGAAGATGCGGCAGGTGTTGCCACCGCTCTGTCTGAAGCGGAGTTTATTTCCTCCCCCGATTCGGACGATTACAATCATTGTTACATAAGAATTCCCTCCTCAGGAAGACATTATATCGAAGCAAACGGCACGCCCGTTTTGCTGTATAACGACGGCACCCCCGCAATAACAACAAGAGATAACATTCTTTATATCGGAGTATCGGATGCGATAGGACGTTTTGGACAATATCGCGACTATTATCTTGCATCATGGTGGAAAAACTATTTTACAAAAGAAAAATTGAACAGTGGTGTTGAGTTCCATAACGTATATGTAAACACACAGGACCGCCATCAGTTTGTCAGCTGTGATATTTTTGAAAACACCGATAAAAAGTTGCTTTTTATCAGAAATTTCGGTGTTGATCAGGATGTTTCAAGCGTAAATTGGGACGTTGGCGACGATTTTAAAATCACAAAAGCTTGGGCCGACGGAAAAAAATTCGTGTTTGAAAAATCGGGAAAACTTCCTGTTTTCGAGCATTTTGCGGCAATTTTTGCAGAAAAACAGAAGGAGGATTGAAATGTACACTAAAAACGATCTGATAAACGACTTGAAAAACATGGGACTCAAACCGACAGATACGGTTTTTGTTCATTCGTCATACAAACACATTGCGGGCGAAATGGGTGTTGAGGGCGGTGCCGATACCGTGGTGGACGCATTCATAGAATATTTCGGCAAAGAAGGTCTTGCGGTGTTTCCCGCAATGAGCTGGAAGCTGGGATATTGGTTAAACGACGATGGAGACATTTGTCCCCCGTGGGAAGAACCGGGCGAAGGGTTCAAGCCTTACGGAAACGAGTTTGACGTCAAAACAACGCCTTGTCACGGTCTGGGAATCATCCCCGAAATATTCAGACAACGCGAAAATGTCGTTCGCTCGCTTTGCCCCACTTCTTCCGTGTGCGCCTACGGCAAAGATGCCAAAAGCTTTTGTGCAGATCATGAAAAAGCAGAAACTCCTTTGAATTGGAATTCACCCTGGGGAAAGCTTTATGACAGAAATGCCAAGATCCTGTTTTTGGGAACGACTATGTGCTGCAATACGTTTTTGCACGTTATTGAGGATCACGCTGAAATACCCGGTCTGTTTGTGCCGTACATATGGAAATACACGGTGGTAGACTATGACGGAAACAGATTTCCCGTTGAATTCAAGCGCCACGTGCCGGGGCACAATCATTATTATATCAAAGTTCAGCAAGAGCTTATAGATGCGGGAATTGTAACGGTGGAAAAGTTCGGCTCGGCAGAATGTCATCTTGTCGATGCCGTGAAAGAAGCCGATTATATGATGCGCAAGCTGAAAGAGATCCCCGAGCTTTTCACCGATGAATATAATCTGAAATAATACCCGATAAAAAACTCACCTCTTTGAAAAAGATACCAAAAAGGTCCCAAAGCATAGCTTCGGGACCTTTCGTCTTTTTATGTCAAATGATGCATCGCCTTACGGCGATATGATATATTTGCTTCGCAAATATGATGTTGCTCCACTTTGTTCCGCAATGATGCGATGTTTGCCATAAAATGTGGCGGAGCCACGCATCATTCGCGAAGCCGTCATCATTGGTGAAGCCAACATCATTTGCCGCAGGCAAACATCATTGAAAAAGACCGTAACTTTTTATCAAAGTCACGGTCTTTTTCTGGTGGAGACAAGTGGACTCGAACCACTGACCCCTTGCATGTCAAGCAAGTACTCTAACCAGCTGAGCTATGCCTCCATATTCTGTTGCGCTTTAAGTGAGGTGGCACCCCCGACCGGAGTCGAACCGATGACTAACCCTTAGGAGGGGCTTGTAATATCCACTTTACTACGGGGGCGTACCCTATCCGGAAAGCTCGCTTTCCGAACAGTAATATAATACTATAAAATCTGCCGTTTGTCAAGGGCTAATTTGAAAAAACAGGAAAAATCAAAGCTGACGGTGTGCCTTTTGTTGCACACCGTCAGTTTCGCGTTTTATCTTATTTTTCACTCTCCAAGCTTTGCAACGTATCTCATCATACCGCCCCAGAAATAGTCACCCGTGAAAACGCCGAAGTTTTCTTCGGGGACGTAAATGAGGCAATCGGAATTCATACCTTCAAAAGCTTTTGCGTGGGCAGTGATCTTTGATGGAAGCAGATAAAGCTCGATCCTCTTTAACATCTTGCAGCCGTCAAACGCCTTTTCGCCGAAGGTTTCGAGATTTGAATCGTCCGGAACAATCAGCGTTTTAAGCACTCCGCTCTGCGAAAGTGCACCGCCCGCAAGCTCTGTTACCGCCACACCTTCGGAATATTTCGGCACGGTGAGGGTGGACTGTTTTTTGCCATCGTCGGTAAGGCCGGTTATAACAAGACCTGAGCTTGTTTTTTCAAAAGTAAAATACTTTGCATTCTCGTCGTCCTTGTCCTCTTCATCGCCAAAATAGTTTTCGGGACGGCTGATGGAGGTATACTTTATCGTTTCGACAAAGTCGGTCATACCGCAGGCTCTTCTGATATCATCGGCAAGAAGTGCCGATCTGAACTTTGCGCCGCGGGTATTGAGATGGAAATTGGTATCGTAAAAATACGCCGATTCAAGGATGTAATCATTGATGTCGCTGATAATGGGAAAATCAAGATTTTCACCGAGATAGCGATAAAATTCTTCTTTCTGAGCATCATTGCTCTTGACAGCGCGGGAATTCATGGGAGAAAAGCTGAAAAACACCTGTGCTCCCTTTTTTGTTGCGCTTTGCGCATAAGAGTTGAGATAAGATATAAAGCCGTCGCCAATGATCTCGGTGGAAATATTTATCGGCATTGCCGTGTCATAATCACTGCGCATTTCGTTGAATTTACGTTCAACATAGATATCGCCGTATTCGTCAAAAGACTCTTTGGCATAAATATCCGCCGACGAAGGTTTTGTATCAGAAAGATAAAAGCTGAGCTTGTTTGATGCAAACGACGGCAGAGCGCCTATCAGCTTGCCTGCGTTGGTTATCTTGGCATCAAGCAGCATCGAAGGATCGCTGTCATACGCCTGCAAAATACTGTCGGCGTTGTAATAAAGCGAATAGGTCTGCTCGTTGGTTTCGGGGCAGATAACGACGATATCCCCCTGACCGATGTATTTTCTCGACATATCAAGCATTACCTTGGTGCCGAGGTTTGCATAAAGTCCGTAGTTTACAACAGGCATACCCGTATATTCTTCAAGAAGCGCCGAATCAACGCCAAAGGCAAGATTACTTCCGCCAACAAGAATTATTTTGGGGCTTTCAACAGTTTTTAGTCTTTCGTGTTTTTCCGAAAACTCGCCCATAAACGTTTCGTCATACTGCACGGGAATCTTTCCAAAAGCGGTGTATCCGAGAGCCGCAAAGGGCAGGATCATAAGGACAATGCACAAAACTGCCGTAATTATTCTTTTCATATACGATCCCCTTTCTCAGAACTGGAAGTAGATGAACGCCGAAGCACCGCCCGAAGCTATCGAGCTTGTGGCATCGCCGCCAAGTATAAGTATCCATGCGAAAATAACGGCCCACACCATAAACGTTGCGGCATCAACGCCTATTTTTTCGCCCGTCGGGTTGTCATATCTTCCGTAGGTATATCTTTTGTCGATCATAGAAAGAAGAACGAAAGAAAGAACAAGAATAAGAATGCTTGAAAGTGTAAAGCCCATATCGGAAATCACGCTTGTCGCACCGAAATCTGTGAAAAGCTTTGAAAGAAGCACCAAAAGCTCGCCCGTATTGTTTGCACGGAAGAAAATCCACGCAAAGCAAACGAGAAGGAAGGTGATGGCACGTCGGAAAGCAAGCACGGGCTTTGAATTTACATCAAGTCCCATTTTTGCGTATATGCCGTCGCGCTTTTTTGCCGTGACCGCGCCGACAACGCGGTAAATGCCGTGCAAAACGCCCCAAATAACAAAGGTCATATCCGCACCGTGCCAAAGACCGCTGACAAGGAAAACAATGAAAAGGTTTACGTACATTCTTGCCTTGCCCTTGCGGTTACCGCCAAGGGGAATGTAAAGATAGTCTTTAAACCAGCTGGTGAGGCTGATGTGCCATCTCGACCAGAAATCCTTTATGTTGGTGGCAGAATAAGGACGGTCGAAATTCTGCATCAGACGATAACCCATCATTCTTCCGCAACCGATGGCAATATCGGTGTAACCCGAAAAGTCACAATAGATCTGCACCGCAAAAAGCATGGATGCAACAATAACCGCAGCTCCCGTTGCGTTGTCGGGATTGTTGAAAACTCCGTTTACGTAGGTACCTGCAATATCCGCCACTACGATTTTTTTGAAAAATCCGGATACAGCGCGCTTTGCGCCGATCGAAAGGTCGGAAAGATTAAGCTTGTGCTCTGCCTTAAGCTGAGGCAAAAGGTTTTCGGGGCGCTCGATCGGACCTGCCACAAGCTGGGGAAAGAACGAAACGAAAAGCGCATAATAAAGGAAATTGCGCTCGGCAGGGATGCGCTTTCTGTACACGTCGATACTGTACGAAAGGGTCTGGAAGGTATAAAATGAAATACCGACCGGAAGAACAAGCCCTTCGATGGTGAAATCCGCCTTGCCGCCAAAGAGCGAGAAGATCGACGAAACACCGCCTGCAAGGAAGTTGTAATATTTGAAGAAAAAGAGCACTGCAAGGGATGCCACGATCGATATGGCAAGCCATACCTTACGTTTTGCGACACTTTCGGTCTTTTCGATGATAAGCCCCGAAAGATACGAAACCACCGTGGTAAAAAGAATAAGGAACACAAGCTCGGGGTTCCAGCTCATGTAGAAATAATAGCTCATAGCGAGCAACGGAACAAGCCTGAACTTTGTCGGAACGACAAAGTTAAAGAACATCACTATCGGGAAGAAAATGAGAAATTCGATCGAATTAAAATTCATTTATTCTCTCCTCCCTTCTTTTCGGGCGCAGGTCTGTGGCGCAAAAGAGCAAGTACGCTCGAGAAAAGCACGAAAACGAGAGCATCCTCAAAGCCTCCGCCCATAATCCACAGAACAAAGATGGAAGCACTGTGGAAAGCGACGTTTATTATTTCGACTATTTTGCCGAATTTGTGGTTGCGAAGTATGTACGCCACCGCGTGAAGCACAAGTGCGGGCACAAGCACCAGCAGTGAAAGAATAGGTTTTTCGATAAAAATAAGGTCCATGTTCTTGATCTGCCTCGCTTTCTCATTCGATAAAGGCGGCAAAATCGGCAACCACCTGCTCGGTGTGCATCATTGCGCCTTCTTCCATCAGATGATAGTCGGTGTTGAAGAAATATTTGCCCTGCATGATATAATTCTTTACGTCAGAAATAAGGGGAGCGTTGATAACCTTCTTCATGTCGTTGTTGTAATTTTCGTATCCCTCGTCGTTAAGGGTGGAAGGATCGCAGGCATTGATGTTGTACGGAGGATATCCGAGCAAGGTCGAAACGCCTCTTGACTGTGCAATGCCGAGAATGCGGTTTACGTTTGCCGCAAAGTCCACGGGGATAGTGTCTGCCTTAAAGTAGAAAGTGCCGTTTGCGCCGTTGCGGTATTTGTCGGAATTGTAATTTTTTCTTGAAATGGAACAATCGCCGTATTCGTCGATCTGATACGAACGAGCCTCGTAGCTCTTTTGTCCCATGCGCATTCTCTGGGATGAATACTGGGTGTAACTGTCGAAAAATTTTGTATATTTCGTAACGTCAACGTAAGAAACAAGGTTGTAGCACGATTCGCATCCCTGGAAGGTCAGCGCCGTCATATCGGGATTGCCGTTTACGGTATAGCAATACGGTCCGTACTGCTCGGGAGCAAAGAGGATATAATCATCGGTATCGGCAAGATTTGAAAGAGCCTCGAGATAGAAAACAACGTTCATCTGTGCGTTGTTGCCATAGTTTACAACGCTGAACTTTCCGCCAAGGAGCTCTTCGGCATAGTCAGAGTCAAAGCCAAAATGCTTGCTCGAACCCGAAACGATGATAAGTCGCGGTCTGTCGCCGTGAGCCGCAAAGCGTTCATACTTCTTAGCAAAAGAAAGGTCGCTGTCGGGATAGCGCGGATATGACGCGGCGTGAAGGTTTACTTTTTTCACGGGGCTTCCCTCGAAGCAGGCGTCGCCCATTGAAAGGATCGAGTCGAAGTAGGTGATCTCGGTAAGGTTTTTGCAGTCTGCAAAAGCGCCCTTTTCCACAAGTCTTACTGTGGAGGGAATGTATACGAAAGAAACCGAACCCCCGCGGAAAGCGTCTGCCGCAATGGCGCCGACCGCTTTACCTTCAATGTATTTGGGAATATAAACACTGTCCTCGGTGCCGATGAATTTTTCGATTATAACGTAGGGGTTTTCGCCATCAGAAAGCTTATATGTAAATTCGTGCACGGGAGTTTCTTTTTCCCACATACAGTAAAGATAGGTGATGTCGTCGGGCACAAATGCGAATTTGTGTCCCATGCCGACATATTCTCCGCTGCCGTCGGGTTCGGTGTTGTATCCCACATGGGCAAAACCGGAAAGCGAAAATTCACCCGTTTCGGGAAGAGAATTTGCCATTTCGTGATAATCAATACAGAAATCGGTGCCTAAAAGCTCGCTTCCGTCAGAGCAGATTCCGCCGTTGGCGCTGTAAACTATCTGTACAAGCTCGTTTCTCGGAATCTCCGGGATACCCTGAGGTTTTTTGTCGGGCTTCACAACAGGCGGAAGCTGGGGATCTTTTTTCACGACCTTCGGGACTTTTGAATCGTCGTAATTTGCGTAGATATTAACGTTAGCCTTCATGGTCATGGTAAACTGTTCTTCGCGCGAGAGCAGTTTTCCTCCCTCGGAAAGGGGTTTGTCCTGCGACCAGCCGTTAAAGATCGCGCCGTTGTTGGGAGAAGCGCGGAATGTGATGACCGATCCCTTTAAAACTCGTCCCACAGAAGGACTTACACCGCCTCCGCGACGTGCTGTGGAAAACACCTCGTAGACTACTTTTTTCGAGCTGTCGCCCGCCACGGGACGTACCGAAACAGGGGCTTTTATTTGCTTTAAGGTGAGTTTACCGTCTTCAAAGGTATAATCATCTGTGCTTTTGCCGTCGCAAAGAACGTCGATAAGCTCAAGTCCTTTTTCTATTTCGATATCAAAGCTTGCGGATTTTCCGTAGGCGACCTTTATCGGGTTTTCGCTCTTCACGGTCACTCCGTCGCTTTCTGTCATCATCACCGAAAGTTCAAAGCTCTTTTGGGGTGCCGCACAGGCACAAAGAACAAACAACGATGAAGCAAGGATGCACAAAACTGTTGCAAGCCTTGTTACGTTTGATTTTTTCATCGGGACCTCCTTGATTTTTAAAAGGTTTATTATTTCACACAATACGCCATTTTATCTGAATACACAATAGAAATATTATAACTGTTTTTTTGTCATATTACAATATTTTTCAAAAATATCAGCGTTTTTGCCATAACCCGATGTGCCACATTGGTGAAAACATCCAAAAAGGACACAAATCGACTATTGACAAAAACAACCTGCAGTATTATAATTATAATGTACATTTATAAGTGGAAATTTTTTGATTTTACACGAAGGAGCATATATTATGAAATTAGGTATAGCAGGCGTTCGTCCGGGTCAGGAAGACAGATTGAAGATTGCGAAAGAAATAGGCTACGATTTTGTCGAAACCTCCCTTGCGGCTACTCTCGATTGGAGCTTTGAGACCGTTTCTGATTTTGCAGACTTTCTTTCGGACATAAAACTTCCCTGCATCAGCACCAACGGAATGTTTCCCCCCGACATAAAGCTGATTGGCAAAGATGCCGACAAGGTCAAAATATCGGAATATCTCAACGAAAGCTTTGAAAAGATCGCCCCCTTAAAAACAAAGGTGTGCGTTCTTGGCAGTGGCGGAGCACGCACAACCCCCGAAGGTTACAGCATAGAAAAGGCATACGACGAGTTTGCTCAGCTTATTTCCGAGACCATATCCCCCATTTTTGACAAATACGGCAAGATCCTTGCCATCGAGCCCCTTAACTATTCCGAATGCAACATAGTAAACACTGTTGCCGATTCGATGCGCGTTGTAAAGGCAGTGAACAAGCCCAACGTTTTCACCCTTATTGATTTTTACCACGTAAGATACAACGGCGAGGATATAGAAAGCTTTAAGGACTACAAGGGATATATCAAGCACGTGCATGTGGCAAGCTACAACAACAAGCGCCGCTATCCCCGCCCCTACGACGGAGAAAACTACAAGAGATTTTTTGAAGTTCTCCGCGAGGCAGATTACGAAGAGCAGAATGTTTCGATTGAAGCGGGACTTGTCGACAACGGCATAGTTTGTTTCAAAAACACCGCCATGTCGGCATACAGCCTTCTCAAAAAACTGTAAAATTTAATTTACATAAAACACGGAGAAAAGAAAATGCCAATTACAGAATTTCTTGAAAAAAACGCCCGGGAATACAAGGACGAAGTGAGCCTTGTGGAGATAAATCCCGAATTCCGCCCCGAAAGCCGCATCACCTGGCGTGAATATTCGCTGATGCAGCCTGTTCCCGGCGAACCTTTGCGCCGCGAGCTTACCTGGGGCGATTTTGACAAAAAAGCCAACCGCTTTGCCAATCTTCTGCTCTCGCGCGGATTGAGAAAAGGCGACAAGGTTGCGATCCTCATGATGAACTCGATCGAATGGCTGCCCGCATATTTCGGTATACTCAAGGCCGGCGCGGTTGCAGTTCCCTTGAACTTCAGATACACCGCCGAGGAGATAAAATACTGTCTTTCCAAGGCTGACGTTTCGATTCTTATCTTCGGCCCCGAATTTGTCGGACGAATCGAAGAAATATGCGACAGGATCCCCGACGTAAAGCATCTTTTCTATGTCGGCGAGGACTGCCCCACCTTTGCGGACTGCTTCGAGGACTACATAGTTTTCTGCTCGTCCCACAAGCCTGCCGTCACCATTACGGATGACGACGACGGAGCAATCTATTTCTCGTCGGGCACCACGGGATTTCCCAAAGCGATCCTTCACAAGCACCGTAGCCTTGTGCACGCGTGCCTTACCGAACAGAACCACCACGGACAGACCCACGACGACGTTTTCCTTTGCATTCCTCCCCTTTATCACACGGGCGCAAAGATGCACTGGTTCGGAAGCCTTGTGGTCGGCGGCAAAGCCGTGCTTCTCAAGGGTGTGCGCCCCGATTGGATCATAAAGGCGGCATCCGACGAAAAATGTACCATTGTATGGTTGCTCGTTCCGTGGGCACAGGATATTCTTGATGCCATCGACTCGGGCGCAATAAAGCTTGACGAATACGCCCTTTCCCAGTGGAGACTTATGCACATCGGTGCTCAGCCCGTTCCCCCCAGCCTTATCAAGCGCTGGTTCAAATACTTCCCCAACCATCAGTATGACACAAACTACGGTCTTTCCGAATCGATCGGCCCCGGTTGCGTGCATCTTGGCGTTGAAAACCCCCACAAGGTCGGTGCCATCGGCAAGGCAGGCTACGGCTGGCAGATCAAGATCATTGACGAGCACGAAAACACCGTTGAGCGTGGCGAAGTTGGCGAGCTTTGCGTAAAAGGACCCGGCGTTATGACCTGTTATTACAAGGACGAAAAGGCGTCGAACGAAGTTCTTCACGACGGATGGCTCTACACAGGAGACATGGCAATGGAGGACGAGGACGGATTTATTTTCCTTGTTGACAGAAAGAAAGACGTCATTATTTCGGGCGGCGAAAACCTTTATCCCGTTCAGATCGAAGATTTCCTGCGCAAGATGGAAGAAATAAAGGACGTTGCCGTTATCGGTCTGCCCGATTCCCGTCTTGGTGAGGCGGCAGCCGCCATCATCGAAGTTCGCGAAGGCTTTGACCTTACCGAAAAGCAGGTGGCAGATTTCTGTCTTGAACTTCCCAAGTACAAGCGCCCCCGTCACATCATCTTTGCCGATATTCCCCGCAACCCCACCGGCAAGATCGAAAAACCCAAGCTTCGCCAGATCTATTGCGGCGAAAGCCTTGTTGCAAAGCAGATTAACAACTGATCAAATACAAAGGAGAAAAACAGTATGAAAGAGCTTATGCTCGGAAACGCGGCAATTGCCCGCGGTGCTTACGAGGCGGGTGTGCGCGTTGTCGCATCTTACCCCGGCACTCCCAGCACCGAAATAACCGAGAACATTGTTAAATACGACGAAATATATGCCGAATGGTCCCCCAACGAAAAGGTGGCGGCAGAAGTTGCCATCGGCGCTTCCATCGGCGGCGCACGCGCCATGTCCTGTTGCAAGCACGTTGGACTCAACGTTATGGCAGACCCCGTCTTCACCGTCAGCTATATCGGTGCAAACGGCGGACTTGTTTTCTGCGTTGCCGACGACCCCGGAATGCACTCGTCCCAGAACGAGCAGGATTCCAGACACTACGCAAAGGCGTCAAAAATTCTGATGCTCGAGCCTTCCGATTCCTCGGAATGTAAGGAATACACAAAGATCGCCTTTGATCTTTCCGAAAAGTATGACACCCCCGCATTCATCCGTCTTTCCACAAGAGTTTCCCACTCGCAGAGCGTTGTGGAGCTTTGCGAAAGAAAGAACGACGAGCTTAAAGACTATGTAAAAGACCCGGCAAAGAACGTTATGATGCCTGCCAACGCGAAAAAACGCCACGTTGACGTTGAAAAGCGCATAGCAGACCTTGTGGAATACGCCGAAACATGCGAGCTTAACGCCGTTGAAAACAACGGCGCAAAGATCGGCGTTATCACAGCAGGCATTGCATATATGTACGCAAAGGAAGCTCTTGGCGACAAGGTAAACTACTTAAAGCTCGGCATGGTTTATCCCCTTCCCGAAAAGAAGATCCTTGATTTTGCCGCATCCTGCGACACAGTTTACATCATCGAAGAGCTTGACCCCTATATCGAAGAGCACGTAAGAGCCCTTGGCGTAAAGGTTATCGGCAAAGAAGCCTTTACCCTTCTTGGCGAATACACCCCCGCAATGATAAAGAAAGCAGTACTCGGCGAGGATGCTCCCGAATGTGCTGAAATTTCCGAAAACATTCCCGTCCGTCCCCCCGTTATGTGTGCAGGCTGTCCCCACAGAGGAACCTTCTACGTTCTCAAAAAGCTTGGTCTTACCGTTTCGGGCGATATCGGATGCTACACTCTCGGCGCAGTTGCTCCCCTTGCATCGGTTGACACCACCATCTGTATGGGTGCTTCTGTCAGCGCCGCTTTGGGTATGGCAAAGGCAAGAGGCAACGATTTTGCAAAGAAGCTGGTTTCTGTTATCGGCGATTCGACCTTTATGCACTCGGGTATCACAGGACTTATCGACATCGTATACAACAAGGGCATCAACACTGTCATCATCCTTGACAACTCGATCACAGGTATGACAGGTCACCAGGATAACCCCACCACAGGCCGTACCATCAAGGGCGAACCCACAAAGCAGGTCAACCTTATCGAGCTTTGCAAGGCTTGCGGCATTGACAGAGTGGTCGTTGCAGATCCCTTTGACGTCAAGAATTTTGAAAAGGTGGTAAAGGCAGAAACAGAAGCGGACGAGCCTTCTGTAATCATCGCCCAGCGCCCCTGCGCTCTGCTTAAAACAGTTAAATACACGGGTCACTGCAAGATCGGCGACAATTGCCGCAACTGCAAGCTTTGTATGAAGCTTGGATGTCCCGCAATTTCTGTCCGTGACGGAAAAGTATTTATCGACGAGACCCAGTGCAACGGATGCGGACTTTGCATCAACGTATGTCCCTTCGGTGCCATCACAAAGGAGGAAAACTGACCATGACAAAGAATATTATGATCGTCGGAGTCGGCGGACAGGGAACCCTTCTTGCAAGCCGAATCTTAGGCAACCTCACCACAAGCCTCGGATATGACGTAAAGGTATCCGAAGTTCACGGAATGAGCCAGCGCGGAGGAAGCGTTGTTACATACGTTAAATACGGCGACAAGGTATATTCTCCCATCATCGACAAGGGAGAAGCAGACATTGTTCTTGCCTTTGAGCTTCTCGAAGCATACAGAGCACTTCCCTTTGTGAAAAAGGGCGGAAAAATGATCCTGAATACCCAAAAGATCAACCCCATGCCCGTAATCACAGGTGCGGCACAGTATCCCGAAGAAATCGAAAAGAAGATCGGGGAAAAGACAGACCTTACCTGTGTTGATGCCCTTTCGCTTGCAAAACAGGCGGGCACCATCAAGGCAGTAAATGTCGTTCTCATCGGCGTTATGGCAAAAAACACAGAAATCCCATATGAAAAATGGATTGAAACCATCAAAACCACAGTTCCCGCCAAATTCCTTGACGTAAATCTTGCGGCTTTCGATCTCGGCTACAATCTTTAATAAATCTGACTATACATTAAGAAAGGAAGAAATCCAATGATTCGCAATCCCAAGATCGAGACCATGCCGAGAGATGAACTGAAAAAACTTCAATCCGAAAGACTTGTATGGCAGGTCAACCGCATGTACGAGCGTGTCGAATGCTTCCGCAACAGAATGGATGTTTCGGGTGTAAAACCCTCTGATATAAAGAGCATCGACGATCTCCACCTCCTTCCCTTCTCTTACAAAAAGGATCTGCGCGATTATTATCCTTACGGCCTTTTTGCAGAGCCGATGGAAAACATAAAGAGAGTGCACGCATCCTCCGGCACCACAGGCAAGCAGATCGTTGTCGGTTATACCGAAACCGACCTTAAAAACTGGGCAGAAACAGTTGCCCGTGCCCTAACCGCTGCAGGTGCTGACAAAAACGACTTTATCCAGAACGCCTTCGGCTACGGCTTCTTTACAGGCGGTCTTGGTATCCACGACGGCGCAAGCCTTCTCGGTGCGACAGTTATTCCGATCTCGGCAGGCAACACCCAGCGCCAGATCACAACGATGGTAGACTTTGGCTCGACCATGATAACCTGTACTCCTTCCTACGCCATGTATCTTGCAGAAGCAGTGACAGAAGCGGGAGTTAAAGACAAGATCAAGCTTAAGGCAGGCATTTTCGGTGCAGAACCCTGGACAGAGGATATGCGCCACGCCATCGAGCAGGGACTTGGCATCAAGGCTTATGACATCTACGGACTTTCCGAGATCCAGGGTCCCGGCGTTTCGTATGAATGTGAATATCAGTGCGGAATGCACATCTGCGAAGACCTTTTCGTTGCCGAGATCATCGATCCCGACACAGGCGAAGTTCTTCCCGAAGGAAGCACAGGCGAGCTTGTTTTCACAACCCTTGCAAAAGAAGGCTTCCCCGTGATCCGCTATCGTACCCGCGACATCTGCTCGCTCAATTACGAACCCTGCCGCTGTGGCAGAACACATATCCGTATGAACAAGCCCACAGGCAGAAGCGACGATATGCTTATTATCCGCGGTGTAAACGTGTTCCCGTCCCAGATCGAAGAAGTTCTTCTCAACGTGGGCGGCGCTATTACTCCCAACTATCAGATCATTGTTGACCGTGTGAACAACACCGATACCCTTGACGTCAATGTAGAAATGAGCGAAGAGTTTATGCACGACGAGGTAAGCTCGATCGCAAGCATAGAAAAATCCATTGTCGACAAGATCCGCTCTGCCCTTGGAATTGGCGCAAAGGTGCACCTTGTCAACCCCAAATCGATCACCAGAAGTGAAGGCAAGGCAAAGCGAGTTATTGACAACAGAAAGCTTCACTGATTAAGGAGGAACCGATATGTTTGTAAAACAGCTTACAATTTTTGTTGAAAACAAATTCGGCAGAATCGCCGACATCCTTGAAACCCTTGGCAACAATCACGTCGACATCAAGGCTCTCAGCATTGCTGACACCACAGACTACGGCCTTATGCGTATGATCGTAAGCGATCCCGCAAAAGCAAAGGAACTGCTTGTTGATGCAGGTGTTACCGTAAAGATCACCGATGCCATCGCCGTTCCCCTCGATCATACCCCCGGCGGACTTTCAAAGATCATTGCTCTTCTCAAGACAGAGGGCATCTCTGTAAGATACCTTTATGCCTTTGTTGGCGGCAAAGAAAACGGCGCGTGCGTTGTTATGAAAACCGACAAGCCCGAAGAGACGGTTACCGTTCTTTCGCAGAACGGCATAAAGCCTCTTGATTCCGCATTTTAAAAAGCGAAAGAAGGAAAACTATGCAGTACAAAATATCCGACAAGATGGCAGTGATGAAACCCTCTGCCATCCGTGAAATATTCAAAAGTCTCGGTACTCCCGGTGCCATCTCTTTTGCCGCAGGCAATCCTGCCCCCGAATCTTTCCCCATTGAGGCAATAAAGGAGATATCGGCAAACATTCTTGAAAACGATGCCGTCACCGCGCTTCAGTACAGCGTGACCGAGGGTTATCCCAAGCTCAGACAGCTTATTAAGAAAAGAATTTCCGAAAAGTTCTCTGTGGGCACCGACGATGATGAAACGATCATCACCTCGGGCGGTCAGCAGGGTATTGAGCTTGCCTGCAAAGCTTTGTGCAACATCGGCGATGCTGTTATCTGCGAAAACCCCAGCTTCATCGGATCGCTCAACTCTTTCCGCTCCAACGGCGCACGCCCTGTGGGTGTTCCTCTTGAGGACGACGGAATAAATATTGAAAAGCTTGAAGAGGCTCTTATTGCCGAGGGCGAAAAGGCAAAGATAATCTACGTTATCCCCACCTTTCAAAACCCCGCAGGCATCACCACAAGCCTTGAAAAGAGAAAACAGATCTACGCCCTGGCGCAGAAATATGACGTTGTTATCATCGAGGACAATCCTTACGGAGATCTGCGTTTTGATGGCGAGGACGTGCCCACCATCAAGAGCATGGACACCGACGGCAGAGTAATATACTGCGGCTCGTTCTCAAAGATACTTTCGGCAGGTATGCGTATCGGCTTTGCCTGTGCAAACAACGAGCTTATTCAGAAGATGGTGGTTGCAAAGCAGGTTGAGGACGTTCACACAAATATCTTTTTCCAGATGGTTTGTGCCGAATACATGGAAAAATACGATCTCGATGCTCATATTGAAAAGATCCGCGATCTTTACCGTGCAAAGTGTCATCTGATGCTCGACTGTCTCGATAAGTATATGCCCGAGCAGTTGAAATTCACTCGTCCCGAGGGAGGTCTTTTTATCCTCTGTACTCTGCCTTCGGGCATCAAGCTTTCGGATTTCATCGCCCGCGCTTCTGAGCAGAAGGTTTTTGTCGTTCCCGGCACCGCCTTCAATTGCGACGAATCGGCTCCCTCCGACAGCTTCAGACTCAACTATTCGATGCCCTCGAACGAGGATATCGAAAAGGGTATAAAGATTCTTGGCGATATCATAAAAGATATGCTTAAATAAAAAATCACGGCAGAAGCATTATGGCTTCTGCCGTTTTTTGCGCTTGAAGCCCCAAATTCCGTATGATAAAATACGAAAATTTTTCGTTATACGGTCGGTTGACATTTTCATACGCCTATGTTAAAATAGTCTCAATAAGCAATCGGAGGAATATTTTTTATGTATAACTATTCGATAATGCCCCTTGACACTGACCATATCGACGAAATATGTGAAGATATACGTGAACAGTACGAAAAAGGAATTGCCACCTGCGCGCTTTTTAAGATGACGCTTGTGCCCGAGGGCAATCCGCCCGTTGACAAGGCAAAAATATTTTGCGAAAAATACGATCTTTTCAGCAAAAGGCTTTCTGAAATGGGCCTTTCCTGCGGTATTCTCGTGCAGGCAACCATCGGCCACGGCTGGGTTCTTTCGGAGCTTTTTCCTTTTACTCAGTATACAAATCTGAACAACGGTAAAAAGCAGAATACCGTTTGTCCCGATGACGACGATTTTTGTGAGCATATAAAAGACGCTTTTGCCACCATTGCAAAAAGCAAGCCTTCCGTTATCATGGTGGATGACGATTTCCGTCTTATCTTCCGCGCAGGCAAAGGTTGTGCCTGCGAGCGCCACATGAAAAAATTCAACTCTCTTTCAGGCGAAAATCTCACCAGAGAAGAGCTTTACAACGCACTTTTGAAGCGCGACAAAAAAAGCCGCGAATACACCGATATCTTTGTGAAAACACAGTTCGATTCACTTTTAAAGGCGGCGCGCGCCATGCGTGAAGGTATTGACAGCGTCGATCCCACCATCCCCGGAAATTTCTGCAACTGCGGAAGCAACCCCGAGGTTTCCGCCGAAATTGCAAAGATACTTGCCGGCAAGGGCAACCCCGTTATGGTGCGTATTAACAACGGAAAATATCTCCATTCCAGCGGCAGAGAGATCACCGAGGTGTTCTACCGCGCCGCAGCGCAGATAGAAAAGCTGAAAGACACAGCCGACGTTTTTCTTGACGAGCCCGACACCTGTCCGCAAAACCGATACAGCACCAGCGCCCGTCTTCTCCATGCGCATATGGCAGGCTCGATACTTGAGGGAACGGCAGGAGCAAAGCATTGGATAACCCGACTTTCGACATATGAACCCGAAAGCGGTAAAAAATACCGCGAAACTTTGGCAAAATACCGCAGATTTTACGAAGCTCTCGAAAAGCTTTATCCCACTCTTTCGTATTTCGGTTGTCGCATTCCGCTTACCACAAATTCGTATTTTGACCTTTGCGACGAAATGTGGATTTCCGAAAACGAAAACTGGAGCAGAAAAGTACTTGAACGTCTGGGACTTCCCCTGTATTTCTCGTCAAAAAGCGGCGGCGCCGTCTTTATGGAGGGCAAGGACACCCTGAAGAAATTTTCTGACGACGAGATAAAAGAATTTTTCAAAGGCACTTTTGTTGTGGCTTCCGACGTGGCAAAACAGCTGATCGAGCGTGGCTTTGGCAAGTACCTCGGCGTTGACGTGCGTGAATGGTGTGGCAAAACTATACGGGCAGAGATCGTTGAGGAAAGCGGCAAGAGCATGGTGCCACAGCTTGCTTCAAAGGAGCTTGTGATAAACGACGAAAAAGTTCGTGCCATAACCTACGTTTGCTATACTCTTGAAGGAAAAACCCCCGAAAAGCTTTTCCCCGGATGCACCATGTACAAAAATTCTCTTGGTGGCACAAGCATCGTTTTCTGTGGTTCTCCCGATACCGTCTGGGGACTTGGCGCACCCTTTTCGATGCTTAACGAGTCGAGAAAAGCACAGTTTGTATCAATGCTTTCGCAAACGGGCGATGTTCCCGTTTACTGCGTGGGCGACGATGAGATATATCTTAAAGCCGCACGCTGCACTTCGGGCGAGCTTTTCTGTGCGATATTCAATCTGAGCCTTGATCCGCTTGATGAGATAGTTCTGCACGTCGATAAAGACTGCACGAGCGTAAAATATCTGACCTGCGACGGAAAAAAAGAAGCTCTTCCCTTCCACAAGGACGGAAATCTCCTTGTGATCGAAAAGACGGCGGGAACTCTTGAACCTGTGATGCTGTTTATTGAATAAGACAAAAAAATAACGTCCCGATCAAAAACGATCGGGACGATTTTTTTATATTACGATTTACGCCATAGCTCCGACGAGCTTACAAAGAAAAGCACCGAGGGCGGAAACGTTGATAAGCTTTTTTACAGAATCGCGGGAAACGTCCCAAAAGACCGACTTGTTTTTCTTAAGGTATACAATCGCCACAATGCTTGCCACGATGACGAGCATCCAGAAAGTAAAGAAAACGTTTGTCATTGCCTTGGCGTAGCCGATGGCACTGCCCTTAAAGCCCATAAGGCATATCCACATCAGCATAACATCGATAAAAAGAAGCAGATTGATGAGAACGATAAGCGGCTTGTGAAGCTTAAGCTTTTTGATCTCGTCTTCGGATTTCACATTCAGAACAAGATAATAGACCGCAAGCCCCACAGACAAAAATCCAAAGAGCATAGTCAGAATAAACATTATAAGCGGAAGCAAATTTAACATCTCCCCACAAAAAATTTCTAAATCAGTATAGCACAAATATGTTCTTTTGTCAAGAAAAAGGTTTAGAACACATAGCAATTCATAGCTTTGCAAAAGCAAAACGACCGTTTCTTTTTGAGTAGAGGTGCCGATAAAGATGCAAACATCCTATAATTCTATGCGATAAAAGTTCTTGATTCCGGTAGCTCGAAACAGAAAACCTCCGTTCTTTACAATGATTCTGTTTGAGGCTATATTATTGGCATTTGCCCCAATTTGCACCTTTTTAATATTCAGCTTTTTACATTCTTCTAGTAATAAAGACAATATTTTGGTTCCATAGCCCTTGTTTCGTTCTGTTTGACGAATAGCATAACCAACATGTCCACTCGTCTCTGCCAAATTATCATTTAGATAGTGGCGTATTCTTCCATATCCGATCACTTTTCCATTATCATATAGCCAGTACGATGTCTGCGGTACCATCCAATCTTCCAAATTACCGTTATCAACAGAGTGTTCATGATTAAGCCACTCTTTGAATTGTTCATAAGTCATCCCATAGACTTTATTGTGAAACCCGTTATCATTAGCCGCAATTTCTTGCAACATATCATAGATTTCTCTGCCATCGGCTAAAGAAAGCATCTTTAAATATATCATTTGGCATTCTCCTTGGCGGTTCTACAAGATGAGACAAGCATTACACGGATAGTTGTGCATTTGTCCGACAAGATTTTATACTGTTGGTCATTGATATCGTTCGTTCTATGTAAAAGTTCAAGCCAATAGCCTGTTTCACTTGCTTCTTTGAGGGCTATTTCGAGCTTTGAAATAAAATCCTTTTTGCCTTGTGCGTACTGTGCTTCGTGAATATTTGCGCCGATTGAAGTACCGCTTCTGCCGATTTGGTTAGCAATAATCGTTTCGTGATTGGATTTCAAATATTTGACAAGATTTATAATATCAACGGAAAAGTCCATTGATAATTCACGCAATTTTGATTCAGCCATACTAGCACCTCACATTCGATTATATTATAGCATAATTTCGAACTTTTGTAAAAAGTGATGTTTGCCCTTGCGGGCAAGTGATGTTGTGCCAGAGCATACCTGCTCTTGCACAGTGATGTATTGCGCCAAGGCGCAAAGTGATGCGATGTGTTCCGCCTCACGCACGAAGGGCACATCACAAGGCGAAGCCGTCATCACGCACGAAGTGCGCAACACGTTCCGCGCATGCGGAACACATCGTTCCAAAAACAAAAGAAGCACTTTTTACAAAGTGCTTCTTTGTTTTTGGTGACCCGTACGGGAATCGAACCCATGTTTCCGCCTTGAGAGGGCGGCGTCTTAGCCGCTTGACCAACAGGCCTTATTGCAAGAGTTATTATACCACGCAAATGCGCGTTTGTCAAGAGAAAAATACAATCTTTGAAATATTTTTGTGTCGGGTTTTAAAATGTCAAACTGTCGGTTTTCGGCAGTTTTCTGTGAGCCTCATCAAGAATCGGTTGTTTGAAAAAGTGCCTAAAATTTATTGACAATATGCCTCGGTGTATGTATAATATGTATAATAGTGTTCTATATCTTTTAAAAGAAATTTGAAAGGAGCCAAAAATTATGCTAAAAAAAGCCCTATTGATGTTACTGTGTTTGATAACCTTTATTTCTGTGGTACCTTTTTCTTTTGTTTCTGCGGATGGGGCGGAAAAGGTGGTTTTCGTCAGCTCATCGGGAAACGATGCAGGCAACGGCACGCAGACTTTTCCGTACAAGACCCTTGAAAAATGCTTTGCAGAACTTCGTCAGGGCGGAATCATCGTTGTAAAAGACAAGCTCGGCTCGGAAAACCACGAATTTCTTGAAAAAAACATACTCAACTATCCCCACAGTGGAAAAATAACCATCACAGGTATGAATCCCGAGGACGGCAAGGCTTTTTCTTCCTCAGGCTTCAGCTATTCTACCATCAACCTTGTGGGCGATGTCGATATTTCCCACCTCACAATATCCACAAGCGGTTCTTACTGCTTTATCAACACCCTTGGTCACGAATTCAACATTCTTGACAAGGTTCGTGTGAACGGCGATATTTATTTTCACGCAGGTGCGGTGGGCGGCACGGCCGACACTGTAAGATCCCAGAAGCTTCGCATTGATTCGGGCAAATATGCAAGCATCTATCTTGGCGGCGGCTATGTGACAAAAACCTCTGACGGCGTGGGCGGCGATTGCGACATCACCATTTCAGACGCCTACACCGAATCTCTTATTATGGGATTTGATTCATATCTTGACACCCACACCAACGGCACGATAAACGGCAATATCCGCATCGAGATCAATGACACTGTTGTTTACAAGCTGGTTGCAAGTAAGATCCACAACAACTACATCCCAGGTTACTGTTCGATAATTCTTAACAACTCTGCGGTGGGCTACACCATCTCCTTCCCCAACGCAAAGGGCGGTGTGTACGTTATTTCCACCCACGGAAACGGCTCTGCCCATTCCACCGGCAAGGCAGGCGAATACAATATTCTTCCCGATGCGGGATACACTGCATATTTTGACGGCAAGGCTATCCCGTCGGGCAAAAACCAATTTCCCGAGGGCGAGCACATTATCAGATTTATCAAGGACAACATGTCTTTCACCCCAACGAAAGAATCCTACATCAACGGCTATGAGGACGGCAGTTTCCGTCCCGACGGAGGCTTGACACGTGCCGAGGCCGCAACCCTTGCAAAAAATGCCTTTGCAAAAAATGAAACCACCTCCGAGCCTTGCACCTTCACCGACGTTTCAAACGACGCCTACTACTACGCAACCGTGGCATATCTTGACTCTGTCGGCGCACTTCCCACAGATTGGAAGATCGACAAGCTTTTTGAGGGCACAAAACCCATGACCCGCGGCGAATTTGTGAGCATTCTTTATGCCCTTTGCGCAGGCGGTATCAACGAATACAAATACAACGGCGAATTTGCAGACGAGCTTCCAAAAGCTTATGCCGACGCCATAATGCGTATGTCTGCGGCAGGATTTATAACGGGTTACAGCGACAAAACCTTTGGCGCAGATCGCGGTATCACAAGAGCAGAGGCGGTTACCGTTATTAACCGCATACTCAAAAGACAGGCGGCAGACGGCGCACAAAGCAGATTTTCCGACACAGAAGGACACTGGGCAAACGGTCAGATAATTGCGGCATCGACAAACTTTTTCGTTCCCACCCCCGTTTACTCAACAGGTATTGACGGCACGACCAAGGAGCTTGTAACAGGGCTTTACGAACAAAGCTCGTCCCTCACCCCCACCCAGCTTCGTCAAGGTATAGACGAGGTTTCGCAAAAGGTAAAGCAGAACATTCTTAATTCCAAAGACGAGCTTGTGATAACAGGCACAAAATATTACGTTTCCGAAAAGAACGGAAATGACAAAAACGACGGCAGATCCCCCGAAAAGCCCCTTAAATCCATCGGCGGCATAAAAAGGCTGACTCTCCGCCACGGCGATGCGGTGCTTTTTGAGCGCGGCGGAATATACCGCGGCACCTTCAACGCCACCCACGGCGTAAGCTACGGCGCATACGGCGAAGGTCCAAAGCCCCTTATCATGCAGTCCAAAAAGAATTATGCCGAGCCAAAGCTCTGGAAAGCCACCGAACACAAAAACGTTTACGTCTGCACCGAAAATTTCCACAACGTCGGCATCATCGGTTTTGACCACGATCTGTTTGACTATTCGGAAAACACCTACAAAGAGCTCTACGGCATCCCTATGAACAAAAACATTCTCGGCTTTTCGGGACTTTCTGATCTTGACACCGACCTCCAGTTCTATTCCGACAGAGCGGACGGAAAGCTTTATATCTATTCAACACAGGGCAATCCCGGCGAAAGATTTTCTTCCATCGAGATCGGAGAACAATACGATATCATTGACGGCATCCCCGAGGACGTTGTTATTGACAACCTTGCCTTCAAATTCACGGGTGCCCATGCCATCGGAAGCTCGTCAACAAGAAATCTCACAGTTAAAAACTGCGTTTTCTCGTGGCTTGGCGGCTCGGTTCTTTCGGACAATTTCAACGGCGGAGGCCCGATCAACTATGGCAACGCAGTTGAAATATACGGTAGCTGCAACGGATATTACGTCGAAAACAACTGGATGTATCAGATATATGACACCGCCGTCACCCATCAGCAAAACGCTACGTCAAACTGTACCCAGGAAAACATTAGATACTACGGCAACCTTATGGAATACAACCATTGGGGCATAGAGTTTTATAACCTGCGCGGTGCAAGCTATGACAAAGATTCAAAAGTGAAATACACGAGAAACGTCCACATGGCATACAACATCATGCGTATGGGCGGTTTTGGATGGGGCACACAAGAGCGTCATCGCAGCACGGCGGCGCGACTTTACAGCGGTTCTTCCCTCTCGGCAAACTACAACGAGCTTACCGAATACAACATTTTCGACAGATGCACAGGATATCTTTACGACGTGCCCGACAACTCGGAAGAGGTGCTGAAAAAGAATATCTTCGTTCAGTACGAGGACATGATCTTCGGTTGCATCTACGGCAGATATCAGAAGAACCACTTCGACTCGGCAAAAATGATGCGCTATTACCTGCACGACGACGATGCGGTGCTTGTGTTTATCAACAACGACTGACAAACATAAATAAACAAAGGACAGAGATCACAAAGGTCTCTGTCCTTTTTTCGCTTTATAAAAAATATACGGTCAGATCAGTGTTCCCACAAGGGTGAGCACCGATACCACACACATAACCGCAACAAAAACCAGCTCTCCGATATTGTCCTTGATATCTTTGCGGTATTTAAGGATCTTTGCGGCAAGCACGCCCCAGATGCAAACAGTCAGCGTGACGAGATGACACACCGTTCCGCCAAGGCCGTGGGTTGTGCACATGATAACGCCGATGACGATTATCACAAGATAAAGAGCCGCAAGAACCGCATCAAAAACGGTTAGTTTTTCGTTTTCTGTTTCAACATCTGTTTCAACTTCTGTTTCTGTTTCTATTTCTTTTTTCATATTCTCATCCTCAGATCACTTGATTTTTTCCGCCATCTCTTTTGCCACTCCGCAATACGCCAAAGAAAACAGCTCGTCGGCACGGTCGTTTTGGCCCGAAAGGTAAAGATATCCGAAAAGCGCTTCAAGCCCCGTGGCTCTGCGATACTGTATCAACTCGCCGTGGGAGGGTGAAAAATGCGTCTTGGCATTGCGGCCGCGCTTATAGACCGACTCTTCCTTTTCGGTAAGATACGGCAATATCCGCTCTACGGCGTCAGACTGTGCCTCGCAGGTAACAAAAGCCTTGGACATTTTTACAAGCTTGCCCGACGGATAATTCCCCTGCGAAAGCACTTCGCGGCGGGCATAAAGCTCCATTACGGCATCGCCCACGTAGGCAAGTTGAAGAATACCAAGCTCGTTTGGATTTGTGCCCTTGGCAAAAGTCAGATTTTCTTCCATGTCGTTCCCTGGGCGGTATCCACCAGCACGATACCCATTGCTTTAAGCTCGTCGCGGATGCGGTCGGCTTCGGCAAAATTCTTGTCTTTCTTTGCCTGAGCGCGCTGTGCGATGGCTTCGTTTACCTTTACGGAAAGCTCGTCATCCCCACCGTCAGCTTCGTCCTGCTTGCCGAGCTTTTCGGCGTTTTCAAGAAGATCAAGCGAGAGAACTTTGTCAAAATCTGCAATAAGCGCACGCTTTGTGGCATCGTTTGCGTCGGATTTCAAAACGTCGTAAAGAGCAGTTACGGCAAGAGAAGTGTTGATGTCGTTGTCCATAGCCTCGGTGAAAAGCTTCTTGAGCTCGTCAAACTTTGCACTGTCAACTTCGCCGTTCTTATCAAGCTTTGCGATCCTTGCCACCAGCTTTTCGTAGGTAACCTTTGCGTTATCAAGGTTTTCATAGCTGAAAACAAGCGACTTGCGATAGTGCGAAAGCAGGCAGAAGAAACGATAGACGACCGGCAGATATCCCTTGCTCTCAAGGAGCGAAACTGTAAGAAATTCGCCCTTGGATTTGCTCATTTTGCCGGACGTTGTATTAAGATGAAGCACGTGGAACCAGAAATTACACCATTTGTGTCCCACGTATGCTTCAGACTGTGCGATCTCGTTGGTGTGGTGCGGGAAAGCATTGTCGATACCGCCGCAGTGGATATCGAGATATTCGCCCAGATGCTTCATCGAAATGCACGAGCATTCGATGTGCCAGCCGGGATAGCCAACTCCCCAGGGAGAATTCCACTTAAGCTCCTGGTCGTCAAACTTCGATTTTGTAAACCAAAGAACAAAGTCCGCCTTGTTGCGCTTGTTGTCGTCCTTTTCAACTCCCTCGCGCACGCCGTCCTGCAGATCTTCTTCGGCAAAGTTGTTGAAAACGTAATACTGCGAAAGCTTGGAGGTGTCAAAATAGATATTTCCGCCCGCTTCGTATGCATAGCCTTTTTCGATAAGTCCTTCGATCACCTTGATAAACTCGTCGATACAACCTGTGGCAGGCTCGACAACGTCGGGGATCTTGATGTTAAGCTTTTCGCAATCGGCAAAGAAAGCGTCGGTGTAGAATTTTGCAATCTCCATGACTGTCTTCTTTTCACGCTTTGCGCCCTTAAGCATCTTGTCCTCGCCCGTGTCGGCATCGCTCGAGAGGTGGCCGACGTCGGTGATATTCATAACGCGCTTTACGGGATATCCGACATAGCGCAGATATTTTTCAAGCACGTCCTCCATGATGTAGGAACGCAGATTTCCGATGTGGGCAAAATGATATACGGTGGGGCCGCAGGTGTACATTTTTACTTCTTTCGGATCGATGGGCACAAACTCATCCTTTGTGCGGGTTACGGAATTGTAAAGTTTCATTTATTGGTTTCCTTTCGGTTATTTTTCCATTTCGTTGATTCTTTTTTCAAGTGCTTCGATCTCTGCGCGAAGCTTGCAGATCTCCTGCGCCACAGGGTCGGGAATGTGCACCTGGTCAAGAGTATCCTTGCAAGGGGCAGATTTTTTCTTTGATATGACACGCGCGGGCACACCCACAGCAGTTGAGTCGGGCGGGATCTCGTTAAGCACAACAGCACCTGCCGCGATCTTTGAATTGTCGCCCACCGTAAAGGGCCCCAGCACCTTTGCTCCCGAGCCTATCATTACGTTGTTGCCGATGGTGGGATGGCGCTTTCCGACGTCCTTGCCGGTACCGCCAAGTGTCACACCCTGATATATGGTACAGTTGTCGCCGACAACGGCGGTTTCGCCGATAACAACGCCTGCGCCGTGGTCAATAAGAAGTCCTTTGCCTATCTTTGCGCCGGGGTGGATCTCAACTCCCGTCATAAAGCGTGCGTGCTGAGACACCATACGGGCAAGAAATTTCATATCGTGCTGATAGAGAAAATGTGCCGCTCTGTGATAAAGCACAGCATGAAGTCCCGAGTAAAGCAAAAGCACTTCGGCACGGGATCTTGCCGCAGGGTCACGCTCGCGGATCGAGTCTATATCGTATTTCAGTTTTTCAAACATACATGGTTCTCCGTTCGGAAAAAAGGATTATTTTTTGGGGTCGATATACTGCTTGTTTGCAAGAAGATAGTTTGCGCCTGAAAGAACGGTGAAAACAAACATAACAAGGCAGGAAGCGATGGTTATGGGGGTATACTTTACCATAAATTCGCAGAAGAAGAAAAGATGTTTTTCAAGAAGCGCCGCAAGAATAAAGATTATCTGGGTAACAGTCTTGATCTTGCCGAGCATATTGGCGGCAATAACTTTTCCTCCCGAGCTTTGTGCCACAAGGCGAATGGAGGTGACGGCAAATTCACGCAGAAGCACCACAAAAACGATTACCGCGAAGATATAGCGGTAAGGTGCGTACGCATCTGCCACAAGGAAGCAAAGAAACGCACCAAAAACCATAAGCTTGTCGGCAATGGGGTCCATAAACTTTCCGAAATCTGTGACGATGTTCTGAGATCTTGCTATCTTGCCGTCAAGATAGTCGGTGAAAGAAGCAATGCCAAAGATCGCCGCGGCGATAAGATCGCTTGCGATCCTGTTTATTCCGCAAAAATCGGGAAGCAGGATAAATACCATAAAAAAGGGAATCAGTATTACTCTTAGAACTGTGAGTTTGTTTGGCAGATTCATAAAAAATACCTCCTGGTTTATTCGGCGACCTCGCCGTAAAGGTCATATTCAATGGCGTCTGTTACTTTCACATCAACAAAAATGCCTGCAGGCAGTTTTCTTTTTGCAGTGAAGAAAACCTTGCCGTCGATCTCGGGGGCGTCGGCATAGCATCTGCCCGAATGTACGCCCGAGGGGATATCAAACCCGTCGCAAAGCACTTTAAGAGTCTTTCCGACGAATTTTTTGTTGTTCTTTTCGTGTATTTCCATCTGATTGCGCATGATGACGTCAAGACGGTGCTGTTTTGTCTTTTCGGGAACCTTGCCGTCCTTTATACGTGCGGCAGGGGTGCCCTCTTCGGCGGAATAGGTAAATACGCCAAGGCGGTCGAACTGTGCCTGTTTAAGATATTCGGCAAGCTCGGCAAAGTTCTCTTTGGTCTCGCCGGGGAATCCCACGATAACGGTAGTTCGGAGCACTACGTCGGGTATTCTTTCACGCAGTTTTTCCACACATTCGCGCACAAGAGCTCCGTCACCGCGGCGATTCATGGCTTTTAAAACGTTGTCCGAGATATGCTGGATGGGAATATCGATATATTTTACGATCTTTTCTTCTTTTGCAATGACGTCGATGAGGGAATCTGTGATCTCGTCGGGGTAGCAATAGAGAAGTCTTATCCATTCTATGCCGTCGATCTTGCAAAGTTCGCAAAGGAGCTTGTCAAGGCAAAATTCACCGTAAAGATCAAGTCCGTAGCGTGTGGTATCCTGCGAGACGACCACAAGCTCTTTTGTGCCAAGGGCGGCAAGATCGCGAGCCTCTGCAACGATATCCTCGATCGTTCTCGAACGGAATTTTCCGCGAAGGTATGGGATGATGCAGTATGTACAGCGGTTGTCGCAACCCTCGGAGATCTTGATATACGCCGAATATTCGGGGGGAGTAACGGC
>JAFYUZ010000015.1 GCA_017549365.1 Clostridia bacterium
ATTGTTGTTTTTTGCCACCCGTTAAATCCCACACCAAATAATAAAGTTTCGGTCCACCCTTTTCAAAGGGTGGCGGATTCCAAAGGCGGCGCCTTTGGTCGCTCTCCGCAGAGAGCGAAATCCCCTTTGGCGTACGCAAAGCGCAGGGGAAGTTGCAAGCAACTTCTGAAGTTTGTTGCACAAACTTCGACGGGTGCATTGCACGAAGTGCAAGAGGGAAACCCTCGCTGGGGGTTTCCCTGAATTGTTTGCAAAAAAATTGACAGAAAAAAGGGAAACCACGCGGTTTCCCTTTTTTGCATTTATTGACAGAATCTATCAGAAAATAGGATATCCTGCATTTTC
The DNA here is from genome assembly GCA_017549365.1 of Clostridia bacterium. Taxonomy (GTDB): domain Bacteria; phylum Bacillota; class Clostridia; order Oscillospirales; family CAG-382; genus UMGS1052. The sequence goes on from JAFYUZ010000015.1 coordinate 346, forward strand.
GTGGGCTTCGTAAAGCTCGTCGCACATCTTCACGATGTCGTCGATCGAAAGCTGTGCGCCCGTGTGGGGATCGAGCATTGCCGCCTGGTAGATATGCTCCTTCTTGCAGGTAACGGCGGCCTCAATGGTAAGAAGCTGGGCGTTGATGTTGGTCATGTTCATGGCTGCGCACTGAACGGGAAGTCTGCCGACGTGGCAGGGATGAACACCGTGACCGTCCACAAGACAGGGCACCTCAACGCAGGCATCTGCGGGCAGGTTGTCGATAAGACCGTTGTTAAGAACATTTCCGCCGATCTTAAAGGGCTTGTTGGTAACAATCGCTTCCATAATATGCGAAGCATATTCTTCGGTGCGCCAATGTTCGATGTCGCCGCCGTTCATCAGCTCTTCCTTCTGCTTTGCCCATCTTGCGATCTGGTTTTCGCATCTTCTGGGGTATTCGTCGAGCGGAATGTTGAATTTTTCGATCAGTTCGGGATAGTTCGGCTTGATATAGAAGCAGTTGTATTCCGAGTTGTGCTCCGAGCTTTCGGTGCAGTAGTATCCGAGCTTGTCGATATAGTCAAAACGAACCATATCGCCGTGCTTTTCGGTTTCGTTCTTTATCTTTGCAAGGCGCTTGATCTCGGGATAAAGGTCGCGACCATCCTTGTCGCGGATGTCAAGCAGCCAGCCCATGTGGTTGATACCTGCAATAAGCTCCGAGCCGATCTCTACATCTTTCATACCGAGCGAGTTAAGAAGCCCTCTCGAGCATACCTGTACGCTGTGGCAAAGGCCGACCGTTTTTACACCCGTGTATCTCTGCATAAAGCCCGAAAGGATCGCCATGGGGTTGGTGTAGTTGAGGAAAAGTGCATCGGGGCAGACCTCTTCCATATCCTTGGCAAAACCTTTGAGCACGTGGATGGTGCGCAGACCGCGGAAAATACCGCCGATGCCGAGGGTGTCGCCGATGGTCTGGCGAAGACCGTATTTTTTGGGAATTTCAAAATCTATCTTTGTGCAGGGGTCATAAAGACCAACCTGAATGGCATCCACCACAAAATTTGCGCCGCGAAGAGCATCTTTTCTCTGCTCCACGCCGAGATGCTTTGTGATCTTTGCCTTTGATGCGTTGTATTTTTTGTTGAGAGCGTCGATGACGATGAAAGATTCTTCAAGACGGTCGGAGTCGATGTCATAAAGTGCGATCTCGCATTCGCAAAGGGCGGGAGTAAGAAGTGTGTCGCCCAAAACGTTCTTGGCAAAAACGGTGCTGCCGGCACCCATAAAGGTTATTTTCATAATAAAAGTCTCCTTTTCGGTTTTTTACTGAAACCTAAGATACACCGATTATATCACGGAAAAGACAAAAAAAGAATTGTATTTTGTAACAAATCCATGTTAAAATGTAACTAAATCAAAGCATATTTCCGCAAAAATCATGTTGTTATGTAACCGAGGTGCAAAATGCGAAAACACAAAATATATGATATAACCTCTGACAATACGGGACGAACAAGCACAGATCTTTTACCCACTGTGCTGGGCGAGGAGGAATGTTTGCCCTCCCACAGCTTTGGCCCGTACATCCGAGAATATTTTCTTATACATTATTGCATTAAGGGCAAAGGCACCTTTTGCGTGAACGGAAAAACCCACGAGGTAGGCCAGGGTGAAATTTTTATCATCTGCCCGGGGCAGGTCACGGTGTACACCGCCGATGCCGACGATCCGTGGCATTATGCCTGGATCGGCTTTTCGGGAAAAGAGGCAGAACGGATACGCACACTCCCCCCTGTTATGCCGTATCACGCCGAAACCTTTTTGCGGGTTGCCGAGTTTGCACGCATGGGAGTAACAAACTGCGAAATATACCTTTCGCACATATATGAAATTTTTTATTATCTTTTTTCAAACAGCGGCACAAATTCCGACGTTTGCAAGCAGGTGAAGGACTATATCCGTCTTAATTATATGCAAGAGCTGTCGGTTGAGAGCATATCTGCCCGTTTCACTTTGAACCGCCGCTATCTTTCGCGCATTTTCAAAGCAAAATACGGCGTTGCCATAAAGGAATATATCGTTTCTGTGCGCATATCCAAGGCGGCAGAATTTTTGGGGGCAGGCTATAACGTGTCGGAGGCGGCGCTGATGTCGGGATATCCCGACCAGTTCGGTTTTTCAAAAATGTTCCGAAAGGTCATGGGCGTTTCGCCGTCGGAGTATAGGAAAAAATGATTGGGATTTGCGCCCCAACCGTGCCTTCTCCTATCAGGAGAAGGGGGACCGCGTCAGCGGTGGATGAGGTGTTGGGATTTAACAAAAGGCAAAAAACAACAACATCGTAGGGCAGGGGCCCCGTCCTGCCGTTCGGTGTGGAATTTTATCAATGGCAAAAAAAGGGAAACCCCCGGCGAGGGTTTCCCTCTTGCACTTCGTGCAATTCACCCGTCGAAGTTTGTGC
>JAFYUZ010000016.1 GCA_017549365.1 Clostridia bacterium
AATGATGTGTGGCTTCGCCACATATTATTGCAAACATCGCATCATTGTGAACGAAGTGAGCAACATCACTATGCGAAGCATAATTTCATTTGGCGTAGCCAAACTTCACTAAACCTTTAAGGCCCTTGATTTCGGGGGCTTTTCGTGTTTTTAGGGGTAAAAAACACACCCCTTTCACCATTGCACCTTTTTTTCGACCTTATGGACTTGAACCTGTGACTTAACTATAGGTTGAATGTCGTTGACTGCTTGGTGTTTTTGAGATATAATAAAATAAAGAAAGGCGGTGTTTAAGATGAATGAACCATATTACAAGGCTTACGAGAAACGTTATCAGGCAGCTTTTTCCGCGGGTGCTGAACGTTGGGGGCATTCTCCCGATGATGAGGTATTATATAATACCCTCAAATCGTGGGTAGAAGAAAATAATCTACAAGGAAAAAGGATAATTGAATATGCTTGCGGCGAGGGGGCTTGCGGGGTTATCCTGTCTGAACTTGGGTGTATCTATCACGGCGTGGACATTTCACCGTCTGCTATTGAGAAAACCAAAAAATTGTTAGAAAAATATCCGAATGCTACGGTTGAGGTTCTGGATATGGTTAAGGAAAGCGTCAAGGAAAAATACGATGCGGCTCTTGACTGTATGGGATTTCATATGTTGGTTACTGATAAAGACAGAGAGTTGTATTTGAAAAATGCGTATAACTCGTTAAAAGAAAATTCGCCAATGCTATTCTTTAGGGAGTCGTATCGTAAGGATGGAACTCATAACGGCATTGTCAATTCTGTTGAGGAATGGGCGCAGATAACGGGTGAGGATTATAATACACCGCAATTACGTCAGGTTAGAAATGCTGATAATGGCAGTATAATGGAGATATTTGTTCCTCTTCTTCCCGCGAGGGCAAAAGATAAAAATCAATATGTTGATGAATTGAATAAAATCGGATTTTATATAGAAAAATTTATTGAAATGAATGTATCTAACGCCATTCCGTATTCTGCCAGTATTTACGTAAGAAAAGGAAAATAATTGGATATAGATAGAGGGTTCGAAATTGTTGGGATAAGCCATGAAAAAAGCGTACTGAAAAATTCAGTACGCTTTTTTCAGCGATATAAATTCCTGACGGAATTTGCTATATGTACTTCGTACACGATATATCTTCGATGCGATATGTTGCCTTGCGGCAACGCGACCAAAGGTTTCAACCTTTTATTCTTTGTGCATAAGCGAGAAAATATACCAAACATCAGTTTTTGTTATAAATATTGTAATTTTCCTTTATGCATGCTATAATATGAGTGTATATATGTACTTAAAAGAATGAGGTGTAATTGTGAAAAAGGCTTTATTTATTTTTCTGATTTTTATTGCCGTCATATTAGCTTTTGGAGTATACTCTTACTTTACAATTCCCGACGGCTCTACGATTGAAAGCCGTGAAGAGCTACTGCAAGAAAAGTTGAAAGGAAAACCATGGTCAATTTCTGTTGAACAGAAAATTGATAACTATATGGTAAGCGGCATATATTCCGGCTATGATGAAAGCGGACTTGCAGTTTTTGAGCCAAAAGGAAATGGAAAATATAAGTTGCAAACTCATGTTACCCGTGATAATGACAGAATAATAATCACAAATTCATATATTGGTGGTCAATGGTATGACATCGTTTGGTTTAATGGGGCAAAAACAGATTATGCAGAGATAACATATACTCTTGACGGAATAAAACAAGAAACGATTATACATGATGCAAAAAATATGGAAATCTTTATAAATCCGGCTCCAACCAACGACGAGTACAAAATAGATGTTTCTTACTATGACAACGAGGGAAATAAATACGAGTGAGGTACATTCATGAATTTTCCTACTTGACTTACAATCATTGTTCCGTTAGCAAGCAAACGATGGACATGAAGTTGTTGAGGAGAAATATGAATAAGGAGAGGGAATAAATATGATTGGAAAAGTAATTTGTGATTTAGTTCCAAACAAGGAGAATAACAGGAATAGTGAAGGTGCGTTTATAAAATTAAAGAACGGGGATTTGATGTTCGCTTATACTCATTACCGCAGCGAAGGCTACAAGGACCACTCTACTGCTGACCTGTACGCTATGCTGTCTAATGATGAAGGTGAGAGCTTTGATGCCCCGTTTTTGCTCTTTTCCTGCGAGGATGTGGAGGCAGACAACATTATGTCCGTTTCGCTTATGCGAATGAAAAATGGTGATTTGGGACTTTTCTATCTTAAAAAACATAATAAAGTGCACAACTGTATTCCATATTTAGCCAGATCCTCGGACGAAGGAAAAACATGGTATACGCATATTCGCTGCATAAATGAGGACGGTTATTATGTTTTAAATAATGATAGAGTTATTCGACTGCGCAACGACAGACTTTTGATGCCGGTTGCAAGACATGAATATAAAGACGACACTTATTTGCCGGGGAGTGTTTGGATGTATGCTTCAGATGATGATGGTAGGACGTGGAATAAAATTTCGGATGAAATCAAGTTGGATTTATGCAATGTAAATCGTGAAGAATCTAATCCTCTGCGTAGTTGCATGGAGCCGGGTGTTGTTGAACTTGAAAACGGCAATATTTGGTGCTTTATACGCACAACACTTGGCAGGCAGTATGAAACCTTCTCAGAAGATTTTGGTGCGAGTTGGAGTTCGGTTCAACCATCTCCGTTTACAAGTCCAGAGTCGCCGATGTGCGTAAAAAAATTAGAAAACGGTAACTTATTTACTGTATGGAATCCTGTTCCATTATATAATGGAAGAAGTCAACACTTTGAAGGGGTATGGACAGGTGCAAGAACTCCGCTTGTTTTTGCTCTTTTAAATAAAGAGGGAGACTTTGTTTCGGAATATAAAGAAATTGAAACTGATGAAAAAGCCGGTTTTTGCTATTGTGCCATTCACGAAACGGAAAACGGAGATATTTTACTTGGATATTGTGCAGGTGGCGTAAGTGACGGGGCTTGCTTAAACAAAATCAGAATACGCAAAATTTATAAATCAGATTTTAACGAAATATAATTATAGGTGCCATTTTCGGGTTGCATCTATATTGTTTTGTATTATTCATTTTTCATTATTCAACAGGATTTTTAAATGAGTAATGAATGATGAAGTCGCTTTGCTGATGAATGATTAATAATTAAGGTAGTTTAGCTGTGCAAAACAATAAAATTTATTTTAATGTCGGAGTTTTTAAGTGGCATCTAAACCATTCGGCACTTTCATGAAAAAAGCGTACTGAAAAATTCAGTACGCTTTTTTCAGCGATATAAATTCCTGACGGAATTTACTATATGTACTTCGTACACGATATATCTTCGATGCGATATGTTGCCTTGCGGCAACGCGGAAAGGGAATTTATAAACAGGCTATATAATCTGTATATTGCTTGGAGTTGTATTGGTCCCGATTGCCTTTATAATGGTTTCTGCGTTGCTATGGAGATTTTTGCTGTTTACGATAAACAAAGGGCGTTATACCATAAAGCTTTTTAAAGGCGCGGATGAAATATGTTTCACTGTTAAATCCGCAGGAAAGGGCGATATCTACGTTGCTTTCGGTGGTGTTGCGGAGTTTTTCTTTGGCAATTTCCAGCCGATATTGTATGATATATTCTGTCGGAGTCAAATTTGTGTATCGCTTAAAAAGATTTATGATATATGTTTGGCTGTAAAAAGAAACCGACGACAGAGTGCAGAGAGATATTTTTTCGGCAAAGTGTTCGTGTACATAATTCATCAGATTTTTCATTTCGTCAGGAAGTCTGGAAGCGTTTTTTTGAACGTAAGTGAAGCTTTGGCTTTCTATAAAAAGAGAAAAAAGCTCTAAAAATTTTGCTTTTATCAAAAAACCGTAACCGAATTTCTTGTCATCATATATCTCTGTTATCTGGTCGAGAATTTCTATAACACAATGACCCAAGGGGGTGTTATACGAAAAAACAGATGAAAATTTTATCGGCTCCTTGAATATGGAGCCGAACATTTCGTCCTCCCACATGGTTGACGATACCACTATAGCTATGATCTTCGCGCCACTGCAGCTTTGGATCGAATGAAGTTCTCCGCTATGTACAAGAAGCGCCTTGTTTTCTGTCAGATCAAAGGCTTTGCCGTTTATCACACACGAAACACTTCCATTTTTTACCATTATAAATTCGTATTCTTCGTGCCAATGAAGGTTTACGCCGCTTGTATGATATATTTTCATCGGCAGATTTTCGCTTTTGTGACAGACCTGTTCATACAGGCTTTCTCGATTTGCGTTTTTCATATTGTACCCCGACGATTGTGTAATATAGTTCTATTTTTACAGCAATATTGTGAAATTATTTACAGATATTGTGTGACATAATATGATTATACCAGAAAATTTGATGAAATGCAATGGAGGAATCAAAAAATGAAAAATACCGTATCCATATGCGATTTTGGCGCAAAAGCGGACGGGAAGTTGCAGACTGCCAACATTCAGGCGGCAATAGACCACGTTTTTTTGCAAGGCGGAGGGGTGGTTGTTGTTCCGACAGGTGTTTACCTTACGGGTGGAATCAGACTTCGCTCGAATATAACTTTGTACATTGAAAAAAACGCCGTGCTGAAAGGTGTGCGTGACCCCGAAGAATATTTTGGATATTTGCACGATGATGTGGAGCCTTTAGGTGCGCATCAAATTACCGATGCCGACTACGTGGGCCTTTGGACTATTCACGGAGAGACAGAATATGACGAAACCGACAGTCGTTACCGCTTTAAGCGTATTCCCGGAAGCAGATGGAACAATGCCATCATCCGTGCCATCGATGCCGAAAATGTAAAAATCATAGGCGAAGAGGGCTCGGTTATTGACGGAGACAATTGTTACGACGAAATCGGAGAAGAGGGTTATCGCGGTCCCCACGCAATTTGCTTTTTCGGTGTAAAAAATGTGGATCTTTGTGGTTACACAGTTAAAAACAGCGCCAATTGGGCACATAACATGCTTTTTTGCAAAAATATTACGGCAAAAAACATAAAGGTAGAGGCGGGGCACGACGGATTTGATGCCGCTGTTTGCAAAAACGTGTCTATCACAGACAGCGAATTTTACACGGGCGACGATTGTATTGCGGGATTTGGCAACACAAACGTCCTTGTAGACCGCTGTATATTAAACAGTGCGTGTTCCGCCTTTCGTTTTGGCGGTACAAACGTGTTGATAAAGCGCTGCCGTGCCTTTGCTCCCGGAAAATATTCTTTCAGAGGATCTCTCAGCAAAGAAGAAAAAATCGCCGGAGTTGTGGCAGAAAGCACGCGAAATAATATGTTGAGCTTTTTCACCTATTACGCCGATTTTTCGGTTCCGATTCCCGACGAGCCCGGCAACATCGTCATCGAAGATTGTGAGATTTGCGGCGCCGATCGTTTTTTACATTATAATTTTTCGGGAAACGAAATATGGCAACGTTACCGTCCTTTGAAAAATATCACCTTCAAAAATATTCATGCCGAAGGTATTGCCATGCCGATGACGCTTTACGGAACCGAGTCAAACAAGATTGAACTGACTATGGAAAATGTTTTTATTAACATGAGACAGGGCAGTGCGGCAAAAGAATTGATCCGAGGTTGTCATTATTCGCGCATTACAATTGATCGTGTGCAGATCGACGCATTTGAGGGAGAATGTTTGATCAGATCCAAGGCCGGCGAGGATATTGATATTAAAAACGTTGTTTGCGATTTGCCGCAGGAATCGTATATTTCGCATACAACCGAAGATTTTGTTATCAAAGTAATATAAGGTACGTTTTTGCCACGCGATACAAAAATCCAAAGCTTTGGCATTGTGTCCTTTGGGACACAATGCGGCGATATAAATCCCTGACGGGATTTACGATATACGCCTACGGCGTACGATATATCTTCGATGCGATATGTTGCCTTGCGGCAACGCGAAAAGGAATTTTTATCGTATCACTTTACCATCAGGCAAATATATCGCATTGCAGAGCAATATATTACAAAAAACAACTACCCGAAAAAGAGTTTTCAGATCCTCTTGTTCGGGTAGTTTTGTCTTATTCTGTCACAAGCGGGGGATTTTGTGTGCCAAATTTAAAGGCAACTATCCTTATTAAGCCTGCTCATTTTGTTTCGGATTTTTTTATTTTCCCGCATCTTTGCGGTATTCGGACGGGGATTTGCCGTAGGTTTTTACAAAAGCGCGGTAAAAATCCGATTCTGCCGCATATCCTATTCGCCCTGCGATCTCTGATACGGGCAGGCGTGTGCGCAACAGAAGCTCTGCGGCGATCTTGCTGCGCAGATCATTTCTGTATGCTACCGGCGGCATACCGTAAACGGCGATAAAACGTCGGCGCAGCTGGCTTTCGCTGAGATGACATTTTGATGCCAGCTCCTGCACAGTATCGGTGCTGTTGTAATGCAACGACAGATATTCGGAAATTTTGGTTACGGCGTCGTCTGTGTTGTAGGTGACGGGGGCGGATGTTGTATTTCCAAAGTATTTTTCCGCATCAAGGATAAAAGCCGCAAGTCTCAATGCCGCGGTTGCGCCGCAATTCGGCTCTTCCAGACTGCACGAGTTCATTATTTCGGAAATTATTGCCACCGCCTGCGGATGCTCGGAGGCATGGATGACGGGTGGCACGCATTTTGCCGCATTTTTCAACGCCGCTATGCCGTCGGTTTTACTGTTGGAAATAACGTCCAGCAGACGGGCAACTGCTTGAGCACGTACAAAAGCAAAACGGCACACACACATATCTTCCTTATCGAGCGAGCGCGAATAATGACAACGGTCGGGTGAAACAAAGATGACATCGCCTGTTGATACCGATGAAAAAACACCCTCTGCCAAAAAAAGACCTCCGCCTTTTTCGCAAATGCCTATCTCGTATCTGTCGTGATAGTGCAGCATGGGAAAATCCTCGGAATAGGGGAGCTGAATAGGCTTTTTGTCAAAAAACAGGGTTCCGTCTACGGGATCGGGCAGAGGATCAAAAAGCTTTTGATAATGTTTTGATAAAGAATTTGCGTGTTTTAGCATTATTTATGCGCGCCTTTCCTATGGATTATGAGCAAAAAGTTTGATATAATCATAATAGCATATAATGTCAAAAAAATCAACATAAAACGGAGTATATTTTTATGAAGCTTGAACTTAAGAACCTTTTGCTTACGGTTGATTTTGAAAAAAGAAGTATAACTTCCCTTGTCCTTGGCGGATGTGAAAGAATAAATGCTCTTCTGCCGCTTTTCCGTATGCGCTTACGAGATGTTGATGCAAAAGAATACCTTCTTTCGGCATACGATGCAAAAAAGTGCGAGCTTGCCTGTGACGGGGCTGTTTATTCTGATTTTCCGATCGACGGTGTTGCTGTGCGCGTTTCTGTTTCCGACAAAAACGGCGAGGCGGAGTGGCACGTTTTGGTTGATCCCGGAAGCGACAAATTTTTTGTGGAATGGGTGGATTTTCCTCTTGTCAACCTGCCTGCTCTTGAAAAAAACAACACCAAAGGGGACGGCGGAAAGATACTTTATCCTTACAACGAAGGCGTGCTGGTTTCTGATATTGATCTGCGAGACAAGCTGGTATTTCCGCATATGTATCCCGAATATCCGTCGCGCGGAATCTATCCCGTTTTTCCGAACATGGTCTGTTCGCAGATGCTTTCGTATCTTTGGGAGGATGTGGGACTTTACATTGGCGCTCACGATGAAAAACGCGGTGTCAAGGGAATAGAATTTGTTAAGGAAGAAGACGGTGTTTCAATCATTTTCCGTCTTTTCTGCGGCACAGAATTCGGCAAGCCTTATGAAAACGCATATCCCCTGGTTTTTGCCGCCATCGACTGCAAATGGGAATCGGCGGCAGAGCGATACCGCGTGTGGTTTGAAGAAAATTTGCCCCCGAGAGTAAAAAAAGTTGCCGAAAACGCAGATATTCCCGAATGGTATGCCGATTCACCCCTTGTTGTTTCATATCCCGTTCGCGGTGTGCACGACATGGACGAGATGAAGCCCAACAAATTGCATCCATACACCAACGCGTTGCCGCTTCTTGACGATATCCGCAAGGCGTGCGACAGCCGACTTCTTGTGCTTTTGATGCATTGGGAGGGTACTGCCCCCTGGGCGCCGCCCTACGTTTGGCCTCCTTTTGGCGGCGAGGAAAATTTCAAGGAATTTCTTGATGCTCTTCACGCAAAGGGCGATATGCTCGGTGTTTATTGCTCGGGCTTCGGATATAGCATGCAGAGCAATCTTATTGCTGATTACAACAAAGAAGAAGATTATAAAAAAGGCGAACTTTGGCGCGGAATGTGCGTATCTCCCGAGGGCAAGGTTGAAATCAGTGCCATCTGCCCTGCCCAGCGCTCGGGATATGACATTTGCCCCGCATCAAAGGTTGGCAGAAGCATACTTAAAGAAGCATACACACCTCTTTTTGAAAGCGGAGTGGACTATGCCCAGATACTCGACCAAAACCACGGCGGAGGACAGTATTTCTGTTACAGCCGCGACCACGGACATCCTCCCGCACCCGGAGAATGGATGACAACGAGTATGCAGGATATGCTTGGCGATTGGAACGATTCGGCAAAAAATATGCTTTTTGGTTGCGAATCTTCGGCGGCAGAGCCGTTTATCGGCAATCTTGCCTTCAGCGACAACAGATACGAGGTAAACTACCGCGTGGGAATTTCTGTTCCGCTTTATGCATATATCTACCACGAATATCTGCGTAACTTCATGGGAAATCAGGTTGCCTGTCCCTTTGACACTCACACCGACACTCTGAGATACAGACTTGCATATTCTTTTGCGGCAGGCGACTGCATGACGCTGGTGCTCACCCCCGACGGCGAGCTTATGGCAAACTGGGGAATGAGAGATTTTTCGGTGCTTCCCGATAAGGAAAAGACCTTCCGCTTTGTTGCAAATCTTTCGCGCTTTTATAAAGAACAGGCAAAGCCGTATCTTTACGCAGGCAGAATGACCGCATCCCCCGAAATATGCTGTGGCACAACGACCTACGATATTCGTGTTGAAGGTTATGAGTGCACGGCAGATCTTCCTTGTGTGCTTTGTTCGGCATGGGAGGCAGAGGATGGAAAACGTGCGCTGATACTTGTAAATCCCGAAGAGACCGATGCACAGTGCACCGTTGACGGCGAAAAGGTCACGGTTCCTGCCATGAATGCGATACTTTTGAAAAAATAAAATACCCCAAAAGCGCCTGTGTATTGCAGGCGCATTTTGTACAAAAAGTGTATAACGTGTTAATATATATATTGATAAATTTCTTGAATTTTGTGACTGAAAAAGACAAAAACAACATTTGAAACAAAAAAAATACCCCGTTTTCGATGACGAAAAAAGAGCCTTATTCAATTATTTTCCGAAGCAAATGTTGCGTCAAAAAGTGTCAATTTCAAAAAAACACGACACGCAAAATCATGCGCCATCTTAACTCTTAAGCGTTGAAAACGACAAAAGAGTATTTGCGTGTCAATAACAAATATTTCATTTCAAAAGGCGAATTTCCCTTGAAAAACAAGGAAATCGCCTTTTGTTTTTTTGACTTTGTGCCGAAGAAAACAAAAAACAAAATATAAACGAGACGGGTTGGGTAAAAATGAATTATATTTTTTAAAAAAATGAACTTTTTTCCGAAAAAAGTCAGAAAATATCCTAAAACTATTGAAACAAGTCGGAACATGTGATATAATAATACGAACGTGTATTTGCATTATTTTTGTGATGTGATATAAGCGGTGTGTTTTTTTGATTTTGACAAAAATGTGAACAACCGCCTTTTTGGTCATTGTAACAGATTTTTCTTCGATTACCGCCTTTGCGGGAGATAGGAGCAATACACATATACGATCACAATGTGCGATACGGGAGGCTCGTGCCTTTCAAAACCGCACATACAAAGCGAACGGCGTAATTCAAGGAGCGGAAACTTATGGAAAGACAAGAAAAAAACAATGTTGATTACTATGTAATCGACGTAATGCACATTTTAAAGTCGTTGTGGAGACGTGTGTGGATTTTGATCCTTTGCGGAATCCTTTCGGGCGCTATCGGTTTTTCGATATCCACCTTTCTCATCAAGCCGACTTATTCTTCTTACATCAAACTTTACGTAAACAATATCGAATATAACCAGCGGGACGACGAAAACCTCAGTATCAGCTCGTCCGAGCTTACTGCCGCGCAGAGCCTTGTAAAGACCTACGGAGATATCCTTGAAAGCCGCAGTACTCTTCAGAACGTTATCGATCAGATGGGTCTTGACTATACCTGGAAGGACCTTGCAAAGATGGTGAAATGCGCTTCGTCCAACGAAACCGAAATCATCAAGATAACCGTTACAAGCATCGACCCGTACGAAGCCTGCGATATCGCAAACACCATTGCTGTCGTTCTTCCCATGCGCATATCCCAGATCATCAACGGCGCATCGGTTGAAATAGTTGACCTTGCCGTGCCCGAGCTTAACAAGGTTGCTCCCAACAGAACCCTTTATACGGCTCTTGGCATTTTTATCGGTGTTCTTATCCCCGCTATTTTTGTCGTTGTGTTTGCTCTTCTTGACGACACCATCCACGACGAAGACTATGTGCTTAAAAACTACGATTATCCGATACTCGGCAAGATTCCCGATCTTCTGAATATGGGCGGCAGATCGTATTCTTACAGGTCATACCGTTCGTATCGGGCATATCGGTCTCACAATCATCACGACGATACCAACAAAGCATGAGGAAAGGGTGGTTTTGAGTCATGGGAATTTTTAACAGTAAAAAGAAAAATCAGTTTCTGGCAGGAAACGGCGAAATACAGAAGACTTTGCACAAAAATCTTGAATTTACCGCCACCGAGCAGTACAAGCTTATTCGTACCAACCTCGATTTCACCCTGCCCGAAGACGAAAAATGCCCTGTTATCGGTATAACAAGTGCTATGAGAGGCGGCGGAAAGAGTACCACTGCGGTAAATCTTTCGTACGTTCTTGCCGAAAAAGGAAGCAAAGTTCTTCTTGTCGATGCGGACCTTAGAATCCCTTCCATCGCAAAGAAACTTGAAATAGAAAGCACCCCCGGTCTTGCCGACCTTTTAAGAGGTAAGGGTGCTGCGCTTTCCGAATTCAGATCGCATCTTCTTGACAATTGGTATGTTCTCCCCTCGGGCGACATTCCGCCCAACCCCTCCGAACTTCTCGGTTCTGTCAGGATGAAGAGCATACTTGAACAGCTGAAAGAAATGTTTGATTATATCATCGTTGACCTTCCGCCCGTCAACCTTGTTTCAGACGCCATATCCATATCCAAGTACATCACCGGCATGATAGTTGTTGTCCGCGAGGATCACACCGAAAAAAAGGAGCTTGACCGTTGTTTCAGACAGCTTCGTATGTCTAACGTCAATATCATCGGCTGTGTTATCAACGACGCAAAGACCGGCAAGGGTTCTTATGGCAGATACAGAAGATACAGATATTACAAATACTACAAGTACTATCAGACTTATCAGAGCTCGACCCAAAAGGGTGATAAAAAGTAATGATTGACTGGCACTGTCATATTCTGCCGAATATGGATGATGGAAGCCGAGATGTGGCGGAAAGCATTTCGCTTATCAATATGCAACGCGAACAAGGCATTGGAACGATTGTTGCAACACCGCATTTTTATGCCAACGATGAATCGTGTGAAGACTTTCTTTTGCGAAGACAAAGGTCGTTTGAACTTTTGAAAAATCAACTGCCCGACGAATGCCCGCGCATTCTTTTGGGCGCCGAGGTGCGCTATTATCAGGGCATATCAAGATTGTCGAACCTCAAAGATCTGAGGGTGGAAAACAGCAAGATACTTCTTCTTGAGATGCCGGATACAAAATGGACCGAGAGTATGGTCCGAGAACTTATTGAGATCAGCTCTTTTGGCGGAATACGGCTTGTTCTTGCCCATGTGGAAAGGTATATGCCCATTCAGGATGCCAAGATCAGAAGAAGATTGCTTGAAAGCGGAATACTTATGCAGGTGAATGCAAGCTTTTTCACAGAGTTTTTTACACGCCACAAGGCGCTGTCGCACTTGAAAAACGGACACATTCATTTTCTTGGCTCGGATTGTCACAACACCACCTCCCGTCCGCCGAATATCGGAAAAGCGTATGAGATAATTCGCAAAAAACAGGGCGAGATATATCTTTCGCAGATGAATGATTTTGGCCACTCAAAGCTTTTTACCGTATAAACAGACACAGAATATGGGTAGTTGCCCGAAATCCCGCAATTTAAGAAATTTTTAAATATTGCCGCACGGCATACCGAAAGGTGCATCTTGCGTATGGAAAAACAACCTTTTAAAAACAAAATATGGCTGTCATCTCCAACCATGCACGGACCGGAGCTTGACTACATAAACGATGCCTACAACAAGAACTGGATGTCCACTGTCGGTGAAAATATAACCGAGGCAGAGCGGCTTGTCTGCGAAAAGGTGGGCTGTAAATATGCAGTTGCACTATCCTGTGGAACGTCTGCGCTTCACCTTGCAATAAAGCTTGCCGGTGTGAAGCCGGGGGATACGGTTTTTTGCTCCGACATGACCTTTTGCGCCACCCTTAATCCTGTGGTATACGAAGGCGGAGTTCCTGTTTTTATCGATACCGAATACGACACGTGGAATATGGATCCAAAAGCCCTTGAAAAAGCTTTTGAGCTTTATCCCGACACCAAGGTCGTGGTGATAGTAAATCTTTACGGAACACCCGCAAAGCTTGATGAAATATGCGACATTGCCCATCGCCATGGTGCAATCGTTATTGAAGACGCCGCCGAATCTTTGGGCGCTACTTACAAGGGTGTGCAGACAGGCACTTTCGGAAAATACAACGCCATCTCTTTTAACGGCAACAAGATAATCACAGGTTCGTCGGGCGGAATGCTTTTGACCGACGATGAAAAGGCGGCGGCAAGGGCGCGGAAGTGGTCGACCCAAAGCCGCGAAAACGCACCGTGGTATCAGCACGAGGAGATCGGATATAACTATCGCATGAGCAATGTCATCGCGGGGGTTGTCCGCGGACAGATGCCATATCTTCAAGAGCATATAGCTCAGAAAAAAGCAATATACGAAAGATACAAAGAAGGATTTCGCGATCTTCCCGTTTCGATGAATCCTTTTGATGAAAAAAACAGCGAGCCGAATTTTTGGTTGAGTTGTCTTTTGATAGACAAGGCTGCTATGTGTAAGCACAAAAGATCGGAAACACAGGCGTTTTATACCACCGAAAAAGGAAAAAGCTGTCCCGATGAGATTCTTGCCGCCGTTGCGGCTGTAAACGCAGAGGGCAGACCCATCTGGAAACCGATGCACATGCAACCGATATACAAAAACCATGCTTTCGTTACCAAAAACGGTGACGGAAGAGCACAAAGTATAAACGGCGATGCTATTGATGTCGGCGCAGATATTTTTGACAGAGGACTTTGTCTGCCGAGTGATAACAAAATGACGGCAGAACAGCAAGAGGTCATTATTGAGGTTGTAAAAAGTTGTTTTGAGTGAGGAAACAAATGACTGAAAAGGGTAAAAAAGGATTTTATCAAAGATTTATAAAAGTCCCGCAGGATGTTTTTATAGCTCTTTTGGCACTTGTCGTGCTGAGTCCTGTTATACTTGTGGTGGCTGTCCTTGTCAGAACAAAGCTGGGCTCGCCGATCATTTTTAAGCAGGAGCGGGCAGGTAAAGACGGAAAACCTTTCTATATGTACAAATTCCGCACCATGTCGGACGGTAGGGACGAAGAAGGTAACCTTCTTCCCGACGAGCAAAGGCTTGGTAAATTCGGAAAGCTTTTAAGAAGTACTTCGCTTGACGAATTACCGTCGCTTTGGAACGTGGTTTGTGCCAAATGTTCTTTGTGCGGACCGAGAGCTTTGTATATGAAATACATACCAAGATATTCCGAGCACCAGGCAAGAAGACTTGAGGTTCGCCCGGGCATTACAGGTCTTGCCCAGATCAACGGCAGAAACGCCATAAGCTGGGAAAAAAGATTTGATTATGACGTTCGGTACGTGGATAATATAACCTTCCGCGGAGATTGGAAGATAATGTTTTTGACGGTTGCAAAGGTGTTTAAGCGTGAAGGTATCACGTCTGAAACATCGGTTACCATGGAAGAATTTATGGGAAATGAATTGGAGATGGCAAATCATGAATAATCGTTTGATTATTGTTGGCGCAGGCGGACACGGCAGAGTTGTTGCAGATAACGCTGTGAAAAACGGATATAAAAACATCGCCTTTGTTGATGATGCCGCAGTAGGGGAGTGCGAGGGTTTTCCGATAATCGGAACAACCGGGATCCTTAAATCGCTTGACGACGGAAAAACCGATTTTGTCATTGCCATAGGAAGCAATGATAATCGCGAGGAATTGGCGCAAAAACACGATGTGAATTGGGTGGTGCTGATCCATCCTTCGGCACAGATAGGTATAAGCGCAAGGATCGGCGCAGGTACCGTTGTTATGGCGTGCGCCGTGGTAAATGCAGGTGCCAGTGTCGGAAAACACTGTATTGTCAATACCGGCGCGGTTGTGGAGCATGATAATATCATCGAAGATTTTGCGCATATATCCCCCAAAGCCGCCCTCGGCGGAACGGTAAGTGTCGGCAAAAAAACTCAGATCGGCCTTGGCGCTGTTGTTAAAAATAATATAAAAATATGTGATAATTGTACCATCGGCGCAGGCTCTGTGGTGGTTAAAAATATCGAAACCAGCGGAACTTACGTTGGTGTGCCGGCGAAGGAAGTATTATGAGGATTTTATATGTCACAACCATTTCGCTCACGATGAATACTTTTTTTAAGCCTCATGTGGAAATGCTTGTGAACGAAGGAAATATTGTCGATATCGCGTGTAATTGCAACGGATTGGAATTGGACAGTTTTTACCAAGAACTCGGATGTGAAGAGTTTCAGATAGATTTTTCGCGGTCTCCGTTGTCAGGAAAAAATATAAATGCATATAAGCAATTGAAACATGTGGTTGAAAATGGAAACTACGATATCGTGCATTGCCATACACCGAATGCGTCGGTGATAACGCGACTTGTCTGTCGCAAACTGAGAAAAAAGAATGGGCTGAAAGTTTTTTACACAGCCCACGGATTTCATTTTTATAAAGGGGCGCCGAAGCTCAATTGGCTTGTGTATTACCCAATAGAAAAATACTGCTCGCGCTTTACAGATAAATTGATAACGATAAACGGGGAAGATTATGAGCGAGCAAAGAAAAAGTTTAAAGCAAAAGAGATACATTATGTTCCCGGAGTGGGAATAGATGTTAAAAAGTTTGAAAATATCAAAGTCGACAGATATGCAAAAAGAAGGGAAATAGGTGTGCCTGAAGACGCTTTTTTGCTCTTTTCTGTCGGCGAACTTAATGAAAATAAAAATCATCAGATCATCATAAAAGCTATGGCTGAACTGAACAACGCTAACGTACACTATGCTATAGCAGGCGATGGCGTAAAAAAAGAGTATCTGCTCGATCTTGCAAAAAGACTTGGTATCTCCGACAGGGTTCATTTGCTGGGATACAGAACAGATGTAGCTGAGCTTGATCACGTTGCTGACGTCTTTTGTTTTCCCTCGCTGCGAGAAGGTCTTGGATTAGCGGCGGTTGAAGCTATGGCGTGCGGAGTGCCTGTTGTCGCTGCAGACAACAGAGGGACAAGGTCTTTTATGGCAGATGGTCAAAACGGATATGTTTGCAAAAGCGATGATACTTTTGGGTTTGTTAACGTTTTATGCAAATTGGTTGCAGATCCTGTGCTGAAAAATGAAATGTCAGATATCGGACGCATTCGCGCCAAGGACTATTTGATTGAAAACGTGCTGGAAAGAATGAAGGGCGTGTATCAGACGTCTTGTTGATTCGGGAGTTGTAATGAAAAAAGAACACTACCATGTATATTGTAATGGAATCTTGGGGGTAAAGACCGATATTTCCGGGTTTAAATGGATATACGGTTCTACGGCACCCGAAACCGATTTTGATAAATACAATGAATGTTGTGTCAGATTTGAAGTATACTTAAAACTCGAAAAGGATTTGGGTGATGCCGTTTTTCCTGATTGTAAATTCCAGTCTTTTGCATGGGATGATACAGAAAAAACCATTTTTTACAGGAGAACTTTATTCAAAAATATAAATATAGGCTATAACATAAGGATACTTGGCAACACAGTGGTTGCGGAGATTGGAAATAGATATTGGAAGTACGTTAAAAACAGAGTGATGAACCTGCATGGAATTTATTATCTTCTGTCGGATTTGGCGAATCTTATTTTGTTAAAAAACGGATATTTGACGTTTTACTCCTCGTCGGTGCGCTATGAGCCGAAATCCAGGGGCTTGGTGTTTTTTGCTGCATCTGGCGCAGGAAAAACATTGACAGCAACGAACTTGTGTAAGAAACCCGGATACAAGCTTGTAAGCGAAGATGTGACGATTACAGACGGAAAACGGCTGTTTTCGTGCCCTTGGACCAACTCATACCGCGGGAAAGGCGGCGGAATGGATAGTGCCGGTTCTCTCAAAAGGATACAAAAATCGAACGAATACGATTTTTGCGAAGTATGTGAAGTTACCGACCTTCTCGTTTTGACAATAGGAAAAGAAAAGATAGATTTATCAAAAGAGGAGTTGCTTCGGCAGATATGTGTTTTTAACGGATATCTTTTTAATTATTTTTCGTCTCCGATAGTGAAAGTGTTAGAGCTATTTGACAAGGACTATTGCAAGCCTTGGCAATCAATTTCCGAAAAAATTATTTCCGATATGTTGTCTGGGTCTGAAGGTGTTTTGATCTACACGGCGTCCCCTACAGATTTTTGTACAATTGTGCACAACTACGTTACGGGTAAAGAAAAATGAAAGTTTTGGTTATAACAAGAAATGCATGGGATGATTCAAATTCTATCGGAAACACCTTCTCCAATTTTTTCGAAGGATTTGATGACGTTGAATTTGCGAATATATATTTTAGATCTGCACGTCCTAACAACAAAATCTGCAAGAATTATTACCATGTTACCGAGACAGAAATTTTGAAAAAATGGTTTTTCCCAAAACAAATCGGAAAACAGTTTGTATATAACGGAGAAACAGTCTCAAAAAAGCAATTTCCTGTTGAAAACAAAGAAAAGGTGCTGGTAAATTTTGTTCGTGGAAAAAATATCAAATTAGCGTATAGATTGTCTAATTATATATGGTATCAAAAAAAGTGGATAAATAGCAATTTGAAAAGCTTTGTTGAATCGTTTTCTCCTGACATTGCAATCACTTTTGCCAAATCTGCGCCTCAGTATTTTTTGACTGTAAAGTATCTGAGAGAAAATTTCAACATTCCGTTGTTTACGTGGATTGCGGATGACGAATATACCGGATTATTGAAAACAAAATCAAAAAAAGAAATAGAAAATTTAAGATATATTCTCACGGAGTCGGCGACAGTTTGCGGATGCTCTGAGGAAATGTGCAAATATTACAATTCAGTTTTTGGCTGCAAAGCTTTTCCTTTGTATAAGGGATGTGAAATAAAAGAACGAAAAAAAGAATCCTGTTGCAATCTATTGAAAATGGTGTATGCCGGAAATTTATTGTACGGTCGCGTGGATGTAATAAAAACGATCGCAGAGGCTCTCGATAACATATCGGACAGTAAGACCCAAGTGTCTTTTGAAATTTACAGTAATACTCAGTTATCATCATCACAACTTGATGCTTTTAATAAAATAAAGTGCTTGAAGTATATGGGACAAAAGGATTACGAAACTATAAAAGAGTGTATGTCTATGGCAGACGTCGTGATTCATGCGGAATCATTTGAAGAAGACCAGATAATCAAAACGAAATATTCGTTTTCGACAAAGATTATCGATTGTCTGCAGAGTGGTAGTGTACTGTTAGCGGTGGGGCCTTGCGGTATATCGTCGATTGACTATGTACGCAAGATACCGGGCGCTTGCGTTATTACCGATATTTCACGTGTTCAGCAGGACCTTGAAGCGTTTGTAAACGATCGCGATAGTTTCCGAAGTCGCGCAGAGCAAATACATGATTTTGCAAAGAAATATCATGATCGTGAAAGAAATGCGGCAATGATAAAAAAAGCCTTCAGGAATATTATGGAGCGGAGGGTATAAAATGTGGCAGTATGTTCTATTGATTATACTTCCGTTGATAGTTCATCACTTTAAAGTCAAGCAAACGGTGACATACGCTTGCGGCATTGATAATGTAAATAACAGGAATAGAAATGCCATGGCCCTTTTTTGGGGAATGCTGACTGTGCTGTTGTTATTGAGACACGAATCCGTTGGTCGCGACTTGCCGACCTATAGGTATATATTTAACTTTATATCGAGAAGCAGTTGGAGCAGGTCGATATGGCGCAGTGCTGAGATAGGGTTCAACTTTTTGATCAAAAGTATTGCTTCATTGACGGGAAGTTTTAGGCTATTGATAATTGTTTCAACAATTCTTGGAGTATATCCCATAGCAAAAGCTTATGTTAAGTATTCCGAGGACGCATCGCTGACGATAGCGGTTTTCCTCATAATGTCAAATTTTGTTTTGTTTTTCTCAGGTTTGAAACAAACAATAGCTATCTCTATAGGATTTATTGCCTTTGAGTTTGTAAAAAAGAAAAAACTTGTTCAGTTTGAAATTACGGTGTGCATAGCTATGATGTTCCACGCAAGTGCTTTTATGATTGCTTTTATGTATCCGTTATATCACGTAAGAATAACCAAAAAGTGGTTGTGGGGTATAGTTCCTGCGTTAGTTTTGGTGTTTGCGTTCAATGAACAAATCTTTGAAGTCCTAACTGCGTTTCTGATGCTATTCACAGATTACTACGGAACGGTTTCAAACACGGGCGCATATACCATGCTGATACTTTTTGCTGGCTTTGCTGTTTTTTCATACATAGTTCCTGACGAAACCACAATCGACGGTGATACCATTGGAATGCGCAATTTTTTACTTATGGCGATAGTGATTCAGATGTTTGCACCATTGCATACGCTCGCCATGAGAATGAACTATTATTATATTGCTTTTATTCCGCTTCTGTTGCCAAAGGTAATAAAAAATCGCAGCGAACGATGGGATCAGGTGGCGGTGATATTTCGACACATCATGGTTGTGTTTTTTGTTATGTATTTTTTCGCTACTGCACCAAACGATAACGTGTTAGATACATTTCCGTATCGTTTTGTTTGGGATAGTATATGACAATATGGCGCCCTCAAATTGTTCTGTTTCTTCACGAAGCCTGAACACAAATAATTTTAGTATATCTCGCATATATGCGTAATGATATAAATAATAAAAAGGAGAGACAAAAATGACTCAAAAAACAACAAAACGTGTAATAGCCGTGTTGATGTCTATTGCAATGCTTATGAGTGTTGTTTCGATTTCCGCATTTGCATCTATTCCCGATTGGGAAGATACAAACGTGGTTTTTGAAGGCACGGATTTTGGAACAAACGGTTATTACAAGGTAATCTCAAAAAAAGATTACGTGCTTGTTCCTGGAGCTGCTATTGAATCTGAAATGGTTATCAATAATGCAACCGGAACTCGCAGACAGGTCCTTCATATTATCGAGGTTGATCCGTCCAACCCTGATGTGTCTGTTGTCCCCGGATATTATCAGATCGATAAAGATCTTGATAACGAGGCGAACTGGTCTCATAAGGAACTTACCGAAATGGCCAAGTATTACGAGAATAATCTTGGATACAATATTGTAGGCGGTATGAATACAGACCTTTATTACAACAGTTATTCTCCCAGAGTTCTTGTTTACAATGGTAAGAGCATTGGTAATTTTGGAGAAAACGTTGCAACCGGTGGTGCAGTTCTTAATCCTACATCTTCGATACTGTATGTATTTAAAGATGCTGATGGCAACGTTTCCTGCGAAGTCAAGGCGTTTAACAAAGCAGAACTTGATGCTTATCTTGAGGAAGGTATCCTTCTCCATGCAGTCGGCGTCTCTTTTGGCATGGTGGTAAAAGACGGCGAACTTGTTAACAAAACCGAAAAGCGTGGCAACGATGATGCTGCTCGTTCGATGGTTGGCGTTAAAGAAGACGGCACTCTTGTTATCTGTATGAATGATGGTCGTGGCGCTAATAACTCGGTTGGCTTCAGTAGCTACGAAGAAGGCGAAGCGATGCTTGCTCTCGGATGTAAGTGGGCTGCCAACTGTGATGGCGGTGGATCTTCAACTTTTATTACAAAGCGTGTAGGAGAAGAAACTTTCACAATGCGTTCGGTACCTTGCGACGGCGCGCAACGTCCCACCGCACATGGTATTTTTGTTGCATCAAATGTTGCCCCTACCGGAATTCTTGATGTAGCAAATGTTATTTCCGGTTATGACATTTTTGCCCCTGATACAACATATACTTTTGGCGCAGAAGCGATTGATACTCACGGATATGCCATGGACTTGCCTGCAGATATTGCATGGTCTCTTTCTGATGAATCTTTTGGTACAATTGTTGATGGAAAGTTTGTTTCTAACGGAACGGTAGGAACTGTAGATGTTCAGATTCTTTCTGGTGGTAGTGTTGTTGGCACAAAGACAATTACTGTTGCAACTCCGGAAGTATTCCAACTTTCTGCAACTTCTACTGTGGTTCCCTATTCAACTGCAGATAAGGTTCGTACCATCCCGCTTCCTATCATTGCGATGACGGGTGAATCAAATGTTTATGTTGACATAAACGCGGTGTCGGTTACACTTTCCGACGAAACTGCAGGTGTTCTTGACGGATTCTATTTCACCGCAACAGAAGACACTTCTATTTCCGGCGTAACTGTTATTGTTGAATATATTGCGACAGGTGCAAAACTTGAATATGCAATAGAATTCGGTCAGGGTTCCGAAATAATCTACGACTTTGAAGATGGTAACAAGGCGGGTTTTGCAGGATTTGAGGAAGCCAAAAATTGGAGTATAGACAATGGTGTCAGCAACACCCTTGTTGGAAGTTCTCCTCTTGGTGGTCAGTTCAACGAATATTTGAGTAGCACAACCAGCGTTGTAACAGAAGAAGATGGCGGCAAGGTAAGAAATGGTGAATATGCGCTTGCATGGAGTCTTGATAACACAGACGCTTCTTTTGCAAACTGGTCTTACAATGTTCTCTTTAACATAGGCGAGACAATTGTTCTGCGCGATGTTGCAAATGGCAAAAAAGCAACAGCTTTAGGTATGTGGCTGTATATTCCCGAGGATGCATTCTCTTCGGCAGGAAAGGGTCTTGCTTTCCAGTCGCAGTTCTATACTAAGACCGCGGATGGCGAATATGCACACAAGCAGGATCATTTTACTTTCAAATCTGCGGCGACAGGTAAAATGACAAACCTGAACTCTGCAACGAATGCAGACATTCCGGAATCCCGTTGGGTGTATGCATCGATCAATATTTCTCAATATGATTATCTTTGCACATCCGTCGCGTCGGATGAAGGGAATGCACGTTCCCCCTCATTCCTTCGTACTTATGTAAAGCCTGATACAGCTGACATTGTAACATTCTATATTGATGATATTACTCTTGATTACAGCTCGGCTGTTGATGACAGAATTCTTCCTGATATAACAGCTCCCACTTATTCAACTGCTGACACAGCAGTTGCGCTTGAAAACGGAACAAGCATTAGTGGCAACAATATTGCATTTACTGCCACAGTTTCCGATAATGCAGAGCTCGACCTTGATTCCGGCAGGATTTTTGTGGATGGTATCGAATTTGATTCAGCGATTGCCGGAAACACTCTTTACTCTGACGGAGATGTTACCCTCCTAGCAGGTGAACATACTGTGGCTTTTGAAGTAAAGGATGCGCTTGGAAATCCCGCAAGACTCACCAGAACATTTACGGTTGAGGGTGATGCAGCGATCAAACTTTCCGGTCATAATGATTCCGGCGAGGCACCAAAGGCACAGTCCGTTTATTATATAGATATCAATGTGGCTGATCTTTCAAATGTTGATACCCTTGTGGCAGAACTCAAGCTTAACGATGCAGTCACGTGGGAAACAGAGGGTGCATATGTTGCAAGTGGTTTCGCGGCAGAATTTGACTATAATGAAGTGTCTGGAACACTGACAGTAATTGCCAATATGACCGATGCTTCGAAAGCAAGGGCTGTTGACAAGACTCTTGTAAGCATTCCTGTGCGTATGTGGACATTTGATCGTTATAGCTATATTACTAACACTTATTTCGATCCTTCTACTCTTGTTAACAAGCCCGTTGTAAATATCGACTGTGAAGTTGTTTGTGGCGAAGTCGATTTTGTCGATGAGGCTTCTGCGCCTTTTGGTGGCAACATAAACGTTGCAACAGAACTCACCGGAATTTCGGCACCTTATCATATCCATGATGAGGATCTCGCAATACTCGATAAAGAACCCACTTCCACCGAATACGGATACGAAAATCGTACATACTGCGAGACTTGTAAATCGGTTGTTGATTGGGGAACAGCGCTTGAACCTACGGGACATAATTATGTAATCGTGGGAACGCAGTTTGTTTGCTCTGATGAGGGCTGCGGACATGTTTATGAATCCGGCACTGGTGTATTTGAGATGAACGGCGATCTTTACTATTCAATCGCCGGAAACTTGCTCAAAGGATGGCAGACTGTTGATATTGGTCAGTATTGCTACGCGTATTCCAACTACAAACTTGCAGTCGGACAAGCTACCATAAATAAGATCACATATGATTTCGGCGATAATGGTATCACAGAAGGTGCTTGGGTAGTTGATGAAAACGGTGCTAGATTTAGCTATGGCGCCGACTACTATCGTTGTGGTGCGGGTAACACTTATGCAAATGTGGTATGGGCGGTGATCGGTGGAAAAACATACGCGTTTGATCGCAAGGGTTATCGACATGAAGGAATTCGTGTTATTAAAGAAAGTAACAATCCTGCCAAACTCTACGAATTCACCAACGAAGGTGTTCTTATCGGAGAATACGATACTGACAAGACTGGCATTTTTGTGTGCAATGGAATGACCACTTATCTTAAGAATGGAGTGCCCTTTGCTGCTGGTCTTGTAAGAGAAGGCGCAGATTATTATTATATTAATAGTGGCTGTATAGCTGTCACTGGTAGTTACAGAGTAACTCGTCCCAACGGCCTGCTTCCTGTTGCTGTATACGAATTCGACGAGGCTGGTAAGATGATCAATCCTCCCGATCTTGAAAATGGCCCTCAAGACGACGGTTTCTTCTACATTGATGGAATCAAGCAGCTTGCATACCAGCTTGTTTCGTATGATGGAAATTATTACTTTATTAACGACGGCCACAAGATAGCAAAAAATGCTAGAATATACCTCAGCGCGAAATTTATAGAAGGAACAGATCTCAAGGCTGGTTACTACGAATTTGATGCCGAAGGCAAGATGATCCTTAAGAATGGTCCTCAGGAAGATGGTTTCTTCTACATTAACGGAATCAAGCAGCTTGCATATCAGCTCGTTGAATATGACGGATATTACTACTTCATCAACGATGCTCATAAGTTGGCAAAGAATGCCCGTATTTACCTGAGCGGAAAGTTTATAGAAGGAACAGATCTCAAGGCTGGTTACTACGAATTTGATGCCGAAGGCAAGATGATCCTTAAGAATGGCCCTCAGGAAGATGGTTTCTTCTACATTAACGGAATCAAGCAGCTTGCATATCAGCTCGTTGAATATGACGGATATTACTACTTCATTGATGATTGCCATGAATATGCAAAGAACAAAAAGATGCACCTCAATCCTGAGTACTTAGAGGGAACATATTTTCAAACAGGTTACTATGAATTTGGCCCCGATGGCAAAATGATGGGCGGTTTGAATGGTCTTCATAATGGAAGAGATATAGGTACAATTCCGTATCTTGTTACAGAAGATGGCTACGATATAAAAGAAGGCCTTCTTCTTCGTGGCGGCGAAACGGATGGCGCGGTTAAAGATATTACAAACGACCAAAAGAAGTTGGGCGTTGAAATAGTTAAGAACTTTGCACCAAAAACCGAAATGGATCTTCGTTCATCTAATGTAGCGAAGGAACATCTTTTTGGTGAGGAAGTACTTCACAAATGCTACGACATGGTTATGTATGAAGAGGTATTTACAGATGCTGGTAAGGCGAAAATAAAGGAAATCTTTTCAGATCTTGCAAACCCCGATAATTATCCCGTCTATCTCCATTGTACATATGGCGCAGACAGAGCCGGAACGGTTTGTTATATTTTGGAAGCTCTTCTTGGGGTAACTGAGCCTTATGCGCGCCGTGAGTATTTGCTGAGTGTTGGCTCCTATGGTAATGCTATTCTTAGAGTCAGAGATGGCCTTGCAGTTTACGAAGGTAATTCTTTCAAAGATCAAGCAGAAGCTTATTTGCTTGATTGCGGCGTGACCCAGGAACAGATTGATTCTATCAGAGAAATCTTTATAGAAGACTAATCTGCATCCAAACATACTATATTAGCAAAGCATTCAGCCTATCCCTCCAGCTATGGAGGGATAGGTTGTCGCACATAATCAGTGCCTCCACGCGGCGTGCGACGGGCAACGAAGTTTTTGTCGGCGAAACTGATAATACTGAATCTGGAGGATATATCGCATGAAAATAGTGCAGATCAACAGTGTCTGCGGGAGTGGAAGCACAGGTAAAATATGTGTTGCTATAAGCGAAATGCTCACGAAGCGTGGTATAGAAAATTACATTTTCTACGCGTCAGGGAATAGCGACTATCCTTTGGGTAAGCAATATATGTCTTCGTTGGAAATAAAAATACAGGCGTTAAAATCAAGATTGCTTGGGAATTATGGATTCCAGTCAAAACGAGCCACAAAACGCTTGATAAAAGAATTGGAGAAGATTTCTCCAGATATTGTACATTTGCACAACCTGCACGGGCACAACGTTCATCTTGGACTTTTGTTCACATTCTTAAAAGAAAACAAAATAAAAGTTTTTTGGACGTTTCATGATTGTTGGGCGTTTACAGCATATTGCCCACATTATGACATGATTGGGTGCAATCAGTGGAAAACTGGCGGTTGCCACGCTTGTCCTCAAAAGAATCATTATAGTTGGTTTTTTGATCGTAGCAAGCAGTTGTTTTCTCAGAAAAAAGAGCTTTTTTGCGGTCTTGCTCTGACTATAATCACCCCGTCTCAGTGGTTGGCAGATCAAGTGAAAGCTTCTTTTTTGAAAGAGTGCAGAGTGAAAGTAATTAATAATGGCATAGATTTGTCGGTTTTCCGCCCAAGAAAAAGCAATTTTAGAAAGAAATACAATTTGGAAGATAAAATTGTGTTGCTTGGAGTTGCTTTTGATTGGGGTATACGAAAAGGCCTAGATGCTTTTATAGAATTATCAAAGAGTCTCGATGACAGATTTAAAATGGTGTTAGTTGGAACTAACGAGATTGTTGATAAACAGCTACCAGGCAATATTATTTCGATACATCGAACTCGAAATCAGATAGAGTTAGCAGAAATATATTCTTCCGCCGATTTGTTTGTAAATCTCACAAGAGAGGAAACATATCCAACTGTAAATATGGAAGCTATTGCTTGTGGAACGCCGGTGATGACATTCCGTGCCGGCGGAAGTCCGGAGATGATTGACGACACTTGCGGAGTTGTTGTGGAAAAGGATAATATAAAAGTGATGATAGATACAATAACCAAGGTTTGCAGTGATGGAACTTTTGATCGCTCTGATTGTGTAAAAATCGCAGGAAAGTACGATAACAATCAGAGACTTTTAGAATATATAGAAACATATGTATGTTAATGGTTAAAATTGAGTAATCCTATCAAAACTTGAGAGGTGGTTAGATGTTATCGTGTGCAGTGGGTTGGTCAGTGTAATTATTCCAGTTTTTATGGTTGAGAAATATTTGGCAAAATGTATTGAATCTGTACTCAATCAAACATATAGAAATATTGAGATCATTCTAGTTGATGATGGTTCACCAGATCGTTGCTATAAAGTATGCGACATGTATGCGCAAAGGGATTCTCGAATTGTGGTTATACATCAGGAGAACAAAGGAGTGTCAGGGGCTCGAAACACAGGAATTTTGCAAGCAAAAGGCGAATTTGTTCTCTTTGTGGATGGAGATGACGAGTTGTATCTTGATGCGGTAGATGTTTTGATGCAGAAAGCCCGCGAATATGACGCAGATGTTGTCTCTGGGGTAAAAAATGTTGTTGGTCAAAACGGTAGCAAAAGTTCTCCGGAAAATGGAGAGTGCGAATTTTATAGCAATGACGAACCGTTGTTGCTCTCATTGGCCGGAGACAAGAACACCAACTCAGCATGTGCCAAACTATTCAAACGTGCGTTTATTGACGAGATTTTTTTTGAAGAAGGAAAAAATATTAACGAAGATGGTTTTTTTGTTTTTCGGTGTTACGAAAAAAAACCAAGACTAGTACAGTACAATGCGTTTGTTTATCAGTACAATGTCCGAGAAAATTCCGCTTCCAGACAATCTTTTTCGGACAAACATTTGTCGATATTGTATTTTTGTGAGCGAAAAAAGAGTATTATAGAACAATCTCACCCTGAGTATATTGCCGAGGCAAAAAACATGGAAGTTAGAGCTAATATACAAATGCTGGACGTTTTGTGTAGTTCAAATGACAGGAAGTATAAAAGCCTTCAAAATAAATGCATAAGAATCGTCAAAAAGTATCACAAGTACCATAAGCCTATAAATTATCATCACAGAAGAATGGAATGGGTAGTTATTCTAGGTTTATATCCGCTTTACAAACTCGTTTTTCACATGAAATATTGCAAAAGCAAGCGAACTTTATAGGCAACAAAAACATTTATTAACGTATTGAAAAGAGGATTCTTTGAAGAATAGTGCTTTTAAGAATGCAGGATGGATTATCGGTTGCAAAATAGTGCAATCGTTATTGAATCTTGCTGTTGGACTTATAACAGCCCGTTATTTGGGTCCATCTAATTATGGAGTTATCAGTTATGTTGCTTCAGTTGTTGCATTTGCCCTTCCGATAATGCAATTGGGGCTCAATCATACATTGGTAAAGGAATTTGTCAGTTTTCCTGAACATGAAGGGAAGATACTAGGAACCGCTATTATAATCAATGTTATATCAAGTGTTTTTTGCATGATAGGCTCTGTGGTGTTTGTAATAGCAAGCAACGAGGGAAAAATAGAAACGATTATTGTGTGCGCGCTGTATAGTTTAACTTTGTTGTTTCAAGCGACCGAAATGACACAATATTGGTTTCAGTCCAAATTGCTATCCAAGTTTCCATCCATTGCTTCTCTTTGCGCCTATGTTGTTGTGGCTATGTATAAAATTTATTTGCTTGTAGCCCGAAAAAGTATTGCATGGTTTGCTTTTTCTAATGTTCTTGATTATTTTTTGATTTCTGTTATTTTGATGATCGTATACAATAGAATCGGAACTCAAAAATTAGCAATAGACTGGTCTGTTGGCAAAAAAATGTTATCCCGAAGCAAATATTATATTATTCCGAGCATAATGGTTATGGTTTTTCAGCACACAGACCGAATTATGATAAAACTCATGCTGGGTGAGGCGGAAACCGGCTTCTATTCGGCCGCCATAACATGTATAGGAATTAGTGGATTTGTGTATGCCGCAATAGTTGAATCAGCAAGACCGGTTATATTGGAAGCCAAGAAAAAAGACAATGTTTTATATGAAAAAAGAATCATTCAGCTTTACAGTATTTTAACATATATGTCTATAGCGCAAAGTGTTGTAACAACAATTCTCGCAAAACCGCTAGTTTTAGTGTTGTACGGGGCAGAGTATTCGAAAACGGCAGGTATTCTGGCGGTTGCGGTGTGGTACATAGCATTTGGGCACTATGGGTCTGCCCGTAACATATGGGTTTTGGCAGAAGGAAAACAAAAGTATTTGACAGCAATAAATGTAACTGGAGCTAGTGCCAACGTGTTATTAAACTTATGCTTAATTCCTGTATTTGGAGCGATTGGAGCGGCAATGGCCTCGGTAATTACACAGCTCTTTACAAATGTTATTGTAGGCTTTATTATTAAGCCCATTCGAGATAACAATCGCATGATGGTAAAGGGGTTAAATCCCAAATTTTTGATTGAGATCATTAGCGAGTTACTTTGTCATCGCTGAACAATTAAATATATATGCTCGATTTAACACACAAACAAGGCTGTTTTGAGAAACATGAGGGCACACTGTAAGTTTTGGGTTTTGTAACCATTGTTTTTCTTGTGGCAAATAGAAAGGATACGCGATAAATGGAACCAACAAAAGAGCAATTAGAACAACTGAAATCTATCGAGCTCGAGATGCTAAAAGCATTTATTAAAGCGTGTGACATGCTAAATGTTAAATATTTTCTCTTGGGGGGCACTTTGCTTGGTGCGGTACGCCACAAAGGCTTTATCCCTTGGGATGATGATATAGATGTTGGTATGTTGCGAGAAGACTATGAAATTTTTATAGCAAAAGGAGCATCGTATCTGCCTGATAATCTTTTTATACAAAATGTTTATTCTGACGAGAATTATACGATGTGTTTCTCGAAAATAAGAAATAATAATACTACATTTATTGAAAGCACTGTAAGTCATTTGAAAATGAATCACGGCGTTTTTATCGATATTTTTCCCTTGGATTATTATCCTGATGAAGCAAAAAAACAAAGAGAACTTGATTTTAAAAAGAAAATATATGATATCAGAATAGCTCATACATATAATATTTTAGCTCGTCCAATGAAAGTTCGGCTTTTAGAGTTTTTTTTGAGTATAATATATCCATCTGTACGAACAGTTTCAAGAAAAAGAGATTTCTTATACAAAGAAGTCGCTCCCAGCAAACGCATAGCCAATTATGGTGGAGCATGGGGTAAAAAAGAGATTGTGCCGAAAGATTGGTATGGCGAGGGAGTTTTTGGAGAGTTTGAAGGAGTTACAGTCAGAATCCCGGCTCAATATGATAAATGGTTATCGCAAGTGTACGGGGATTATATGAAACTTCCACCAATTGAAAAGAGAGTAGGCCATCATTATGTAGATGTTATTGACTTAAACAGATCATATATCGAATATGGAGAAGTGTAATGAAACGAGTAATAACTTATGGAACATTTGACCTACTGCACTATGGTCATATAAATCTGTTGAAGCGAGCCAAGGCTCTGGGCGACTATTTAATAGTTGTTGTTTCTACAGACGAGTTCAACGCGAAAGAAAAACAAAAAAAGAGTTATTTTTCATATGAAGCAAGAAAGGCTTTGGTTGAGGCGATCAGATATGTGGATTTGGTTATACCAGAGACTTGTTGGGAACAAAAACGAACTGATATTCACGAATATCATATAGATACCTTTGTTATGGGGGATGACTGGACCGGAAAATTTGATTTTCTTAAAGAAGAGGGATGCGAGGTTGTCTACTTGCCTCGTACTCCTGAAGTCAGTTCCAGCCAAATAAAAGAGGATTTGCAGGAGAAAAAATAACATGTCTCTTTTCACAAACAAAACCCTCCTCATCACGGGAGGTACAGGTTCATTTGGCAATGCGGTTTTGAATCGTTTTCTTGCCACGGATATTGGAGAAATCCGCATATTCTCCCGCGACGAGAAGAAGCAGGATGATATGCGTCACGAGTTTCAGGCAAAAATGCCTGAGGTTGCAGACAAAATCAAATTTTACATTGGCGACGTACGCGACATTCAGTCTGTGCGTAACGCTATGCACGGGGTGGATTATATTTTCCACGCGGCGGCGTTGAAGCAAGTACCTTCCTGCGAGTTTTTCCCCATTGAGGCGGTAAAGACCAATGTTTTGGGAACCGAAAACGTGCTCACAGCAGCAATTGAAGCAGGCGTTAAAAATGTGGTTTGTCTGTCCACCGATAAGGCGGCATATCCTGTGAACGCCATGGGCACCTCAAAAGCCATGATGGAAAAGGTGGTTGTTGCAAAATCGAGAACGGTTGATCCTTCGAAAACAAAGATCTGCTGTACCCGTTACGGAAACGTTATGTGTTCACGCGGTTCGGTTATTCCTCTTTGGATCGATCAGATCCGTTCGGGAAACCCTATAACTATTACTGACGGCAACATGACACGTTTTATCATGTCTCTTGACGAGGCAGTTGATCTCGTATTGTTTGCATTTGAACACGGTGATTCGGGTGACATTCTTGTTCAGAAAGCACCTGCATGTACCATACAGACTCAGGCTGAGGCGGTGTGCGAACTTTTTGGCGGCAACAAAAATGATATCAAAGTTATTGGCATTCGCCATGGCGAAAAAATGTATGAAACCCTTCTCACCAACGAGGAATGTGCAAACGCTGTTGATATGGGCGATTTTTACCGTGTTCCTTGCGACAATCGCGGACTGAACTACGACAAATATTTCAACAAAGGCGACACGGAGCGAAATACGTTGACGGAATTCAACTCGAACAACACAAAGCTTTTGACCGTTGAAGAAACAAAAGCCAAGATAGCATCGCTTAAATATATACAGGACGAGCTATTAAAATAACCCGGGTGCAGACATTTTTGCAAGCGTGCTGCACACTGATCGGAGGACAAAGCGATGAAACAAAGATTTATGAAACTAATAATGATGATAGTGTTGCTGTCGCTTTTTTCGACGGTATCCTGCAGTGCCGGCAACGTGGCGTCTGTTTCGTCATTTTCTGATGTTCCCACCGAGCATTGGGGTTATCAGACCATTATGAATATGACGCAATCGGGCCTTTTTAAGGGCACTACCGAGCCTATAAACGGTATTGGCACTTTTTCTCCCGACAACGTTATGACAAGGGCAGAATTTGTTACGGTTTCGCTTCGTGCAATTTTACCCGAACAAGCCAAAAACATTGGCAACGATTCGGGAAAATGGTGGAAAGGATATTACGAGCTTGCCCTTGCAAACAGTATTCTTTTGCCTGCAGAATTTGAAAACGGAGATCTTGACAAGCCGATCAGCCGTCAAGAAATGGCGATGATTATGGTAAGATGTGTTGAAAAGAACGGAGAAAGCCTTTCAAAGCGCGTTGCCACCACTCAAATTGCAGATTATACCACCATCAACGAATACTACAAGAATTACGTGCGTGACTGTTTTAGTTTTGGTCTTATAAATGGCGTTGATCTTCTTGGAACTTTTGCGCCGTCACAGTCTTTAACACGCGCTCAAGCAGCAACCGTTTTGAACCGTCTTGTTGACAAGAGCGTGCGAATTAAGGTTGAGTTTCCGCAGGAAAATGCACCTTCATCAGGCGGATCCGTTTCTCCCGGCTCCACAAAGCCTTCGGGAGGTAGCGGAAAGCCATCGGGTGGAGGAATCAACAAACCGACAGGAGGAATTGTGACTCCGCCGTCGTCCGAGAATAATGAAAAACCTGCGGCAAAATATCCTTGGGAAGAGAAAAATGCCAAAAAACCTTCCGAGTATACTTTTGATGAATATATGGAATTGTCTGATGACCACAAGGAAGCGTTTTTTATAACTTTTGATTCTGCAGAAGCTTATGACAACTGGATGGATGATGCGAAGAACAAGGTTAGCGTTCCTTGGAAAAACGGAGGTAAACAGCCTGCCGAATACACAACAGAAGAATATAACGCACTCACCACTGCTCAAAAAATAATCTTTATGGAAAGCTTTGGAAGCATAGAGGCTTTTGAAAATTGGGTTGTTCAAGCTCAGGACAAAGAAAATGCAAAAGAACTTCCGTGGGAAAAAGAAGGCAGACAACCTTCTGATTACACGTGGGAAGAGTACGAAGCGTTGAGCGCCGAGCATCAGATGGCTTTTCAGAACAGTTTTGAAAATATCGCGGCGTTTGACAAGTGGAAAGAACGTGTTAATCCCGAACAACCCGTGACAAAATTGCCGTGGGAAGAAGAGGGCGCGACACAACCGTATAACTATACATGGGAAGAGTTTGAAAAATTGACCGATGCTCAGCAGATTGCGTTTCAAAACACTTTTGAAAGTATCGAGGCTTTTGAGGAGTGGAGAATGTCTGCACAGGGCGATGAAAACAAAACCGAAGCGATACCATGGGAAAACGGCGGAAAGCAACCTTGTGAGTATAGCTTGGAAGAGTACAACGCCCTTTCGGAATATTTGCAGATGAAGTTTCAAACCTCGTTTGAAAACGCGGAAGCTTTTGATGAATGGTTGCGCAAAGCGCAGGGCGGTTCAGAAGAAGAGTCAAATATTCCTTGGGAAAACGGCGGGAAACAGCCTTCTGAATACACATGGGAAGAGTTTGAAGCATTATCTGCAGAGTTGCAAATGAAATTTCAGAATTCTTTTGGCGGCATAGAAGCTTTTGACGAATGGTTGCGCAAAGCGCAGGGCGGAACAGAAAGCAAGGTGCCATGGGAAGCGGATGACGCAAAGAAGCCTTCTGAGTACACTTGGGCGGAGTTTGAAGCCCTGTCAAGCGAATTGCAAATGAAATTTCAAAACAGTTTTGCAAGCATTGAAGAATTTGATGAATGGTTGCAAAAAGCACAGGACATTGAGGCTGATAAGCCTTGGGAAAACGGCGGCAAACAGCCCGCCGAATATACATGGGAAGAGTTTGAGGCGCTAACACCTGCATTGCAGATGGCATTTCAGAATAGCTTTGCAAGCATAGACGATTTTGATGCATGGCTTGTCGCCAATAAACCGGAATAAAAATATGAAAATACTGATAACAGGCTCTGCGGGATTTGTTGGAAAAAATCTTACAGCTGCATTACAAAACATCAAAAACGGCAAAGACAGAACAAGACCTGATCTTTCGATTTCAAACATTTACGAATATGATGTCGAAACAGATCCGGCACTTTTTGACGAATACTGCAAAAATGCCGATTTTGTGTTCCATCTTGCAGGTGTGAACCGTCCGCAGGATCCCAAAGAGTTTATGACAGGCAATTTCGGGTTTACTTCCGAGTTGCTTGAAACGCTGAAAAAGCACAAAAACACCTGCCCTGTTATGATATCGTCGTCAATTCAGGCGACTTGTATCGGACGTTATGACGGAGATTATGGTAGAAGCAAGAAGGCGGGGGAGGAGATTGTCTTTTCCTACAGCAAGGAAACCGGCGCGAAAGTGCTTGTTTACCGCTTCCCCAATCTTTTTGGAAAATGGTGCAGGCCAAACTACAATTCTGCGGTAGCAACGTTTTGCAACAACACGGCAAACGATCTGCCCATTACGGTGAACGACAGGAACACCGTTCTCGAACTGCTTTATATCGATGATCTTGTTTGCGAAATGCTCGATGCGCTCGAGGGAAAAGAACATCACTGCTCTTTTGATGGCATAGAAACGGTGCTTTGCGACAACGGCGCTTACTGTGCCGCACCGGTTACACACAAGGTAACTTTGGGAGAGATATCGGATTTGCTGGAACAGTTTTCGGCACAGCCCAAAAGTCTCGTTATGCCCGAAATATGCGAAGGATCTTTTGCAAAAAAGCTCTATTCCACTTATCTTTCCTATCTCCCAAAAGAAAAGATTGCATTTCCGTTAAAAATGAACGAGGACGCAAGAGGAAGCTTTACAGAACTTTTGAAGACCGAAAAATGCGGTCAGTTTTCTGTCAATATTTCAAAACCCGGCATAACAAAAGGACAACACTGGCACCACACAAAATGGGAATTTTTCATTGTGGTCAGCGGTCGCGGGTTGATACAGATGCGAAAGATCGGAAGCGATGAGGTGTTGAATTTTGAGGTTTCGGGTGACAGAATCGAAGCGATACACATGCTCCCCGGCTACACTCACAATATCATCAATTTATCCGACAGCGAAAATTTGGTGACGGTAATGTGGGCAAACGAGCAGTTTGACCCCAACCACCCCGACACTTTTTTTGAAGAGGTGTGAGAATGAAACAGAATACGGATCTCAACAACGTATCTTTTAAAAATGACGGAAGACTCAAGCTTTTGATAATTGTCGGTACCCGTCCCGAAATAATCCGTCTTTCGGCGGTTATCACAAAATGCCGCAAGTATTTTGATACTATCCTTGCCCATACGGGTCAGAACTACGATTATAATCTTAACGGTATATTCTTCCGCGATCTTTCTCTTGAAGATCCCGAAGTATATCTTGATGCCGTGGGCAACGACCTTGGCGAAACCATGGGAAATATTATTGCAAAATCGTATAGCCTCATGGAAAAGATAAAGCCCGATGCGGTGCTTGTTCTCGGAGATACAAATTCATGCCTTTCGGTTATCGGTGCCAAGCGACTTCATATTCCGATTTTCCACATGGAAGCGGGCAACCGATGCAAAGACGAATGTCTGCCCGAGGAAACAAATCGCCGTATCGTTGATATTATTTCTGACGTAAACATGGCATATTCCGAGCATGCGCGCAGATATCTTGCAGATTGTGGTCTGCCCAAGGAGCGCACATACGTTACAGGTTCGCCTATGGCAGAGGTTTTGCACAACAATCTTGAAAAGATAAAGGCAAGCGATGTCCATGAACGCCTGGGACTTGAAAAGGGGAAATACATTCTTCTTTCGGCTCACCGCGAGGAAAACATTGATACCGAGAAAAATTTTGTTTCGCTTTTTACCGCTATCAATGAAATGGCGCAAAAATACGATCTTCCGATCCTTTATTCCTGCCATCCACGCAGTCGCAACAGACTTGAGTCAAGCGGATTTGTGCTTGACAAAAGGGTTATTCGCCACGAACCTTTGGGATTTCACGATTACAACTGCCTTCAGATGAATGCTTTTGCGGTGGTTTCGGACAGTGGAACTCTTCCCGAAGAAAGCAGTTTTTTCACAAGCATAGGAAATCCTTTCCCTGCGGTATGCATACGCACCTCGACCGAGCGCCCCGAGGCGCTTGACAAGGCGTGCTTCTTTCTCGCGGGCATAGACAAAGACAGTCTTTTGCAAGCGGTGGATACGGCTGTTCTGATGAACAAAAATGGCGATCACGGCATTCCTGTGCCTGATTATATCGAAGAAAACGTGTCGACAAAAGTAGTCAAAATCATCCAGTCGTACACCGGCGTTGTGAACAGAATGGTTTGGCGCAAAACGTCAGGACTGGAATGACAGCTGTTTTTTTGTAGACAATATAACCAAAAAAGCTCCGAAAATATTCGGAGCTTTTATATTTGTGCTGTTTTGGCTATGCCAAAAAACGAAAATTTTTCGGTGATCGAAAGGTTGACAATGTCTTTGTTTGATGTTACAATCTAGTAGATACGAAAGGAGAATACGATATGGCGAATATAAACATTTCAACCGACAGGAAAGTCAAAAAAATGAAGCCTATGCACGGTGGCGGTCAGCCTCCCATTGGCGGATACAACCTTGTCGAGTTTTTTCATTATATGACAGATGCAGGCATTCCTTTTTCCCGTTTACACGATGTTGGCGGACCCTTTGGCAGCAATCGTTTTGTTGACATCCCCAACATTTTTCGAAATTTTGATGCCGATGAAAACGACCCCGACAATTACGATTTTGTCTTTACCGATTATCTTATAAAGGCGATAATCGATGCGGGCGTAGAGCCCTATTTCCGTCTTGGCATCACTATCGAAAACCACGCATACATAAAAGCATACAATACGCATCCTCCAAAAGATCCCGAAAAATGGGCACGCATCTGCGAGCATATTATCCGCCATTACACAGAAGGCTGGGCGAACGGACACAGATATACCATCCGTTATTGGGAAATATGGAACGAGCCCGAGGTTCAAAATGAAATGATGTGGTGCGGCACACCCGAGGAATATTACAACCTCTACGACGTCACCGCAAAGCATCTGAAAGCTTGTTTCCCGCATCTTATGATCGGCGGATATGCCAGCTGCGGTTTTTATGCCATTGCGCCGGAAAATGGGCTTGATCCCGAAACAAATCTTCCCGGCACTATTCCTCCGTCAGATCACGAAAAACTGCTGATGGATTTCTTCTACGGCTTTTTTGCATATATAAAAGAGCATTCTTCGCCCATAGATTTCTTCTCGTGGCACACCTACACCGACGTTACTCGGGCAAAGGTTATGGATAAATGGTTGCACCACGAGCTTGAAAAGCTTGGGTATGGCGGAATTGAGACTCATCTTAACGAATGGAACCCCTACTGCACCGAATACGGCACGGCGCATCACAGCGCAGAGGTTGCCGCCATGATGATTGAAATGCAAAAGGGTTATGCCGACGTGCTTTGCATTTACGACATGGCAATGAACTCGGCGCCCTATTGTCCGCTTTTTGATATCCGCACCAAAAAGCCGATACATGCATACTATTCCATGGTTGCTTTCAATCAGCTTTACAAGTTGAAAGATCAGGTGTATGCAGAAAGCGATGCGGAACGTCTGCACGTTCTTGCGGCATCCGACGGAAATCACAACGCGTGTATAGTTGTTAATCTTACGGGAAAAAAACATGAGCTTTCGATAAACGGAGCAGATCTTTCGTCGGCTCGTTTTTACGTTCTTGACAACGAAAGGCTTCTTTCGTGGGCGCCAAACGCAAACAAAATTGAAAACAACGCCCTTATACTTATCGAATGGTAACGAAAAAACCGATATGACAAAAAATCAGTCCCGAGTGTGACACCCGGGACTGATTTTTGTATTTTTTATATCTTATTTCTTGTCAAAGGGGAGCTTTTTGCCCTGCTTGATCCATTCGCGATATTCTGCGGTGGCGCAGAAGATAACGTCGCCCGAAGAGTTGATGGCGGTCTCAAGAGAATCCTGAACAACGCCGATAACAAAACCAACGGCAACCATCTGCATTGCAACATCCTGACCAACGCCAAGCAACGAGCAAGCCATGGGGATAAGAAGCAACGAGCCGCCTGCAACACCCGAAGCACCGCAAGCACCAAGAGTTGCAACAAAGCTTAAGAGAATAGCGATAACGATATTAACGCTGATGCCCTGCGAGAAAGCGGCGGCAAGAGCCATAACCGTGATGGTGATAGCCGCGCCGTCCATGTTGATGGTGGCACCGAGGGGGATGGAAACGCTGTAATGTTCGCGGTCAAGACCAAGCTTTTCGCAAAGGCTCATGTTCACGGGGATATTTGCCGCAGAGCTTCTGGTGAAGAATGCGGTAATGCCCGACTCTCTGAAGCATCTGAATACGAGGGGATAGGGGTTTCTCTTAAGCGCAACTGCTACGATAAGAGGATCGATGATGAGTGCAACGAGAAGCATACATCCCACAAGAACCGCAAGAAGCTTGCCGTAGTCTGTGAAGATCTCGATGCCGTATTCGCTGACAGAAGAGTAAACAAGACCCATGATTCCGAAGGGAGCAAGCTGGATCACCCAAGCAACCGCTTTGGAAACCGCGTTGGAGATATCTGTGAGAACGCCCTTTGTTGTATCACTTGCGGCAGAGCGAAGAGTGAGACCGAGAATAACCGACCAGAAGAGGATGCCAACGTAATTTGCGTTGATAAGAGCCGAAACGGGGTTCATTACCATGTTCGAAAGAAGGGTTCTGAAAACTTCGCCAAGTCCTGTGGGGGCTGTTTTGTCTGCCATTTCGCTGAGCGGAATGGTTACCTTGAAAATGTAGGACATGATAACCGCAACAACAGCGGCAAGGAAGGTGCTGAGCATGTAGAAAATGATGACTGTACGGAATCGTTTTCCGATACCCTGGCCTGCGCATGCCAGCGAGGCAATGACAAGAACAAAAACAAGAACGGGAGCAATAGCCTTGAGTGCACCGACAAAAACGTCGCCGAATACTGTCACAAAGCCTGCCTGCGGAACCCAAAGACCAAGGCAAATGCCGATGACAAGGCCGATGAGAATACGAAGCATAAGGGGTGTCTTGGTGTAAAACCCAAAAATCTTTTTCATGAAAAACTCCTTAAAATTTATGTATTTTTATTTTTGATTTACTGATTGTCGGGAAAAACGATGCAATCCGATATGTTTTCCCAAAAACCGCAGGCATAAACCTTGATGACGGGCATAAAATCGTACGCCCAATCAAACTCCGCGCTTACGGTATCTGCTTGTTTATAGAACATAAAATCGGAATATATGTTTTTTTGCCCCATGGCCACGCCGTTTTGGTCAAAAAAGCGGATGTCGTATTCTTTCACCCGTTCGCCCTCGGAAAAAGCTCTGGGGAATGAAATTTTTAACTTTCGGTCACAAATTTGTGCCGTCACGCGGGCTTGCTTGTCAAAATACGGCGGTGTGGCATCAAGCGCTCTTCTTGAGGTGTACTTGTGCTTTGATTTGTCGTGGCAATCGGATATAAAAGCGTCGTTTTCAAAGAAATTTCCGCTTATGGCATCGACGCCGCGAATACGGACGTTTCCGCTGTCGTCTGCTTCGACAACTCTGAAATGGGCACATCCTCTGCCGAGCCGTCTGTTTTCTATATGAAAATCAGACCATCCGCCCGAGCAGATATAAGACATTGAGCCAGTGCCTATGGTGGTGATGTTTTTCTGGTTTATCTCGCGCGGGTCGTTTACGGGATTGTGGCTGTGCCCCGAAAAGTCAATGACCTGGGGATATTCGGAAAGTATAGGATAAACGTCGGTGTTTCCGCCCACTCCGCCGAGTATCGTTTCGGGGATTCCCGGGTGGCGGAAAACGAATATCGGCTTGTTTTTTGTGTCGGCACGCGCTTTTTCAAGCTCTTTTTTCAAAAAAGCCCTTTTTTCATCGTTGAACGAATCATCCCACGGCCCTTTGTCGCGGATGGTGGAGAGCGAAATGAAGTGGTAGCCTTTGATAATCTCGTGCCTGTCGGGAGCCATGTTGAATATTTCTTTGAAGTCAGAAAGAGCTTTGTTATAGTCGGGCATATAGTGAAGCTCGTGGTTGGCAAGGGTTATTGCCACAAGAGTTTCGCTTTTCACGTATGCTTTGCAATCGTCGCAGAACATCTGCATTTCTTCGGTGGTTCCGCGTTCGGTGAAATCGCCCACTACGTAGAGCGCATCGAGAAAAGGATAGCTTTCGGATTTTGAATATTTGTACAAAGCTTCCATCGCTTTTGCAAAGCGTTCTCTGTATTCGGGGTTGTCCTTTGAATAATGAAAGTCACTCATTACCGCAAAGCGTAGAGTTGGGGTAAAATTCATTCTTATGATCCTCGAAAACCGTTTGAATTTGTTGCACAATACAAAAATATTATACCACATTTATGCTATTTTGTAAAGCTTAAATTGGTAAATAACCGACAACAATTACCGTTTGTCTAAGTTTTTGCAGTTTGTAGCCGAAATTTTCGGTTCATTAGTTTCAAAACCTATAAATTCGTTGTTCTTCAGCACAACGTCAGAGCAGAAGGATAAAACGAACAGATCTTCGTTTTTTCGGCCGAAGGCGGGATCTTTGTGGATGCGATTTTCGGAGAAAACAAGGTTTTGGCACGAAAAACCGTACAAAGCCGCTTTTTGGGACAGGTCGAAAACGTTTCT
Source organism: Clostridia bacterium (assembly GCA_017549365.1). GTDB lineage: Bacteria > Bacillota > Clostridia > Oscillospirales > CAG-382 > UMGS1052. The sequence continues at coordinate 39,673 of JAFYUZ010000016.1, forward strand.
TGTGATGCTGATGTTTTTGTGGTACGGTTTTGAAAGCTCGGGCTTTGGTACCACAGGACAGATACTTATAACCCCTTCGCAAAACTCATATTCCGACGAATTGCACTTTGATGTGAAAATATTGTCGCATATGAGAACATCTCGGCATTCGCCCGATTCAAACCAATAGTTTGAGTCGCCTGCCACAAGTATGGCGGAACCGGACGATTCAAAATAGTTGTTGCGTATAACCACTTTTTTGGGGGTGGATACGAGTATTCCGCGGGCGCGGCAGCTACCGAAGCGATTTTTTTCACACAAAAATTCGGCAGTGTTCGTCAGATTGTCAAGGGCAAGACTTTCGCCGCGGCGGGCAAGAGCAAGTATTTCATTGGGGAGGGGTGACGAAAATTTCAGAAGAAATGTATTGTCGTCCTCAAGGGTGTACGAGAGAGCCTGCGCCGTACCGATGCGGTTCATGGCACCGCGCTCGATAAAGGCGATCTCGTCGCCGTATTCTGCCCAATACTTAAATCCGCACGCTTGCGGATGGCGATAGTTACAGCGCAGTGTGTATTCATCCACCACTTCGTTACTCGTTACGCAACAACCGTGGATGTTTATCGGATCGTCCATCAATGCATGAAAGGAGCAACCGGATACCGTTACCTTGCCCGAGCAGCAGGTGATATGCATTCCGTCATCGCGGCCGCTCGAAACGTGCCTGCCGGAGCTTGTATCCGGCAGAAAGTTTACGCCGCGAAAGGAGATATCTCGACAGAACTGCGCCAGGCATCCCAGGCCGCCGCACGAATGAAAGGTTATGTTTTCTACCACAGTATTTGTGCTTTTTTCGGCAAAAACGCCGGCATGGATGCGCGAGTTATGGCGGATGTTAAGAAGATCGCCAACCCGTATGCCGCAGGGATAATTCGTTTCAAATCTGTAAAGATCTTTTTCAATCTCATGCACTTTTGTGACAAAAAAATCCCCAGTGGAACGCCTGACGCACATGTTCTCGTCAAAGGCAATGAGTCCGCGGTTTGCCCGATACCATTCGTCGGCACCTGTGTCAAATTCCAGAACGCCGTCGCAAAATCTGTGGGGGAAAACCCTGCCGTCGATACAAACGTCAAGATATCGGTCGGCGCAGGCAGAAACCTTTCCTTCTGCCACAAGCGGCTTTTTCCAATTTACGGTAAAATCGCAAAGAGTAATGTTTTCACACTCGTCGATTGTGAATACCTGCATCTGCCCTTCAAGAAAAAGGCGAGCACCGTTGCCGCGAAGAATGCAGTTTTTCATTTTCTTCATACACACCGCAAGAACGCGCCACGGCACGATATCGGAATTTGACAGGCGATAATCGAAACGCATTTCTTCATGAGGGGAAAAATAATAATCGGCATTTTCAAAAACAAATTCGGTGTCGTATGGATTTTCCTTGAAAAGCTTATAAAGGGCAAGGGTTATATCCGTGCCCGGCAGTATGCCGACGTCTGAAAGATAAATCTTTTTCATATTCGCTCCGGTTTTTTATTTTTCGGTGTAGGTGAAGCTTTCCCACGGGATATTTACGGGTTTCTTTTCGCCGATTATCTCGTCGATGTGCAGAAGAAGGGGAAAATCTTCTGCGCAAAGTATGCCGTCTGCAATATTCTTCTTTACGGCGCGTGCCACTCTTTCGGCAACAACGAGCGATTCAAGAGTGACACCGTTAAGCTGCGCCTTTGCCTCGTCAATGTCAAGCCCCTTGCCGAGAAGAATACCCACGAGTCGGGTTCTTCCGCCGTAAACCGTGACGTAAAGATCGCCCATTCCCACGCAAAGGTTGTTGAGCGAAAGGGCGTTTTGAAAATCGAGAAGGCGGTACATTTCCTTTGATGCCTGGCCAAAGACCGCCGCCTGAGAATTGAAATGCAGGGTGTCGTCTCCGAAATTTTTCTGATTGAGTCCTATGGTGAGAGCAATGCCGAGGGCATAGCCGTTTTTCAGCGCCACGGCAGATTCGATGCCCGTGACATCGGTGGTGATGCTGATGTGATAATAATCTGTCTGCATTATCTTGCGAAGTTTTTCAAGAATTTTGATATCCTTGCCGCAGAACGAAACCTCGGTCTGATCGTGCGCCACAAGCTCATAACTTGTGCAAGGACCGCCGATGGCGTTGAGCGAAAGTTTTTTGCCTATCGAGTCAAGCTTTTTTTGCCAAAGGTCGGGATATGTCAAAAGCTTGCCGTCGGGAGTATCAAAAAGTCCTTTTGTTACCGTGAGAACAGGCAGATTTTCGGGGATTACGGGGAGAATCTCGTCTGCAAACCAGTTTACGCCAAAACTGCTGACACCGCCGATAACAAGATCTGCTCCGTCAAGAGCAGACGAAAGCTCTTCGATCTGATAAAAAACAACGCCGTCGGGAAAATCTTTTTCAAATTTGGGATGTCTGTTGTATTTTTTGCAATTTTCTATTATTTCGCGGTCGAGATGTGTGCCGACAAGTCTTACTTCGTTTCCGTTTTCACGGGCGGGAAAAGCAAGAGCGCTACCCATCATGCCCGATCCCACTATCGTTACTATTGCCATTGTTTTGCTCCTTTGGAAAATTCATTTTTAATAATTATACGGTATACAATGCCACAAGTCAAGGGCAAATCCCCGCGTGCTCTTGCGCACAGGCAGATACAAAAAGGGCCGTGAAGATGCTTCACAGCCTTTTTTCAAAATAGTCAGACAGTGTAATCAAAGCTTCTCATAAGCTTACTGTATACAACGAGAAGGTCGTTTCTGATAGCTTCGGGAATGCCGTGGCTGATGCTTGTTTCACTGGAAATGCAACCGTCAAACCCAATGTCGCAAAGTCCCTGTTTAAAGCTCTTCCAGTTGATCTTGCCGTAATAGGGGGGCAGATGCTGGTCGCGTTCACCGTTGTTGTCGTGGATGTGCAGAACTTTGAGAAGATTTCCGCACAGTCTTACCATTTCTCCGCTGTCGTCACCTGAAACACAGCAATGACCGGTGTCAAGGCAGATGAAGAAATTGTCGTAGTTAAGCTCTTTTACAAAATCAACGATGGCGGGGATCCCTGCAAGCTTGTGTCTTTTTGTGGGCATATTTTCGATGCAGATATTTACGTTGTAATCCTTTGCATATTCGCAAAGAGCGCTGAAAAATCTTCTGTTTTCTTCGCGGGCAAAGGCGGGGTCAGTCTCTTCGCCCCAAGCATAGGGCATTTGGGGATGTACCACGAGGTTTCTGCCGTCGCCGAGGATGTCGGTGGCTCTGACACAGCGCTTCAACCATTCGAGATTGCGGTCGGTGTCTCGCCAATCGTCGCCTGCGGGCCAGGTGCCGTGCACCTGCGAGAAGGTGATGCCTGCTTTGTTTGCCTTTTCTTTGATGGGAAGAAGAGCCGCTTTAAGCTCGTCGTCGTTCATCGAGTAGTAGGGGTGGTCGGGGCGGGATATTCCGCCAAAATCCGCACAGGTAAATCCGTGGGAAGCCATTTTTTCATAATCTGCGTCTGTTGTGCCGGGGGCATAATATGCGCTGTCGCACATTCCTATATTAAGCATTTTTGTCTCCTTTCAGACCTGTTTGAAAAATTCGAGCTGTTCGCCCGAAGGACCGAGAACGAAAGCGATGCGGATCGCTATCTTTTCGGGGTAAGAATCGAGCGGAACGGTTTTGGGTTCCTTGAAAGGTGTGGCGCCTGCCTTAAGGGCGATTTCGTATGCCGCGTCAACATCGTCACAGCACATGGCAAAGTGCATATATTTTCCCTCTGCCTGATATTCGTCCGAGCCACCTGCAAAAAGCTCGAGTCTTCCGCCGTCGCCAAGGTCGAACATCAAAACGCTTTTCTCGCCCTCGCCCCATCCGACTATTTCCTTAAGACCGAGAGCTTTGTAAAATTCCTTTGACTTTTCAAAATCGTTTGCTTTGAGGGCGATGTGGTGAAAACCGAGCCCTTTTATGATATCGTTTGCCATAGCAAAAACCTCCATTGATTATTATTTACATTATATACTTAAAAACCCCTTTTTTCAAGGCTTTTTTTGAGTATAATAATAATTAATACAAAAACAAAAGGAGATTATAGATGAAATTTCATATGTATGGCACCTGCGCCGGAACAGAGCCTTTGCGCGGATGGCGCCACCTTTCTTTTTCGATAGAGCGAAACGGACTTCAGTATTTTTTTGATGCCGGCGAAAGCTGTGCCTACAACGCATATATAAACGGCATTGACGTTGCAAAAACCAGAAGAGTGGTTATTTCCCACACACACATGGACCACGTGGGCGGGCTTGCAAATCTTCTTTGGTACATAAGAAAGCTCGACTGGCACAAATACAGCGAACCCTGTCCGCACATTGACGTTCACATTCCAAATCTCGAAACCTACGAAGGTATCATGAAGATACTTAAAAACACCGAGGGCAATTTTGTCTGCAATTTTGAGATCGAGCCGCATCAGGTGTATGACGGACTTGTTTTCGAGGACGAAAACCTTCGCGTTACTGCTTTTCACAACACTCATCTGCCCCATGCCGACGGGGAGGATTGGAGATCGTTCGGCTATCTTATCGAGGGGGACGGCAAGAAGGTGTTTTTCACAGGGGATTACGGCAAGGTTTCGGATTTTGCCGAAATTCTCAAAGAAAACGAGATAGATCTGCTGCTTATTGAAACGGGACATCATTCGAGCGAAAAGACGGCAAATACATTGAAAGAAGCGGGAGTTTGCCCGAAGATGCTCGGATATATCCACAACGGCGAGGATGTTCGAAACAATCCCGAAAACGCCATCCGTGTTACCGAAGAGATCCTTGGCACAAAGGTGGTTGTTTTCACCGACAACATGGATTTTGAACTGTAAAAAAGAGTAAGTCAAAAAGAAAGGGAACCCGACATGGTGCTTGCGGTAGAGCAGTATGAAATTGAAAATACCTACCGACAGGAAAAGGACGAGAAATTGCTGAAATTTCTCGTCCTTTTTTCTTGACAAGCACTGCTTCTGTGTCCACAGAAGCTATTTTGTCGATATGCCGTCGCTTTGCTCGGCTCGATATATTTGCCTTGCAGCAAATTCGATATGTTTTCGCTATGTTCAAACTCGATATGATATAAATCCGCGCTCACGCAGTGAGCATATCGAGTGCGACAGCGCATATCAAACGCGTTAGCGTATATCGAAAATCCGCATTAGCGGATTTATATCGATGCGTACCTGCTCTATGGCAGGTACGCTACGGGGTTCCCTTGTTTTTTGTTTATTGCTGCTTCAAAAGCGCTTCTTGCTGGGCGGTGACAAGGTGGTAATAGATGCCCTTCTTGTCAATAAGCTCGCGGTGTGTGCCGAATTCCGCAAGTCTGCCGTGGTCAAGAACCACCAGCTTGTCGGCGTTGCGCAGGGTAGAAAGTCTGTGGGCGATGGCAAAGGTGGTGCGATTTTTGACGACCTTATTAATGGCGTCCTGAATAAGCTTTTCGGTTTCGGTGTCAAGAGCCGCTGTTGCCTCGTCAAGAATGAGTATGCGCGGATCGTGAATAAGTGCACGGGCAATGGCGATTCTCTGGCGTTCTCCGCCTGACAGAGAAAATCCCTTTTCTCCGACCATGGTGTTGTAGCCCTCGGGGAGATTGAGGATAAATTCATGCGCGTTGGCAAGCTTTGCGGCGTTTATGATCTCTTCGTTTGTGGCATAGGGGTTGGCATAGCGGATGTTGTCGCGCACAGAGCCCGAGAAAAGGTGGGTCTCCTGCAACACAACGCCCATCTGCGAACGCAGAGCGTTTTGCGAAATATCCTTTATGTTTACGCCGTCAATTCTTATCTCGCCCGAGCTTACGTCATAAAGACGCATGATTAGGTTGATAAGAGTGGTTTTTCCACAGCCCGAATGACCGACGATGCCGATCATTTCGCCCTGCTTGATCTCGATGTTGATGTTTTCAAGAACGGGGTTGTAGGAATCGTAGCCAAAGGTCACGTTTTTGATGCTGACGTCGCCTTCAATGCGGATATCGATGGGAAGTCCGATGTCGGAAACCTCGGGTTCTTCCTCGAGGATCTCAAAAATCTTGCTTAACGAGGTGGTGAAAAGCGAGATATTGTTGGGAATGGTGGTTATCTGCATCAGAGGCTCGTAGATGATCTGCGAGTAACTTGTGAACTGATTGAGGGTACCTACCTGCATGGTGCCGCCGAAAAGCAAAATGTTTCCGTAGAGGATTATGAGATAGTTACCAAAACCGATGACCCAACCGACGATGGGGAAGAAGGTATCGTAAAATTTAGAGTTGGATTCGTCCTGATTTGCCTGATTGTCGGTGCATTCGTTAAATTCGCCGACGGCGGCTTTTTCGTTGCCGTAGGATTTGACAACGCGCATACCGTCAAGAATGTCCTGAAGCTTGCGGTTTGTGCGCTGACCAAGCACCCATGCGCGCACGTTGCGGCGGCGCATCACTTTGCGGAAAAGGGTTATTGCCGTAACGGCTATCGGCACGGGTACAAGCACAAAAAGGCTCATAAAAGGATCCATCATCAAAAGAAGCACAAGGGCAAGAACAAACGAGAAGAGCTGGGCGAAATATGTGGGCAAGAGGTTTGTCATAAAGTTTTGCACCACGTTTACGTCGTTGTTTATTCTTCCCATAAGGTCGCCGGTGGATTTTTTCTGGATCGAGGACATCGAAAGAGTCTGGATCTTTTCAAAAAGCACAGTGCGCAGCATCTGGGTGAATTTGTTACCCGAGATGGAGGCAATTCTGTTGCGCACAACAACGGTGGCTCGGTGGAAAATGTCGAGCGTGACGATGCACAGGATTATTGTGATAAAGTGTACGAGAGTTTCGCTGTTTCCGATGTCAACAGACGGATTCTGGATGAAGTTGTTGATGGCGATCTTTTGTATTACCGGCAGAATAAATCTGAAGGCAACCGAGATCATAACCGTGATAAGGGGCACGAGCATCATCAGACGCAGACCCTTGGTCATTGCCCAAAGCTTTTTGTAAACCACCTTTTTGTCCTGACAGTAGGGGCAGAAATGGGTGTTTGAAATAAAAGGTCTGTTGCATTTGGGACAGAATTTTTCGGGTTCGCTGTTGGTTATGGGCTCGTTTGATGCGCGCTCTGCCAAAAGCTCGCACGCTTTTACCATAACGGTGTATCTGGGCATATGTCGCGCCGTGACAAAGCGGCAAAGCAGAGTTGTGTCGCCGTCCACCTTGGCATAAAAACCGCAGGAGCCATAGAGTATTTCTGTGGAAAAATCTGAGCATCTGGAAAGATCGAACTTGTCATCGAGCTTTTCGCCGCGGATCTTATAGATATATTTGTCGGTAAAGACCATATATCCGTCGTTTATAAAGCTGTCGCCCTCGATGTTGAAGGGCAGACAGTACATAAGCTTTTCGTCGTTTGAGCGCGCCTTTTCAAAAACTTCTTTTTGCTTTTTCGGCAGCTCATATAAAAGTTTCATACCGTCACCATGCCTTTCGGGTAGGTCTTTTTGTTATCAGAGATAGATCTCGATCTTCTTAAAGCTTGCTTTGTCAAGCGCCTCGGGCGAGGGAATTATAAAGCAGTTGCCGTCCATATCCGAAATAAGGACACTACCGTTTTCAAGCTTGCGGAAGTTGGAGTAAGGATTGTTGAGGACAAAGGTGGTCTTTCCCGCACTGGTCATGGCTTCGCAATAGGAATAGCCGAATTTTTCCTTCATGGAATAGATCTTTGTTATCTCGGGGGTAAAATATCTCCTGTCAAGCTCGGTGTTCAAAAGCTCCACCGTGGCTTTGTCGAAATCCGCAAGATTTTTTATCATGCCGATCTCGGCGCCGTTTCCGCGGCGCTTGGTGTTGGGCTCGCGGATGGATATGTATTCGTCGGGGTTCGAAACGGGGAACGAGCGGATTATGACAACGCGCTCAAAGGTTTCGGTCTCGCCGTTTTCGTTTTTCAGTTCAAGCGAAACAAGTCCGCCGGAAGACAGGAAAAATCTGGCGTTTTCCATGGTCAGCGGCACGCTTTCGCGCTTGTTGAACATCGCCTCTATTTCTTCGTCGGTGTAATCTTCGGTCACCTTCGGCTTTGTGTCGGCCTTTTTTGTTTCTGTTGCTGTCGGCATTAAAATTCTCTCCTTTCGGTCGGGAACTTAAAGTCCCTGCATTACCCTGTTCATCTGTTCGTTTTGCAGGGTGTAAAGGTTGTAATACACGCCTTTTCTTTCGAGCAGTTCTTCGGCTGTGCCCATTTCCACAAGCTCGCCGTGCTCTATTGCCATGATGTAATTGCAGTTTTTCAGGGTTGAAAGTCTGTGGGCAATGGAAATTGTGGTTCTGCCTTCGATAAGCTTGTCGATGGCGGCAGAGATCTGCTTTTCGGTTTCGTTGTCCATGGCGGCGGTTGCCTCGTCAAGAATAAGGATAGACGGCGACATCAAAAGCGCACGGGCAATCGAAATTCTTTGTCTTTCTCCGCCCGAAAGCGAACGCGAACCGATACCTACCATTGTTTCGTATCCCTCGGGCAGACGCATGATAAAATCGTGGGCGTTGGCGGCGGTTGCCGCGGCAATAACCTCCTCCATGGTCGCCTCGGGCTTGGCATAGCGGATGTTGTCAGCTATCGTTCCGCCGAAGATAAATACCTCCTGCGATACAATCGAAACGTTTTTGCGCAGAACGTCAAGGCTTATGTCCTTTACGTTCACTCCGTCTATCGAAACGGTACCCGATATTACGTCATACATACGGGTGATGAGGTTTGCAACGGTTGATTTTCCCGAGCCGGTGTGTCCCACAAGACCAACGTGGTCGCCTTTTTTGATATCAAAGGTGATGTTGTTAAGAATGGGGCGGTTGGGGGTGTAATGGAAGCAAACTCTGTCAAACGAGATGTTGCCCTCGATCTTTTCGGGCTTGTGGGGGTCTTTTGCATCGGTGATATCGGGAACTGTGTCGAGCACCTCAAACATTCTTTGCGCCGAGTTTATGGTGTCGGTGATAAGGTTGGTGAAGGTCGAGAAAAAGTCGAGCGGACCAAAGATCATTCCGAGATATCCGATGTACGTGGCGAGCTGACCATAGGTCATTTTTCCGCCCATAACGGTGATACCGCCAAATCCCCATATCGCCTGCGAGGTGATGCCGATGAGAAGACCGACAACCGGGAAGAGCAGCACCGTGATAAGGTTTGTGCGAAGGTTTGCCTTACAAAGTTTTTCGTTGTAGTTGATGAAACGGTTGGTTTCGTCGGCTTCTTTTGCAAAAGCTTTTACAACGCGCGCGCCACCCAAAACGTCGCCGAGCATGGCGTTGAGCGAGGAGGATCTTCTCCACTGGCGGGAATAAGAGCTCCACAGTTTCGGAAGCATGAATCTGAAAAGGCAGATGATGATGGGGATGGGGATGAAAACGATAAGGGTAAGTCTTACGTTGATCGAGAAAAGGAATATCGTAAGACCGACGAAATTGAGAACGTTTACGATAAGGTAAGGAATACCGCCGGTGTAGAAGTTTTTGATCTTAACGGCGTCGTAGTTTACTCGTGTAACAAGGCGTCCCGTCGGGTGCTTGTTGAAATATGCTATTGAAAGATCCGACATTGCCTTGAAAATATCGGTCTTCATGTTTTGGGTGACGCGGGTGGACATGTGCGCGTTGGCGCGGTTAGAGGTGATGCTGACACACAGCGAGACGATTGCCAAAAGCACGATCACGGCGACGACGGCGTAGACGTTTGAAATGTCGCGGAGTCTGCCGGTAACCTGCACAGCCTTTGGCGAATCCTTTTTGTTGCCGGTTATCACAAGGTCGTATCTTTGTTCATCGTCGGGGGTGGTATCGTCGGCATAAACGTAGCTTGCCGTGCCGTCCGAGTCTTGTGACAAGACGAATTTTCCGTTTTCCGCCTCGTCGTAGTAGTAATATTTTCTGTTTGTCAGAACCGTCAGAAAATCGCCGATTTTGCCGAAGAAGCCGTCGCTTTCAAGTTTAAGCTCTTGGTGCTCGGCAAAAACGTTGGGATCGGTGGTTGAAACGACCTGGTCGTACATCAGCTGACCTGTAAGTATCGGTGACATCAGCGAGATCATTGATGACAGCACAAGACAGATGACAAGGGTGAGAAGCTGCAATTTGAAAGGCTTGAAATAGGTCAAAAGGCGGACAAGAAGACCTTTGCGGTTTACGCAGTTTGTACAGATCCTGCGGGTCTGGTCTTCGTAAACGGTGCCGCACTTGGGGCACTTTGCGTGGAACTGCTCGAAGATCGGGTCGTCCTCGGTGACTGTCTCGCCCACGTTCAGACGTTCCCAGATGTGTACAAAAGCAAAAAGCCTGCCCTTACACGCGTTCGTACAAAAACCGATAATCTCTGTTTTTCCCTCTTTTGCGGCGCTTTCGCATTCTCTTTCAAACTCTTTTTCGCTTGTTCCTTCCGAAAAAAGGATAGGTTCTTTTACCGCGTATGCAAGCAAGGCATTCGAGGTGCAGTAGTTATCTATGTACGGATTTACGAGCATGGCAAGCTCAAATTCATCGTATTTTTGTTTTCCTGTGTCGTATCTGCAAAGGCGTTTTCGCTTTTTGTCGATCGCAAGGATTGTTTCGCCAAAATTTCCGTCGGTGTCAAGGTCAAAGCGGATGGCGGCGAGGATATCGTCCTTTTCAACACCGTGTCCGGCAAAAATTCCGCTTTGTTCTTCGGTCAGAAAATATACAGGCAACATTTAAGGATCACTCCTTTTTCTGTCGAATACGGAAAAAATCTTTTCCGTTTCGGGCATTATAACATTATGATGAAAAAAATTCAACTGTCAAAACAGACAAAATATATTTTTTTATTTATCTATTTTGACATATATTTCAAAAGGGGCGTTTTTTTGTTGCAAGGCGTGTTTTTTTGCAGAACGGAAGGAATGTCGGAAAATGACAGTTTTTTTATAAAAAATTGTCATTTTAAGATGTCAAAAAGCGATTTTTGTGAAAAAAACGCTTGACCACGGCACATTTGGTTGCTATAATCATAGGGTGATAAAAAACAAAGAGGAAATCTATGATAAACGAAAAAATGGAGATCTTTCGCGATAATCAGCTGGCGGTTTCGGTGCAACACAGCATCAACGTAAACCAGTTCATCACTGTGCCCCATCTGCATTATCATTATGAGATATACTACAACATCAACGGCGGAAAAAGCTTCCTTATAGAAAACGAGTTTTACGAATGCGGTCCGCGCGATCTTTTTGTTATCCCCAAAACCCACATTCACAAGGTGGTGGCAGAAAAAAATCTGCCCTACGAAAGATGCGTTATCCACATTGACGACGAGATCATCTCGTCGGTCAATTCCATGCCTCAGATGAATTCCTGCCTGTCGTGGCTTGACGAGGTGGGAACAAAATATCCCCGAAAGGTCCGCCTTTCGCAGTCGCGCCACGAAAAATTTATGATGCACATACGCGAGTACGACCGTCTTGACGAGGCGGGCAACGAGCTGATGCTTTATTCAAAACTTCTCGAGATACTTGCCTTTGCCCGCGCGGAATTTGGCGGCAGTCCCTGTGATGACAAAAGCGCCGTCCCCGAAAGCTGGTCGGACAAGGCGCTGGGATATATTGAAAAAAATTTCAGAAAGATCAGCGTTTTGGGCATTGCCGCAAGCCTTTACGTAAACGAGGACTACCTGAACAAGGTTTTCAAGGCGGAAACGGGCATTACCCTTAACAACTACATAATCCTTCGCAAGATCGCCGAGGCAAAAAAGCTTTTGTATCTCGGTCATTCGGTGAAAGAGACCTGTGTTTTATCGGGTTTCAACGATTATGCAAACTTTATCCGCACCTTCAAGCGCATTGAGGGTTGTTCGCCCGGAAGTTTTGAGATCCGAAAAGCGACCTCAGAGGTTTTTAATTCGAAAAAATGACATAAAAGAGATGTAAAAACGGGTTTTGCATCTCTTTTTTTCTTTTGTCGCAGGGCTCAAAATATAGACAGACTTTTTTGAAAAAGTTGTTTACAGACACGCGATTATATGTTATAATTACTATAAATTATCTTTCTGCATCGGAAAAGGTGATGTTTTTGCCCAAAAATCGCCTTTGTTTCCGATCAAAACAAAACCTTATCCCGAAAAGGAGAAATTTATGAAAAAGAGCTTATCTTTTCTTCTGACGGTGTGCCTGCTTTTGGCGAGCATTCCCTTGGCACTTACGGCAGGAGCCGCAAATCTCAACAGTTTTGGTCAACAGACTGTTGAATTTTCCGAGCTTAACCCGTCGTCGGATGTCAGCGCTTACAACGGCGCTGTCAAGACCTTCAAGGGCGAAAGAGTCCGTGCCATCACCCGTGCAAACGACAGTGTGGGCACCGCCTTTAACCTTTACAAGCTTTCGCGTATCAACGACAAGAACGGCGAATGTGTTCCGATCGAAACGGCAAACTACATCGTTGTCAAATATTACTATGAGTCATCTGCACAAGAACCCTCTCTTGTGGGCAACCGCATGAGCTGGCTTCAGGAAAATGTCGTTCCCGAAAACGCCCTGACCGCCACCGAAAACGCAGGTCAGACCGCAAGAGTTTATTCGACCGACGGCATGGTTGCAAACAAGTGGGCAACAGTTACCATTCCGCTTATCACAGATGCAGGCTATGCCGCGGCGCAGCAGGCGTTTAATGCCCGCGGAAGATTTTTCCTCCATCAGCTCAAGCTTTATCCCTTTGAGCGCGATATGGCAAAGGGCGAAACTCTTTACATAAAAGAGATCACCATCCAAAGCTGGGACCCCGAAAACAAAAACGCTTTTTCGGAAAGAACCGTAAGATATTATGACTCTTACGAGTCTGCGGCAAACGGCGCAGAACCTTTGCACACCGTAGCCTCCGAAGACATGAAGAAAATAAAGGTAGCCGATTACATGGGCACTGTTCCCGCAAATGCCGAATTTATGGCATGGAAATGTACCCATGACGGAAAGCTTGTTAATCCCGGCGAGTTTTACACTCTGCTTGCGGGCAAGGATATTGCTTTCGTTCCCCTCTTTAAATATACCTATGATTTCTCGGGTGTTTCTTCGGCGTACATAAACGGCTATGAGGACGGAACCTTTAAGCCGCAGAACAATGTGACGCGTGCCGAAGCGTGCAAGATCATTGCGTCCCTCATCAACCCCCAGGGACTTTTTATGGGCGACACCGCTTTTTCTGACGTAACGAGCGCAAATTGGTATTACAACGCAGTAACCACCCTTGAAAACGCAGGTGCGCTCACCATCTGGAACGGTAATTTTGAAGCGCAGACCCCCATCAAGCGCCATGAGCTTGTGGAGATAATCTACGCCCTTGTTGACGATGGCGAAAAGAGCCTTAAGATCACCACCCTCAACGACATCGACAAAAAGGACAGATTTTTTGACGCCGTAATTTACGGCGTTGCCAACGGAATCATCACGGGCTACGAAGACAAGACCTTCAGACCCGACGGCAACATCACCCGTGCCGAAACAGTTACTGTTATCAACCGCCTTATCGGCAGAATCTACAACGAAAATACGACAGCGGCATCCAAGTTTTCGGACGTTGATGGTCATTGGGCAAAGGGACAGATCCTTGCCTCCTCCGCATCTGCCGCCGACGGAGTATGGACCGCGAAGGGAGCAGAGACAGAATACGTTCTGACAGGAACAAGAGCTTCCGAATCCATCCCCGCTCTGCAACAACAGGCAAAAAATCTTTCGGGCGATGCCATCCGCCGCGGAGTTGACGCAATCTCCGAGCAGATGAAGAAAAACGTCATGTCAACCGGCAACACCGAAGAATACTATGCCGACAAGATGACGGGTCAGAGATGGTACGTTTCCGAAAAGAACGGCAACGACGAAAACGACGGTAAATCTCCCGAAAAGCCTTTTAAGACTATTGCGGCGCTCAACGCAAAAGCAAAGCTTGCAAAGGGAGATGCGGTGCTCTTTGAACGCGGCGGACTTTACCGCGGAAGCATCACGGTGACCCAGGGCGTTATCTACGGTTCGTACGGCGAGGGCGAAAAGCCCGTGCTTTCGGGTTCTGTCAAGAACTATGCCGACCCCGACCTTTGGGAAGAAACCGACAAGGCAGGCGTTTACAAGCTTAAGGAGACCATCGTCAACGTAGGTATCATGGCGCTTGACCACGGGCTTCACGATTACGGCAACTACGACGCCCTTTACGGCAAAAACAGAGTAAGAAACATCAGCAGTTATCAGAGCCTTAACGGCGATTTGCAGTTCTTCTCTAACGCCGACACCCTCTATTTCATGAGCACCGAGGGCAACCCCGGCGAAAGATTCAAGTCGATCGAGATCGGCACCAAGGAAAGAGTTTTTGGCGGTTACGGAAAAAACAACATTTTCGATAACCTCAGCATCAGAAACTGCGGCTCGCACGGCATCGGTCTTCAGAGCTCGACGGATATCACCGTTACAAACTGTATCTTATCGTGGCTTGGCGGCTCGCTTCTCGGAAACTACGGCGAAACCACCACACAGTACGGCAACGCCGTCGAGATCTTCGGCAGCTCCAACAGATACAACGTAAAGAACAACTGGATATATCAGATTTACGACACCGCCATCACCCACCAGGGAAATCAGGCTTCGATGATGAATATCAATTATTCCGAAAACCTCATGGAATACTGCCACTGGGGTATTGAATGTTGGGTTAAGAAAGCAGGCGGAAACGCCCTTATCAACAACGTCAAGGCAGAATACAACGTGATGCGTATGGGCGGTTACGGTTGGGGTTCCATCGTTTCCACCAGAACAACGGGCGCTGTCCTTTACACCTATGGCATCATGGAAGGAACAAACAAGAACCTTCAGTGCAACTATTCGATCTTCGACCGCTGTGCAGGAAGCATTATCGGCATTGTTGCACCATCGACAGAAACCTACAACGGCAATATCTACATCCAGCACAACGGTAATTCGCTGGGCAACCTTAAGGGTATAAGCAAGAGTGCCACCAAGAACGGAGCACAGGATCTTTACGACAACCTCGGTGACGAAAACCTTGTCTTTGTACTTGCCCCGGCAGAAAAATAAAACGCAAATATTTTTTGTGACATCCGCAATTTCGCAATAGCGCCTTTTCGGATGTCACAGCTATATAAGGAGGAAAATATGAAAAAACTGATATCTTGCCTCATCGTTTTCACAATTCTCGTATCCTGCATGTGCTTTGTCCGCGCCGATGAATACGAGTATATTCCCAACACAGTCGGAAAAAGCGACGTTTCCTATTCGCTTCTCAGCGCTTTTGAAAATGACTATTCGGGTTATGAAAGCACTCTTGACGTTTACGAGGGCAAAAACGTCCGCGTTATAAAGCGCAACGGTGAACCCACTGCAAGTACCGATTTTTGCCTTTACAAATGGGGACACATGGTGGACGTTGACGGAAACTACATTCCCCTTGAAACTTCAAACTACATTGTCATTGAATACTACTATGACACCCCCGACAAAAACCCCGCCCTCGAGGGCAACCGCATGTATTGGATGCAGGGCAGAATCACTCCCGCAGACAATCTGGGCGAAATAATAGAATTCGGTTGGGGACACAAGATATATTCCAACCCCATGGTCGCCAACGAGTGGAGCACCCTTGTTTTCCCTCTTATTGAAGACAAAAATTATTCCGACGGTCAGGTAAAATATAGCTTGCAGGGCCTTCACTATCTCCATCAGATAAAGCTTTTCCCGCTTGAAAAGCACATGGGCCCCGACGATGCCCTTTATATAGGCGACATCACCATCCAGAGCTGGGATCCTGCCGACGGAATGCCCGATACCACAAGAACACTCAGCTTTTTCAATTCCGAAAGCGACTACGAGTCGGGGGCAAAACCTATTTCCGAAATAAAGGCAAAAGACCTTGAAGAGGTTACCATCCCCGCTTTTTCGGGCACAGCTCCCGAAAACACAGAATTTGTTTGCTGGGTAAACACCTTTAACGGCAAAGAAATGAAGGTTGGCTCGACTTATAAGATCAACAGCGGCGACGACGTTGAATTTTTCCCTGTTTTCGGATTTAAGTTCAAACCCGGAAGTGTCACAAGCGCATTTATAAACGGCTATCCCGACGGCACTTTCCGTCCTCAGAACAACGTCACCCGTGCCGAAGCCTGCAAGATCATCGCGTCTATCATCAATCCCGACGGCAAGGCGATGGAAAAAACGGCTTTCTCCGACGTTTCGGAATCGGATTGGTACTACGGCGCAGTAACAACCCTTGAAAGCTTTGGCGCTCTTGATATTTTCGAAGATAAATTTTCTGCCGACACTCCCATAACAAGAGGAGAGCTTGTGCAGATAATATACAACATTTCCGCAAGAGGCGGACAGAACAAAAAAATCACCGTTTTCAACGACGTTGACACAAAAGAAGCGTGCTTTGACGCAGTTATGCATTCGGCGGCGTACGGTATAATCACAGGCTACGAGGACAAGACCTTTAAGCCCGATGCAAATATTACAAGAGCCGAAACAGTAACAGTCATCAACCGCCTTATCGGCAGAGTTTTCAACGAAAAGGCAGAGAGTGCATCGAAGTTTTCGGATATCGAAGGTCATTGGGCAAAGGGACAGGTAATTGCCTCGGCATCGGTTGAGGCTGACGGATTTTTTGGCGCGGCAAGTGCTGATGTAAAAGAATACGTTCTTTCGGGCACAAGCGCCAAAGATTATATCATGGGTCTGCACGATCAGTCGGCGCACCTCTCGGGCGATGCTATCCGCCGCGGAATCGACACTGTTTCCGAGCAGATGAAAAAAGACATCCTCTCGACAAGCAACACCGAAGAATACTATGGCGACAAGATGACAGGCATCAAATGGTACGTTTCCGAAAAGAACGGCGATGATGCCAACGACGGAAGAAGTCCCGAAACTGCGGTTAAAACCATTGCGGGACTCAACGCAAAGATCCGTTTTGGCGGCAAGGGAACCGCAATTCTGTTTGAGCGCGGCGGACTTTACCGCGGCCAGATCATGATGAGCTCGGGCTACATCTATGGCGCATACGGCGAGGGCGAAAAGCCGATTATCACCACAGCAAAGAAAAACTATGCCGATCCTGCCCTTTGGGAAGAAACCGATGTGCCCAACGTATACAAGCTTACCGAAAGCACCTACAACATCGGCATTATATGCTTTGACCACGGACTTTTTGACCACGGCAACTATGATGCACTTTACGGCAAAAACAGAATTTACGGCTCCAACATCAGCAGCTACGATGCGCTTCTTGAAGACCTCGAATTTTTCTCGTGCGACAGAGTGCTTTATCTCAGAAGCGACAAGGGCAACCCCGGCGAAAGATTCAAGTCGATCGAAATGGGCGACAGAACCGACATTTTCGACGGAAACGGCAATGACGTTATCATTGACAACATCAGCATGAAATACACCGGCGCCCATGCTGTCGGCAGCGGCAGTTGCAAGAATCTCACCGTTACAAACTGCGAATTTTCGTGGCTTGGAGGCTCTCTTCTCGGTAACTACGGCGAAACCACGACCCAGTATGGCAATGCGGTTGAAATATACGGCGACTGCAACGGCTATTATGTAAAGAACAACTGGATGTATCAGATTTATGATACAGCCATCACTCACCAGGGCATCAACTATCAGATGCATCACATCGAATACGAAGAAAACCTTATGGAATACTGCCACTGGGGTATCGAATGTTGGACACGCGCCGAGGGAGGATCGCCTGCCATGAGCGATTACAACTCAAGATTCAACCTTCTGCGCAACGGCGGATACGGCTGGGGCTCGATCGTAACAAAGCGTCAGGATTCGGCGCGCCTTTATTCCTTCTCGACGGTCGAGGGCAAAAACTCGGATATGTACTGCGAATACACTGTCATCGACAGATGCTCGGGATATCTTCTTGACATTGCCAAGACATCCAGCGAACAGTTCTATTCCAACATCTACGTTCAGGACGAGGGACATGTTCTCGGCGGACTTAAGGGCGTCCACACCAACGCGGCAGAATCGGGCGCAAAGCTGATTGCCGAAAAGCTTGGCGACGACAACTGCGTATTCGTACTTATTGAAAACGACTGACCTTAAAGCGTATTTGTTCGAAAGGAAAAGATTATGAAAAAAATAATCGTCGCCCTTGCGGCTCTTATGATATTTGCGACGCTTGCTACGGCAAGTGCCAAAGAAGCAGAAAATCTGAACATTTTCGGTCACAACACCGTTCCATGTACAAATATATACGGCTTTGAAGAAAAATACGACGGTTACGAGACCGGCTTCGATTATTTTGACGGAAAATTGGTGCGTGTGATAAACCGCAACGGCTCGGATGAAACGGCAACCGGATTCAATATGTATTCGTGGGAGCGGATAAAAGATTCTCAGGGAAATTTTGTACCCGTAGAAACGGCAAATTACATCGTTGTGGATTATTATTATCATTCTCCCGACGAAACGCCGGCCCTTGTGGGGAACCGTATGGGCTGGGTGCAGGGAAAGGTTGTCCCGCGCGATAATCTTTCCAAAAAGCTTGCCTTTGCATGGAACACCAAGGTAATGTCCACCCCAATGGTGG
Organism: Clostridia bacterium; assembly: GCA_017549365.1. Classification (GTDB taxonomy): domain Bacteria; phylum Bacillota; class Clostridia; order Oscillospirales; family CAG-382; genus UMGS1052. Next base: position 58,276 of record JAFYUZ010000016.1, read on the forward strand.
CAAACAAATGGGACAAGCTTGTGATATCGCTGAAAGATGACAAGACGGCCTTTGCCACTCTTGAAAAATACAGAAAAAAGGGAGCTCATTTCCTTCATCAGTTCAAATTTTATCCGATCGAACGGGATATGGGGAAAAACGATGTCCTTTATATCGGGGACGTCACCTTCCAAAGCTGGGACCCGCATGAAAAAATGCCCGATGCCGAAAGAAAGCTGACCTTTTTGACCTGTGGCAAGGATGAAAGCTTTGTTATTTCAGCAAAGGATCTTGAATATGTTACACTTCCCGAATACAAGGGCGAGCTTCCCCAAAATGCCAGACTTTCGGGCTGGGAAAACAGTTACGACGGCAGAATATATCATCCCGGCGAAAGCTATCGTCTGCTTGCGGGGTGTGACGTTAGCTTTGTGCCGAAACTGCGCTATTCGTTTGACTTTTCGGCGCTTGACGGCGCATATATAAACGGCTACGAGGACGGAAGCTTCCGCCCGCAAAACAGCATTACAAGAGCAGAGGCGTGCAAGATCATCGCGTCTTTGATAAACCCCGAGTCAAAAGCTTTTTCATCGGCAAGTTTTTCCGACGTTTTGCCCGATGCGTGGTATTACAATTCGGTGGCAACACTTGATAACATCGGCGCTTTCGAGGATGTCTGGAAGGGAACGTTAAATCCTAACGAGCCAATAACCAGAGCCGAATTTATTCAGCTTGTCTATTCGGTGTGCGACGGCAAAGGACAGAACGAAAAGTATACGGTGGTAAGCGACCTTATTCCTGCGGATTTTTGCTACGATGCGGTTATGTACGCCATGAACGAGGGAATCATCACAGGCTACGAGGACGGCAGTTTCAAACCGCTGAACAAGATAACAAGAGCGGAAGCCGTAACGATAATCAACCGCCTTATCGGCAGAGTATTCAACGAAAACGCCCTTGCGGCACAAAAATTTTCGGATATCGAAGGTCATTGGGCAAAGGGACAGATAATTGCCTCGGCATCAAAAACTTCCGACGGAAATTTTGAAAAAAACAATACGAAAAAGGAATATGTCCTTTCGGGAAGTTCGGCAAAGGATTATATCACCGCCCTTTATGAACAGTCAGATGTCCTTTGTGCCGATGCCATCCGCCGAGGAATAGACACCGTTTCCGAACAGATGAAAAAGGATATCCTTTCGACGGGCAACACCGAAGAGTATTATGCCGATCGAATGACGGGACAGAAATGGTACGTTTCGGAAAAACACGGCGATGACGCAAACGACGGAAAAACTCCGCAGACTGCCGTCAAGACCATAACGGGGCTTACGGGCAAAATGCGTTTTCCCGTCAAGGGAACGTCGATTCTGTTTGAGCGCGGAGGGGTATATCGCGGTCAGACAAATGTGACCCCCGGTATGATCTACGGCGCATACGGCGAGGGCGAAAAGCCGGTGCTCACAGGTTCGCTCAAAAACTATGCCGACCCGTCGCTGTGGGAAAAGACCGATGTCGAAAACGTGTACGTTCTTAAAGAAAAGCTGACGAACGTCGGCATCATATGCTTTGACCACGGACTTTACGATTACGGCAACTACGATGCCCTTTATGGCAAAAACAGGATCTATGGCAAAAACATCAGCAAATATTCGTCTCTGCTTGAGGATCTTGAGTTTTATTGTGATGTCGACACCCTTTATGTCAGAAGCGACGGGGGCAATCCCGGTGAAAGATTCCAATCGATAGAGATAGGCAACACAGTCAGAATTTTTGACGGAGCTGCCGCAGACGGCGTGGTGTTTGACAATCTTTCGATGAGAAACACGGGAACGCATGCCATAGGTCTTCGCTCGTGCACCAATATCACCGTTACCAACTGCGTTTTCTCGTGGCTTGGCGGATCACTTTTGGGAAAGCACGGCGAGACCACCACTCAATACGGCAACGCCATCGAAAACTATGGCAACACTGACGGTTTTTATGTAAACAACAACTGGATGTATCAGATATACGACACTGCCGTTACCCATCAAGGGTCGGATTCTGCCATGGAAAACATTGAATATTCCGAAAATCTTATGGAGTACTGCCATTGGGGTATTGAATGTTGGCAGACGGGCGAGAACACCTGCCGCCAGAAAAACTATCGCTCGCGCTACAACCTTTTGCGCAACGGCGGATATGGCTGGGGCTCGATCGTTACTGACAGACAGGAGCTGGCTAGGCTTTATTCTTTTTCCAGAGTCAATGGAAAAAACGAGGATATGCTTTGTGAATACACCATCATCGACAGATGCTCGGGATTTCTTATTGACGTAGACGCGAATTCAAAAGAAAAATTCAGCCACAACATCTACGTTCAGGACGAGGACAAAACGGTTGGCGGATTGAAGGGCGACGGAGCATCCGCCTGCCGAGACAGCGCATATCAGATAAAAAAGAAGCTCGGCGACGAAGACTGTGTTTTTGTACTGATACCGAGAAAATAACATACCTGACCCATGGCTATCCTGCCATGGGTCTTCATGTTGTTGCGTCCAAAACAGACAGTGTGAAAAGAAATATGCCCGTCAGAATATTAGGCAGCATCAGAAAACCCCTTGTTTTTTTGTCGTCCGAAGTCAAAAGAAGCACCGTCGAAACAAACAGTCGGACGGCGCAAAAAGCCGCCGCAAAAAAGCCCGCTCGGTTTTCAAAAAGAAGCACGTGGACGATGAGAAAAAGCGCGTTTGAAAATCCGAAAAAATATAGGTAGACAAATCGGTTTTTTTCACAGATCAGGGCACAATATATCCCGAAAAACAGCTGTGACAACCGCGAGACACCGAAAAACGCCGTTTTTATCGCATTTGCACCTGCCGAAAATTTCTGCAAAAAGAAAGCGTCCGCCCCCGCTTCTGTCAAATATTGCGACAGCAGGCAGACCGACAGAGATATTGACGAGAATGTTAAGAAAGATACGGGATTTTTCATAGTTAATTTTCCTTGTCGTTATATTAAAAAGCTTAAAAATGGGGTGTTGTTTATTGACTTTGGTACAAAAATAATATATAATATAAAATGTATAGGAATTGCCGCGCACAAGATTGCAAAAAAGCTTTTGCGGCGGCAAAACACATTGCTTTTATTTTTAACGGAAAGAGTGAAATTATGCTTCTTGATCTGATACAATCGGGCTTTGAAACAAGCCTTCTCATCGACGTTTTGCTTTCTATCCCCATTATCCTGCTTTCTCTTTCGGTGCACGAAAGCGTGCACGCAATTGCCGCGAACGCCCTCGGCGATCCAACGGCACGAAATCTTGGCAGAATAACCCTTAACCCTGTAAAGCATTTTGACCTTTACGGTTTTCTTTGTATGCTCGTTTTCGGTTTTGGTTGGGCAAAACCCGTGCCGATAAGCACGAGATATATGAAAAACGGAAAATGGGGCTTTGTGGTGTCGGCGCTTGCGGGACCTTTTTCCAACTTTTTGCTTGCCTTTGTTATGGCGATCGTTTACGTCATCGCTTTCATCGTTATGTCGCACCTTGCGGTGGCGGTTGCTGTTTCGGGCACTCTTTTCAATCTGATCCTGCGCTTTTTTGAGATCGGCATTTTCATGAACGTTTCGCTTGCCGTTTTCAATATGCTTCCCGTTCCGCCCCTTGACGGTTCGCGCCTTCTCACCGCTCTTATCCCCAGAAGATGGGCAATGTTCGTTTTCAAATACGAGCAGATATTCATGATGGCGCTTCTGGCTCTTCTTTATTTTGGCGCATTTTCGGGCATTCTTTCTTCGGCAACGGGCGCCGTTGCGGGCTTTATTCTTGATACGGTAAACCTTATTCCTTTTGAAAACCTTGTTAGCGAAGAAGGACTTTACAAAATCTTCATGAGTATGTAAGAAATGTGAGATCATACGGTATGACAGACATAGAAACACTTGACAGCGAAATCGAATACACCGCGAAAAACGACGGAGAAATATCGCTTTTTGACACCGAAGAGGACGATTCGCCGAAATTCAAGCTTGAAATTTTCGAAGGCCCTCTCGATCTTCTTCTGTCGCTTATTGCAAAGAACAAGGTCAATATATACGACATTCCCATTGCGGTGATACTTGACCAGTACATGGAATATATCCACGAGATGGAAATGTTCAACATGGATGTTGCCTCTTCGTTTATCGTCATGGCGGCTCGGCTTATGCTGATAAAATCCCGTATGCTTCTGCCCGTGCAGAAGGACGAGGAAGACCCAAGACAAGAGCTTGTTGATATGCTTTTGGAATATCAGCGCGCAAAGAAGACGGCAGAGGTTTTGCACGACCGCGAATTTACCTATTGGGGACGCTACGAAAAACCCGCCGAGGATATCGGCGTAGATCCCGAATACAAGCTTACCCACGACATAGAGATATTGAAAGAGGCGCTTCACCGCATTCTTGCCCGAAACGACGAGCTGGAAGAAAACACCTTTGAAATGGAGCAGAACATTGGCAAGCATCTCACCGCCACCCGTCAGGTCAGCGTTGGAGAAAAGATCGTGAGCGTTCTGAAAAGTCTTGCAAAAAAAGACAAGCAGAGGCTTGACAGCTTTTTTGACAAGGTGCAGAGCCGAGGCGAGGTCGTGGCAACCTTTCTTGCCCTGCTCGAGCTGATAAAGGGCAAGCGCATCAGCATCACCTATTACAGCGACAACTATTCCGATTGCGATATCACCCTGAACCGCGAGGTAGAGGACGAATATCAGCCGCTCGGAGAAAACGGAGATATGGAAAACAATGAATAATCAACAGGTGTTCGACGGCATCGTCGATCTTGAATATATAATAAAAGCCTCGGAGGCGGTGCTTTTTGCCTGCGGCAGTGCTGTGGGATTTGACAAGCTTGCCTTTGCGGTGGGAGCGGCACAGAGCGATATTTTGCCCGCCCTTGAAAAACTGCAAAAAAAATACAAAGATAACGAGTCGGCAATAGAGCTTGTTATTTACGACGGATATGCCCAGCTGATAACAAAAAGCGAGTACGGCGACATTGTCCGCACGGCGCTGGAATTGAGAAAAAACCAGCCTCTTTCGCGCGCGGCGCTGGAGGTGCTTGCCATCATTGCCTACAATCAGCCGGTAACGCGAGCGTTCATTGACCGCGTGCGCGGTGTTGAATCGCCGTCGGTCACAGCCGCCCTTGCCGAAAAGGGACTTATCGAAGAAGTCGGAAGACTTGACGCTCCCGGTCACCCGATCCTTTACGGCACAACGCCTGTGTTCCTTCGCACTTTCGGACTTGAATCAACCGCAGAGCTTGAAAATCTGCCCGAGCTTGAGGAGATCCGAAAAGCCTTTGCGGCAGGCGAGGAACAGCAAAAAATGGATATCGGCGACGGAAAGCTTAACGAGGACAACGATCCCGAGGGCGAGATAGACGTTCCCGATATCATCCCCGAAGAGGGAGTTATCGAAGACCTTTCGGACGAGGGAATACAGATTTCCATTGACGATACAGAAGACACCGAAGAATAATTTTTAAAGGAGATAAAACTATGAAACTTTATATCGCCTGCGACCACGCAGCCATTGAAATGAAAGACGAGATCACCGCATACCTTCGCGAAAAGGGACATGATGTTGAGGACCTTGGCATAAATATCGGTGAAAAGATCGATTATCCCGTTGCCGCCGAAAAGGTTGCCCGCAAGGTCGTTTCGGACGGTGCATCCCGCGGAATCCTTATTTGCGGAACAGGTATCGGCATGTCTATTGCCGCCAACAAGGTAAAGGGTGTGCGCGCCGCCGCAGTCAGCGAAGTTTACAGCGCAAAACTTACCCGTATCCACAACAATTCCAACATCATCTGCTTTGGCGCCCGCGTTATCGGTATTGAGACGGCAAAGATGATCGTTGACGCTTACCTTGAAGCGGAATTTGAAGACGGCGGAAGACACGCCGCAAGAGTTGATCTTATCACAAAGCTCGAAGAAAACTTTTAAATTATGAAAAAAAGAGTTATTGCGCTTTTGCTTTCTTTTCTGACACTTTCTTTTTGTGCCTTTTCGTGTACGAAAAGCGATGGGACTGTCAGCAACGATGAAGGACAGGACATTGAAGATCCCATACCCGAGGGAGATATCTTTCCCCCCGAATCAGAAAACGAAGACAGGTCCGAAAACGAAAAAGACGGCTTGCCCAGAACCGCCGCCTTTGACAATATTCCCTCCGTCGATTACGGCGGACGCGAATTTGTGATTCTTGCCACCGAGCCGCAGTTTGCCGATTCTGTCGACGGCAAAGGCATTGTGGGCGCCGAGCTTTACAAAAGAAATCGCGCCATAGAGGAAAAATTCAACATAAAGATCGTGTGTAAGAGCGCGGATCAGAATTCTGTCAAACCCGCCTTGCAGGGCGCAAACGAAGAAAACCCTCTGCCCGATCTTATCTATGCTCCGCAGGACACCATATCCTCCTGCGCAGGCTCGGGACTTTTGATGAATATCTACTCTCTGCCGTATTTTGATTACAAAAGCGAGCATTGCGATCCCGCGCTTCTCTCGTCACTCTCCCAAAGCGACACCACCTACGGTGTTTACGGCGATGCGGCGTATGACGAGCGCTCTGCCTGGTGCGTTTTTTACAACAAGGATATTTTAAGCTATCTCGGTTTTGCCGATCCGTACGCCCTTGTTGAAAACAACACCTGGACGTGGGATATGTTTCTTGCCATATCGGAAGGTGCTCTTCTTGACCTTGACAAAAACGGCAGAATGCAGGCGGCAAAGGACAGATACGGATATTCCTCGTCAATGAACACATCTTCGTTTGCAAACGCCGTGTTTGCCTCTTTTGGCAAAAAGTTTTTCTCGGTGGACGAGGAAGGCTTCCTCAAAATGGATTTTGATATTTCCAAAGAAGACGATTATATTTCCGTCATCCGCAACATCTGCGTATCGCACAAGGCAAAATATCCTGCCTCCGACCCCGGAGCTTTGGCGCTTGATGCTTTTAACGAGGGAAGACTTGCCTTTTTCTGCGAAAAGCTTTCGTTGGCATCCACCCTTGCATACAGCCCCGTGAACTGGGGAATTTTGCCCATGCCGAAAAGATGGGCAAGCGACGATGGTTACAAATCGTGGGTCGATTCTTCGGTGTGCGGCTATGCCGTGCCCCAGGGAGCGGCGGATTCCGCCCTTTCGGGACGGGTGCTTGATGCCATCTGTGCCTACGAGGAATCATACGGTGCGGATATCGTAGATCTTTCGTGGACCTACTATTACCTGCGCGACAACGACTCGGTTCTTGCCATGCGCGATGCGATAAACGGTGCGATTTATGATGTTGCCTATGCTTTTGGCGAGGGAATGGCAGACTTTTCGATGGTTTCCTATGACCTTTTGCAATCGGTTATGGAAAAGAACGTTAAGTTTTCAAATCTGTACGATCAGAGTGTAAAGCCTTTTTCGGCGTTTGTCAGACAAAAATTCGTACATTAAAAAACCACCGACATCGGGTGTCCGATGTCGGTGTTGATACTTCACGGACGGTCAATCGATGTGATCGTCGAGAACGTGTTCGCGGCTGCGGAAAAGGAGCGAAATGCACCAGATGCCCGCAAGAGCCACCAGCGAATAAACAAGACGGCTGAAAAGTGCGTCCTGACCGCCAAATATCCATGCAACGGTGTCAAAGCCAAAAAGGCCGATACCGCCCCAGTTGAGCGCACCGACAATTGTCAGAATAAGCGCTATTCTGTCAAGCATATTATTTACCTCTTTGTTTATAAAAAAATACGTTTTTTCGGAAAACGGCACACTTTTTTCTGCCGTGTCCGAAAATAGTTTGTCCGAAGATGCGGCAAATATTCATTTTTACAAAAAAGCAATTTTCAAAAAAGTTTTATTTCGGAAAGGACCGACACAAGCCATGAGAATGAGAAAAAAGAAGCACACCGACGACAGAATCACAGCCTGCGGTGCGCTGTTGATAGAAGAGCCTTCCTCGATGCCCGGAAAATGGGACGAGCTTGCACACGGCCGCAAGCTTTGTCTTGAAATCGGATGCGGCAAGGGCACCTTTGTTTGCGAGACCGCAAAAAGAAACCCCGACAAGTTTTTCATTGCCGTCGAAAAGGTGCGCGACGTCATGGTTATGGCGATGGAAAAGGCAAAAAATGCGGGGCTTGACAACGTGGTTTTTTCGGATATCGATGCCGAAAAGCTTTGCGAAGTTTTTGCGGAAAACGAGCTTTCCGAGATATATCTGAACTTTTCCGATCCCTGGCCCAAGAAAAAGCACGCCAAAAGACGCCTGACCTTCAGATCTTTTCTTAATATTTACCGCCACATTCTTTGCGATGACGGCGTGATATATTTCAAGACCGACAACCGTCCTTTGTTTGATTTTTCGTTGGAAGAGATGCACGATTCGGCATATAGCCTTTCGGACGTTACCTACGACCTTCACAATTCGCAGTGGGCAAAAGACAACGTTGTCACCGAATACGAAGCGAACTTTTCGGCAAAGGGTTTTTCCATCAATCGCGTTGTTGCCCGTCCGCTTCCTGTTTTTGAAGAGATAATCGAAAATATTTCCCGTCTTCACGTACCTTTTATGAGCGTTACCACCTGCGTTTTTGCCATAAAGAGCGACGACCGACTTGTTATTTTTGATGCGGCAACAACAGAGAGCGATGTTAACGAAAGAATAATTCCCGCCATAAGGCAAAGGGGTTTTGAACCCACACACATCATTTCGTCCCATCACCACGATGACCATATGGGTGGCGAAGAATTTCTTGCAAAAGAATATCCCGATGCGATCCGTGCAAAAATGCCGCACGGCGGTTCTGTTGAAATTGGCAAAAAAGCCCTTTGCGACGGCGAAAAAATCACAGAAAACGTTGTGGCGGTGCACCTGCACGGACATTCGGATGATGCCATGGCACTGTTTGATACCCGTACAAAAACACTTGTCAGTGCCGACAGTCTTCAGCTTTGGGGCATCGGAATATACGGCACGGGCATTTGCAGTGCAAAAGAGTATCTTAAATCAATTCAAAAAGTTCGCGATCTTGATCCCGAAAACATCATTGCTTCTCATGAATATGCACCGCTTGGCAGCTGTGCTTTTGGAAAAGAAGCGGTTAAAAAATACCTCGACGAGTGCGAAAAGTACATTTTTGTGCTGAAAGAATACGCCGAAAAGCACAAGGAACTTTCTTTTGAAGATATAGCAAAAAATTACAAGGCCGAAAACCCAGAAGTCCCGACTGTTTCGGCATACACCTTTGAAACCTGCACAAAGGATATTTGAACTACGGAGGCGAAATTTCAATGACGACAATACTGCTTGTGCGCCACGGTCAGAGTGAGGCAAATCTTACCCGCCGCTTTGCGGGACAATCGCATTTTCCGCTTACCGAGCTTGGTGTTTTGCAGGCCACAAAAACGGCAGATTATGTTACAAGCAATTACAAGATAGACAAGCTGTATTCCAGCGATCTTTTGCGCGCATACAACACGGCGTGTCCTATTTCGGAGAAACTCGGTATGTGTCCCATAATCACAGACGTCGGTCTGCGAGAGATACATGCGGGAAAATGGGAAGGGTACAATATTGACGAGCTTGCCGATATCTTCCCCGAGCAAAGAGCCGTTTGGGCGCAAAACATTGCCGAATGCTGCATTGAAGGGGGCGAAACTGTCCGCGAAATGGCAGAACGCTCGCGAGAAGCCATACTGCGTATTGCCGCCGAAAACGACGGAAAAACCGTGGCAATGACCTCTCATGCCACGGTGGTCAGAGCTTTTGAAACCTTTGCAAGGTTTGGAAGCATAGACAGAATGAACGAAGTGAAGTGGCCGACAAACGCATCGGTGAACGTATACAGCTACGAAAACGGAAAAATAACCCCCCTCGGATATTCGCTCGACGAGCATCTTGGCGAACACAAACAAATAATTGTAATGGAGAACGGAACGAAATGATAAAAGAACTTTGTGAAAAAATCGGTTTTTCCGCCGAAGACGGCAATTTTTTCGAAGAATGTCTTGCAAAGGTGCTTGCAGACAAAGAATGCACATCGAAATTTTTCGATGCCCACGATGATTATTTCGGAAACGGCGAAATATATTTTGACACCCTCGGAGAGATCGCCGAAAAGCTTTCTATCCACCGCTTTAGTCTTGACATGACGTTTCTGCTTTATTGCGCGCGGACGCTTCATTGCATCTACAAGAACAGAGGCTATGATGACGAAATGTTTTATGATACTGTGCACGATCTTTGGTGCAAAAACAACGAGTGCAAGGAAGTTTTCGGCATCCGCGGCACTTTCGTTTTCAAGCGCTGGTTCAGACGCTTTTTTCTGAACACTCTTTTCAGCTTTGGTCGTCTCGAGATTGGTGCAGTAAGTTTCCCTCGCGAGCAGTTTAAGGAAATAAAGCAGGGCGACCGTGTTTTTGATTGCCACATTCCCTCGGGCGGAAGACTTCCCATCGAGGAAGTGTATGCATCCTTGAAAAAGGCGTATGCTTTCTTCAAAAAAGAGGGTGTTTTGAAGGACGATATTATGATCGTAACCTGCCATTCGTGGATACTTTATCCCGAAACCGTAAAGGTTTTTGGCGAAAACTCCAATCTTCGCAAATTTGCCGATCTTTTCGATATCGTTTTTGCAGAAGAAGACCCCGAAAACGACAATTTCTGGCGCATTTTCGGTGTTGAATACAAGGATATCGACAAAGCACCGCAGGATAGCTCGCTGAGAAGAAATCTTGTGGCATATCTTAAAAACGGCGGCAATCTCGGAGACGCCTACGGCGTGCTTCGGTTTGACGGAGAAAAGATTGTTGGCATAGATTAAGAGTAACAAAAAACAGGGCAGATGATCTATCTGCCCTGTTTTTTATTATTCTGTGCAAACCTCTTTGTAAGCTCCAATGAATTTGAAGAAATCCAGCTCGTTTTCAAACTGGGTGAAAAGCTCGAGCATCTTGTCGTTCATGCCGTCGGTGTCTGCCTCGGCGTAAAACATAAATTCAAAATCTTTGCCGGGAATGGGGCGGCTTTCGATCTTTGTGAGATTGATGCCTGCCATCGAGAAGCGAGAAAGCACGCCCTCAAGCGAGCCCGACTCGTTTTTGATATTGAACATAAAGGCGGTTTTGGTGATGCCCTCGAAAATTTCGGGTTCTTTTGAGATACAATAGAACATGGTGTAGTTTACACTGCTGTTCTGCAGGTCTTTTTTCAGCACCGAAAGACCGTATTTTTCGGCGCAGGTGGGCGAGCAGATGGCGGCAATGTCGCGTCTTTCGCTTTCTGCCACCATTTTTGCCGCAACCGCGGTGTTTTCGCAGGGGATGACCTTGAAATTTTTGTTTTGCGAAAGGAAAATACTGCACTGGCCTATTGCCTGGCGGTGGGAATATACTTCCTTTATACCCGAAACAGAGGCGCCGTCTTTTGCAAGAAGCGCGTGGTGTATCGGCAATTTTACCGAACGCACCACGTGGCCCTCAAATCGCGAAAGCATTTCGTAAACCTCCGAAACACTTCCGTAGATGCTGTTTTCAAAGGGAAGAATGCCGTATTTGCAAAGACCTGCCGAAACGCTCTTGAAAACGCTTTCAAAATTTTCAAAATACATCGCCGTAGGCTCTTCGAAAAGAGTTTTGCAGGCAATGCCGGAATATGCCCCCTCAACCCCCTGACAGGCAACCGCCGCCTCTTTGGGAAAAGGGGTGTTTTTTTGCGCCTTTTCGCGGATGTCCGAGTAAAATTCGTTGATTCCGCAGACCTTTGCCGATTGGCGTGCACGGCTTATTTCAAATATTCTTTTGTAAAGCCCTGCCACGGCATCCTTGTCGTTTTCTGCGACCTTTTCGGTCAGACGCTCGATTATTTTATCCTCGCGGCTTCTGTCAAGCACGGCTTTGCCCGTGCTGATCTTGTATTCAGCCACCTCGTCGCAAAGGGCAAGGCGTTTTTTGTAAAGCTCAACTATTTCATCGTCAATGCCGTTTATCATGCCGCGTATTTTTTCAAGATCAAGCTGCATTTTTTATCACCTTATCTTCGTAATTTTCAATTTTGCAAAAGATCGTATATCGCAAAAGCGGCGGCGGCGCGAACAACCACCGAAGCTCGCGATGCTATGCAGGGGTCGTGTCTGCCCTTGATCTCTATAACGGTGTTTTTGCAGGTTGCAAGATCAACCGTTTCCTGCGCTTTTGCAATAGACGGGGTGGGTTTTATGGCAACGCGGAAAATAACGGGCATACCCGTTGCCATGCCTGCGCAGATACCGCCCGCATTGTTGGTTTTTGTGCGGACTTTGCCGTTTTCATCGTAATAATAGCTGTCGTTGTACTGCGAGCCGCGCAATTTGCTGCCCGCAAAGCCTGCACCGAATTCAATGCCTTTGACGGCGGGAATTCCGAACATCATACGCGATATTACGTTTTCGATGCCGCAAAACATCGGCTCGCCAAGCCCTGTCGGAAGTCCCGTTATCTTACATTCAATAACGCCGCCGACAGAATCGAGTTGTTCTGATGCTTTTGTGATCGTTTCTATCATTTTCTCGCCCGCTTTTTCGTCGATAACGGGAAAAGCCATGCCGCCAAGCTTTTCGGCAAGATCTTTTTCGTCCTCGGTGGGCGAGAAGGGGACGTCTTCGACCTCGCCCACAGAATTTACGTGGCACGAAACCGAAACGCCGATTTTTTCAAGATTTGAAAGCGCAATTGCTCCTGCAATGCAGATGGGGGCGGTCAATCTTCCCGAAAACTGTCCGCCGCCGCGAAGATCGAAATTTTCGCCGTAGCGTACGTATGCGGGAAAATCTGCGTGGGAAGGACGGGGTTTTTTGAATATGCCCGAATAATCCGAAGAATGACTGTCGGAATTTCGGATTATGGCGCAAACAGACGTGCCGACGGTTTTGCCGTCGACGACACCCGACAAAAACTCGACCTTGTCGGGCTCTTTGCGCCTTGTGGCAATTGCAGAGTTGCCGGGGGCACGAAGCGCCATTATCTTTGCCACGTATTCCTCGTCAACCTGTGTGCCCGAGGGCAGACCGTCGATGGTGACTCCGATGCATGCGGCGTGCGATTGGCCAAACACGCAAAGCTTTATGTTGTCTCCGAAAGTGTTCATCGGTTATCCTCCGTAAGAAAAGCGAAGATTTCAAAAAAGTCGGGATAAGATTTTGCCACCGCCTGCGCGCCGTCAATGACGACCTTGTTTTCGCAGAAAAGTGATGCAATGGCGGCGGACATGGCGATGCGGTGGTCGTTGTGGCTGTTTACACGCCCGCCCAAAAGAGTACCCGTGCCGCTGATGTGTAGACTGTCACCATCTTCACGGATCTTGCCGCCAAGCGAGCTTATCATATCAATAACGGTTGCCACTCTGTCGCTTTCCTTAAAGCGCAGGCGGCGGATGTTTGAAATGATGCTGTCGCCCGAAAGGGTTGTTGCCAGCACGCAAAGAACTGGAACAAGATCTGGGTTTTCGCCTGCATCAAAGCTGAATGGGCGCATTTTTTTGCTTCGCACCACGCTTACCGAATCGGCTTTTTCTTCAATTATTATACCACACGACGAGAGAACGTCAAGTATTTTTTTGTCGGGTTGAAGGGATGACCGATCAATGCCCGAAACCGAAAAGGGCTCGTCCTTTGCGCCGCAAAGAAAGAAAGCGGCGTTTGACCAATCGCCGAAGGCGTGCATTTTGTCGTTGATAACGCGGTAATTTCCGCTTGCCGTATACACTTCGCCATTTTTTGCAACGTCGACACCGAATTTTTTCATGGCGTCTATCGTCATGTCCACGTACCCTGCCGATTCAAGGGGAGTGGTAAGGCGAATTTTGGCGTTTTTGCAAAGGGGAAGAAGAAAAAGTAACCCCGAAAGGTATTGCGAGCTTACGTTTCCGCTGATCTCAAAGGTCGCGCCGTCGCAGGGGGTGGCGGTTTTTTCAACCTTTATCGGCATTTTATCGCCCGAAAAAACTGCACCAAAGGCAGAAAGACTGCCGCACAGATCAGAAAAAGGACGTTCGGGAAGTTTTCCGACCCCCGTCAGCACCGCGCCGTTTTTGCACAAAAGCGAAACAAGGGGCAGAATGAAGCGCGCCGTCGAACCGCTTTCGTTGCAAAAGATTTCGGTGTCTTTTTCAAGGCTGTTTTTTATATATTCGGGATCGAGCGGTTTTTTTATCAAAATCTCGCCGCCATTTGTCTCGATCTGCGCGCCAAGGGCGCGAAAGCATGAGATCGTCGCCTCAATATCCTTTGAAAGGGTAGAGTTGTAGGCGATCGTACAGGCTCGGTCGGCAAGACACGCGCAAAAGATCAGTCTGTGAAGCTCTGATTTTGATGATATTACCGCCACGTTGCCCCGGAGGTTCGTTTTCGGGGCAAGTGTTTTTGTTATATTGTTTTGTTCCATGATGTCTCCGTCAGATGTTTTCGGAAAGTATCTTTGAAAATTCGGAAAGTGAAAATTTGGCGAGTCGGCATCTTCCTATTCTTTCGGGAAGCACAAGGGTTATTGACGATCCGTCAACCTTTTTGTCTGCTGTTGCGATGTCAAAGATATCTTTTGCCGAAATGTCGTAGCTTTCGGGAAGAGAATATTTTGAAAGAAGCGGCAGCAGCCTTTGGGTGATATTTTCGCCGACGCCGAGCTTTTCCGAGATCTTTGAAATCATCACCATGCCTATCGCCACGGCTTCTCCGTGGGTGAGGGCAAAGTCCGAATGTTTTTCCACGGCGTGTCCCAGCGTGTGACCGAGGTTCAAAAGCTTGCGGTCGCCGCTTTCCTTTTCGTCGCGCTCAACAATGTCGCGCTTTATCCCAACGCAGATTGAAAGAATTTCTTCGATATCACATGCATCGGCAGAAAGCTTTTCAAAAAGCTCTTCGTCGCAGATGACGCCGTATTTTATTATCTCGGCGTATCCGCAACAAATTTGCCTTTTGTCAAGGGTTTTGAAAGTGTCGGTGTCGCAGATGACGATCGAGGGCTGATGGAAAGCACCAGCAAGGTTTTTTCCTGCCGCAAGGTCGACCGCTGTTTTTCCGCCGACCGAAGAATCGCAGGCGGCAAGAATGGTTGTGGGTATCTGAACAAAGCGGATGCCGCGAAGATAGCACGCGGCACAAAAACCTGCCATGTCTCCCACCACACCGCCGCCGAGAGCAACCACGATGTCTGTTCGAGAAAGCTTTGATGCGGCGAGAAATTCGAGTATCTGCGCAAAGGTTGAAATGTTTTTTGATGCTTCGCCGTTGGGAAAAGCATATTCAACCACCGAAAAACCGCATTTTTCAAGGCTTTCTCTCACTGTTTTTGCATAAAGGCGGGCAACATTGTCGTCGGTGATTATTGCCGCCTTGCAGGGCGAGATGACCTTTGATATCATCTCGCCTGCACAGGGGAGAAGTCCTTTTCCGATGTGTACACTGTATTTGGTTGATGCATTGACGTCAACTGTTGTCATGGAAATTCTGACCTTTCGTTTTTTATCTGTAAGCTACGGCTTTTACGCCTGCGATCTTGCTTGCAAGCTCGTCGAACTGCGCGGGTGTAAGCGACTGTGCGCCGTCACAAAGAGCTTTTTGCGGATTGTTGTGCACTTCGATGATAAGACCGTCTGTGCCTGCAACGATTCCTGCAAGAGCCATCGAGGGAACAAGAGCCGCCTTGCCTGTGGCGTGGCTGGGGTCGACGACTACGGGAAGATGTGTCATCTGGTGAAGAAGCGGAACTGCCGAAATGTCAAGGGTGTTTCTTGTGGCGGTTTCGAAGGTGCGGATGCCGCGCTCGCAAAGAATGACCTTTTCGTTGCCCTCGGACATGATGTATTCGGCACTCATAAGAAGCTCTTCAAGAGTGTTGGAAAGTCCGCGCTTGAGAAGAATGGGCTTGTCGCATCTGCCAAGATGCTTTAAAAGCTCGAAGTTTTGCATATTGCGCGCACCGACCTGGATGATATCCACGTCCTTGAAGTAGGGAAGATGCTCGTAGTCCATAATTTCGGTGACAACGGGAAGTCCTGTTTTTTCCTTCACCTTGATAAGAAGAGCAAGTCCGTCCTCACGCATACCCTGGAAAGCGTAGGGAGAAGTTCTGGGCTTGAAAGCGCCGCCGCGCAGAACGTTTGCACCGCTCTTTTTGACGGCAACGGCGATCTCGGTGAGCTGTTCTTCCGATTCGATCGAGCAGGGGCCTGCCATTACCATAAGGTTGCCGCCGCCTATCTTTGCGCCGTTTTCAAGGGTGATTATTGTATCTTCGGGATGGAATTTTCTGTTTGCCTGCTTGTATGGTTCGGATACGCGCTTGATGCTTTCAACAATATCGAGAGCGCCGAGCATATCGATGTCGATTTTGGAGGTGTCGCCCACAAGGCCCATGATGGTCTGATTTTCACCATAGGTGAAATGGGGTTCGATCTTCATTTCGCGGATCCACGCGGTGAGTTTGTCGAGTTGTACTTTGTCGTAGTTGTTCTTTAATACGATTACCATGATATTTACTTCCTTTCGGTGATTTAAAAAACTTTTTTGCTTTCCCTTAGGCGAGGATAAAAATAAGACCGCGGCGAAATTTTGCTGCGGTCTTTCATCGTTTTAATTATCTTAAAAAATCAAGCTTTATGAATTTAAGCACAACGACGAAAGACCTTGCTAAAGTAAAAAGCAAAGCCAAAAAAGAAGCTATAAAAGAAGTTTCTTGTCATTGTGAGCATCGGGGTTATGATTCCTTTCGCGTCGGGTGTTACAATTTTGTTGTTAAGCATTATATACCCGCGGCACACATTTGTCAAGGGCTTTTTTGAATTTTTTTCTGATTTTTTTGTTTTTTTATAAAAGAAGCTCTTCAATGGCGGCACCCACTCCGCCCTCGATATCGTAAAGTGTCACCATATCGCAGATCTTTTTTACTTCGTCTGACGCGTTGCCCATGGCAACGGCAGTGCCTGCGGCACGGAGCATATCTGTATCATTGATGCTGTCGCCCATGGCAATGCTTCGCTCGACGGGAATGCCGAGTGCTTCAAGGGCGAGTGTCATTCCGCGGGATTTACTGCAATCGGCAGAGGTTGCCTCGCCTGCGGTGGGCGAGTGGCGGTAAACGTTCAGCCTTTGCGAAACAAAATCGAGGTATTCCCCCGAAAAATTTTTGTCAAGAGTTATCTTTGCAATGCGGTCGTCACCGAGGACGTCGTGAAATTCTTTTTTCGAGGAAACACAGGTCCAGAGAGTGGGAACAGATCTGTCGGGATCGATGTATATTCTTTTTTCGTGCCCCTGAAAACGGCAGAAAAGTCGGTTTGACAGAACGTATTCTAATATTTCATCAAGAATTTTTTCATCAAGGTCTTTTCTGAAAACCACCGTGTCGCCAATCTCCACACACGCGCCGAGCGCCGTGACAAAACCGTCGAAAGTGACGCTTCCGTCAAAGCAAGCCTCGGGCAGACACGCAAAAGCACGGCCGGTGTTTATAATCACCTTGTGACCGAGAGCTTGCGCTTTTGCAATTGCTTTTTTGTTTCTTTCGGGGATATCGCCGTAGATGATGCGCGAAGCTTTTGCGTTTTCCATCAGAGTTCCGTCGATATCAAGAAAAATGGCGTGTGGCAGATTTTTGTTTTTTATCATTTCTTTTCCAATCCAACAAGTGTTTCAATAAGCTTTGCCGCGCCGTCGTTTTCAACTCTGTCGCAGACAAGGGTGGTCATTGCCTTAAGATGCTCGGGGGCGTTGCCCATGGCAACCGAAATTGCGGCGCACGACAGCATTTTCACGTCGTTGTCACTGTCGCCCACGGCAACCGTGTTTTCATAAGGGATGCCGAGCAGATCGCAGGTTTTGTAGATCGCGGTGCCCTTGTTGTTGCCGATATATGCGCCTTCGGCGTAGATCGGCTTGATATAGGACATATCAAATTCTTTTTCGAGAAAAGCGGCGTATTCTTCGCACGGAACGTAGGGAACTGTGATCTTTATGGGGTGCATGGACTTGATTGCATCATACACGTCTTCTTTTTTGGAAAAATCGCGGCGTGCGTTAAAAAATCCCGAATCGCCGATCGTCACTCTGCCACCGTGCTCGTCGCGCTCTTCACATTCAAATATCACGCTCTCGCCGTGTTCTTCGCAGTATTCGCAAAGAGAGCGGACGGTTTTTTCGGTGAGAAAAGACGAGTGGATGACCTTGCCTCTGTGGGTTATATATCCGCCAAGACCCGACACCACGCCGTCAAAATCGGCGGATGCGAGAAGCGACGGGGGGATATATCCGTATGCGCGGCCTGTGTTTACAAAAAATAGGTGACCTTTTTTCTGTCCGTCGGATATTGCCTTTGCAAGGCGGGGCGAAACCCCGTTTTCGGCAAGCGCCACGATCATTGTGCCGTCGATGTCAAGAAAGAAAGCGTGGCGGCCTTCCGATTGTACTTTTTTTGCAATGGTTTCTATTGATGTCATTTTAAACTCCGTTTTTTACAGTCTGAAAATTATACCCACAAGCGCACCCAGCGCGATGAAAACGATGGGATGCAGCTTTTTAAAGACGGCGCACAGTGCCGTCAGCACCACAAAAGCGGCGGAGGCTATGATGTTAATTCCCGAAATTGTACCTGTTTCTCCGAGAATGAAAACCGCAGAAACGAAAACGCTTGCCATGGCGCCTGTGATAAGTCCTGCCACAGCAGGGCGGATGCCGTAAAAGGCATAGTTTACAAACTTGTTATTGCGGAATTTTTCGAGAAATTTGGATATGATACAGATGACGATTAGGGCAGGGCAGACGATGCCGAGGGTTGCAACAATGCCGCCGAGTATTCCCGTGCCGATGCCGCCGATCTGAAAACCTGCGTTGTATCCTGCGTAGGTTGCCATGTTTACGCCGATGGGACCGGGGGTGGATTCGGAAACTGCGATCATGTCCGAAAGCTGATCGAGCGAGAACCAGCCGTAGTTTTCGTTTACGGCAAGCTCCTGCAAAAAGGGAATGGTGGCAAGTCCGCCGCCGACGGCAAAAAGGCCTGTTTTGAAAAATTCAAGGAAAAGATAGAGAAAAGTCATTATTTTTTACCCTCCTTTTCGACTGAATTTCTGTTTTTTTCGCGGATAACACTTGCGATTATGCCTGCCGTTGCCGCCACAAAAACGGCAATGATGGGAGAAAGTCCGAAGAAATATGTCACAACAAAAGCGGCAATGGCAAGAAGTGCCGTGAGAATGTCTTTTACGTTCTTTTTAAGAAGCCCGAAGATCGTCACAGAAACAAGGGCGCAAACGGCAATGCGAATGCCCGCAAAGGCGTGGGCAACGTAAGCATTGTCGGCAAAATGGTTGATGAAAGCGGCGATGACCGTGATGATGAGTATTGACGGAGCCACAACGCCAAGGGTGGAAAATATGGCACCGACAACTCCTTTTTTCTTAAATCCGATAAACGATGCAGTGTTTACGGCGATAACGCCGGGGGTGCACTGGGCGATGGCGTAATAATCAAGAATATCTTCTTCGGTGCACCAGCCGTGCTTTTCAACCAGCTCTTTTTTGAACATAGGAAGCATGGCGTATCCTCCGCCGAAGGTCAGGGCACCTATTCTGAAAAAGGCGAAAAACAGTTGAAAAAGAAGTTTCATTTCGAATCCTTTCTTCAATATAAATAATACATGCAAATTTTAACACAAAAAAGTATTTATGTCAATGATTGATGAGCCCAAAAAGGCAGAATGTCGCCTGCAAATTATGGTGTTTTTTCACAAAGCCCCGATTTTTTTGTTTACGCAGGTTAATTTTTTGAAAAAATCATTTACAAATCGCGGATAATATAGTATAATATATCGTAGTATGGATTTTTGTGTGCATCTTTGTAAATTCCAAAATGTGATGAGGTGAGAGAATGAAAAATAAAACGAAGTTTATTCTTGCTGTTATCGCCAACATTCTTCCTTTTGCTGTCAGCTGTTTCTTTTATCATGGCGGAGCAGTTTTGATTATGTTTCTTTATCCGCCTTTTCAGATTATGCTCACCCTGCTGAATTATGCTGTTGCAAAAAAAGCACTCCGCTTTTGCTTTTTGAATGCTATGATGTTGCTTTCCTCCATTACAAGTATCGAGTTTGCCACACAGCTGTACTACAAAAACATAAGCTCTGACACCGAAACTCTTTCTGTGGGCAGATTTGAGGAGCTTGCTGCTTTTGTATTTATTCTTGTTTTGACCGTTGTACCATTGATCTTGCGTGCAATCGGCACAAAGAACAAAGAAAGCAAAGAATAACTTGCAAATTGCGGAGGTTTTGTATGCGCGAAAACAAAGATGTAAAGCGATCTTTTCTGTTCCGCGGCGCCATGCTTGTTCTGCGCCCCGTGGCGTGGTATGCGCTTTTCGTCTTCATCGTATTTGAGTATATCGTGTACGGCGAATACGAGTTTCGTCTGAACAACCCGCTTGCCTATATCGTCACCGCTTTCGTTGTTCTTTTCCCCTTCATGATGGGGTGGATAAAGGCGGCGTTTCGCACCCGTGCTTTTTCGGGAAAGATCGAAAAGATCGTGACCGAGCGCACCCTTAAGACCAGCAAGACCATAACCCGCACACGTCTTAAAGACGACCACCACGACTGGCTGATGACCTTTACCGTCAGAGGCGACAACGGGAAAAAGCATGTTTTCTCGGTGATGGACCCCGATTTCAAGGATGCGGGATATTATAAGATCGGCGATCACGTTCGCCATTTCTGGGGTGCAAAACACCTCGAAAAATCCATAAAAACAGGCGACCGCGACGTTTTGTGCCTGGTTTGCGGCGAGCTTTGCCGCGTTGAGCAGAACGTTTGCTACAACTGTCGCCACAGCCTTGTGAAACGCTCGGGACTTTATGCCGGGCAGTGACGAATATTTTTTGCTTTTGTGCGGAAAATATCCGCAGGATTATATTTTGACATTTGAAACAAACACCTGAAGGGAGAATATATAATTTGTTAGTTCAACTCGAAGAGGCTTTGCAGAGCCTTAATAAACTTGACGAAGAGATCCGTGAGCTTGCCGTTTCGCTCGAAATCGACAAACTCAGAGAAAAGGCAGAAGAACTCGAAAAGATCACCTGCGAGGCAGGTTTCTGGGACAACGTTGAAAACACCCAGGTAATACTTACCTCTCTTAAAAACACAAAGCAGACCGTTGAGGATTACACAGCCCTTGCGTCGGGCGCTTCAAACCTTCGCGATCTTATCGAGCTTGCCATTGAAGAAAACGACGAAAGTTTTACCGAAGAGATCCTTTCCGAGCTTTCAAGCCTTGAAAAGAGCAAGGAAAGCCAGAGGATCCAGGCGCTTCTTTCGGGCGAATACGACCGCAACAACGCCATTCTTTCCATCCACCCCGGTGCCGGCGGAACAGAAGCCCAGGACTGGGCGGAAATGCTCTATCGTATGTACTGCCGCTGGGCAGAGCGCCGCGGATTCAAGGTGAAGGTGCTTGACTATCTCGATGGAGAAGAAGCGGGCATCAAGAGCGTTACCATACTTATCGAAGGAAGCTACGCCTACGGCTATCTCAAGAGCGAAAACGGAGTTCACCGCCTTGTGCGCGTTTCTCCCTTTGACTCGTCGGGAAGAAGACATACGTCCTTCACCTCGGTTGAAATTTTGCCGGAACTTGATGACAGCACAGATATCGAGATCCGTGACGAAGACCTCGAGATCACCGCCCACCGTTCGAGCGGTGCGGGCGGACAGCACGTAAACAAAACCGACTCTGCCATCAGAATCGTACACAAGCCCACCGGCATCGTCGTTGGTTGTCAGACCGAACGAAGCCAGCTTCAGAACAAGGAAACTGCCATGAAGATGCTCAAGGCAAAGCTTGTTGAAATAAAAGAACGCGAAAACCTCGATAAGATCGAGGATATCAAGGGCGAAAAGGCAAATATCGAATGGGGCTCGCAGATACGTTCCTACGTTTTCATGCCTTACACACTTGTCAAGGACAACAGAACAGGCTACGAAGACGGCAACATTTCTGCCGTTATGGACGGTGACCTCGACGAATTTATGAACGCGTACCTTCGCGCCAAGGGCAATTTTATCAAGTAAAAAATCATCTTATCAAGGAGGAAACATAGCGTGAAATCTTTGAAAAAGTATATCCGACCGATCCTTATTGCCGTGCAGGCGGTGTCGGTTGTCGGAACTGTGGTTTCGATACTGACGAAAAAGAAGACGTCGGCAGGCATTTTTGCGGCAACGGGAATTTTTGCCGCCATCGCCGCCGTTCTTGTCTACAAAAAAGAGCAGGCAGAAAAGAAAGCCGAAGAAAAATGGAACGCCGAAAACGCCTTTGACGAGACTTTTGACGACGGTGTTTCCACCATTTCGGAAGAAGATATTCCCTCGGCGGTGGAAGCCGAGCTTGCCGTCGACGGCAAGGAAGAAAAGTGCCCCTCTGCCAACCTTTCGCAGGCCATCAAAAACCTGGAAGAGGCGGGGGATGCCCTGAAAGAAGTTCTTGAAGGATTGGAAAACGAGTTCGGAGACGGTTCGGACAGTTTGAAGGAGATGTAATTAAAGTGAAAAGAAAGATATCTTTCGTTCTGGCAATGCTGATGCTTGCGTTGGCGTTTGGCGGATGCAACAAACCTGCCGAAAAAGACGGCACAGACAGCAAAGATCCCGGCAAGATCGACCTTTCGGGAGTGGAGATCCCCGACGAGCATATTCCGCTTGTGGGCGACGTCACCTCCGTTTGGTTCGACGAGCTTTTTGCGGCGTATTATCCTTCTCAGCTTGACGGTACGCAGGAGGTTATTTTCTCCAAAGCGTATTTTTACGGCGATGCCCAGACAAAACAACCGGTTATGTGCCTTTGTTCAAAGCCTATATCAAATATTTCGCTTTTTGCCGTTACAGACGGCGTGCGTGCGGAAGAACTCTACACCGTTGAAAAACTCGAACCCATGGAGGTCATCTGGATATTCCCCGAGCTTGCAGTACAGGGCAGTGCCAACATCGGAATAAGTTTTTCCGATGAGGCAGGCAACACCTATTCTTACACTCTGTCTAAAAACGAGGCAGGTAATGAGGTTGTTGTTGAACCTATTGCGTAACTTAAATTTAAATACGAAAAGGCTGTCGTTCGGACAGCCTTTCTTGTTTATTGCCGCCTTTCGGCATTTTTTAAGGTTATGGCAAGGGTGATCTTTCCGTCATCCTCGGTCTTTTCAAGCTCCGCGTCAAAACCTGCGCTTCGCAACATCGAAAGCGAGCGGTCAAGACTGTTGTAAAACAGGGTAAGATCGCCGATAAGAAATCGGCGTATCGGTTTTTCTTCGGGCGGTTCTTGCTCTTTTTGTGTCAAAATGGCGGGGCGGTCGCTTTTTTTTACGTTTTTTCCCGAGATCACGCTCCGCGCCATGCTGGTGCAAAGGATTGTGTCTATATATTCTTCCGCGCTCGTCACGCTCATGCCGTCCTCGCCTATCTTTTCGGCGGTGTGACTACGTTTTTCGGGCGGCACCCGCAAAAGCGCGCGTGCATGGCGCTCGGAAAGCCCATGCTTGCGCACGATCTGACGGGTGTTTTCATCAAGCCGCAAAAGCCGCAGCTTGTTGGCAACGGCGCTTTGGGACATGCAAAGCTCAAGGGCAAGCTGGCTTTGGGTCATGTTTGCCACCGAAAGCAGACGCTCAAGCGCCTGCGCTTCTTCAAAAATATCAAGATCGCATCTTTGCAGGTTTTCGGTTATGGCAAGCTGAGCCGAGCTTTTTTCGCCCGCCTTGATTATGATGCAGGGTATCTCCGAAAGCCCTGCCACTCGGGCGGCGCGAAGTCTTCGCTCGCCTGCTACAAGCTCGTACCCGTCGCTTGTCTGCCTGACCGATATTGGCTGTATCACGCCGTATCGCGAGATGCTTTCGGCAAGCGAATTTATGGCGTTTTCGTCAAAATATTTTCTCGGCTGATATGGATTTGGTGCAATCTTTTCGACCGGGAGCTTTTTTAACACCCTATCGTTTTTTGAATTGTTGAAAAACAGTGACATACGTCAAACCTTCCTTTTATATGTGATAATTGTCGTTTGATAAAAATTGTAAACACAAACGCGCCGTTTGTCCCGAAAAAAGCGCCGTCATATTATCGCGTCAGATCGGCTTTTTTGACGAATAATCGATCGGCACGGCGCAATATATCTCTTTTTCATTAAAAGGTGTGGCGTTTGTCGAGCGTTTTTTGACTATTGCAATTGAATTTAAAATATGATAGAATGGTTTGAAACGATCAGAAAAGCAGAATAGGAGAAAAAATGAAATTTTCCGACACCTCGCGGCGCGAGGAAAAAATAACGGCGGCAAACGGCATCGAACTGTACAGCCTGAAAAGCCCAGGGCTTCACGGATTTTGTCTGTGCGTTTATGCAAAGGCGGGCGTTTTGTACGAAGAAAGCGGTGAACACGGCATATCGCATTTTGTCGAGCATATCGTTTTCAGAAACATAAACGCCATCATGGGCGGAAAACTGTATGACGTTCTTGACGAGGCGGGGCTTACCTTCACCGCCGCAACCTATAAGGAGTTTATTCAGTTCTGCATTACAGGCGAAAACTCAAAATTTTCGCTGGCAGGCGATATATTGCTCAAGCTTTTCGAAAAGCTTTCGGCGAATAATCTGAAAGAGGATTTCGAACTCGAGCGCGGAAGAGTGCGTGCCGAGATCCGCGAGTATGACGAAAAAGCCTCCCTCGATTGGCTGGTGAAGAGCAAGGTGTGGGGAAAAACCGCCCTTACGAATATGATAACGGGAACACTGGGCGACGTTTCAAAAATAACTGTTGCAAAATGCGAAAAAGCCCGTGAAAAAATGTTCACTCACGGAAACTTTTTCTTTTATGCCACGGGAAACTATGACGACGCCGACCTTTCGGATCTTGCCCGTCGGGCAGGTACGCTTGATATAAAGCGCGCCGAAGCCCGAAACAACCTTTGCGAGCTGCCGTGCGATTATATGAACAGAAAAGGCGAAGTGCTTACAAAAGATGCTTCCTATTATATGGTCGAGATGTGCTTCGATTTTGACGTGCCGTCTGCGCCAAAGCCTGTGCGCAATCTTTTTTACGACATGATGTTTGCGGGCGAAAATTGCAGATTTTTTAAGGCGCTTTCGGAGGATATGGGATATATCTACAGTTATGATGCCAAGATAGAGGAATATAAAAACGCAGGAAATCTCAGCATTTCCTACGAGGTCAGTCTTAAGGATCTTTACGAAAGCCTTGATATGGCAACCGATCTTTTCAACAGAATGAAAAATGACGCCGAAGGACTTTCACGCGCCAAGGTTTTCTATACCTCAAACGCCTGCCTTTCTCTTGACAATGCCGAGGAGCTCAATTGGAATATGGCTTACGAAAACTATATCCTCGACGAAAAGATAAAGAGTATTGACGACAAACGAGAAAGATATGAAATGGTCTCCGAAAAGGATATAACCGACCTTGCCCGCCGCGTTTTCAAAACAAGCAATCTTGTGGTTGGTATAAAGGGACGCCGAAAAAAGCTGGATTTCGACAGAATGAAGGGGATTTTTGCCAAACTCGACAACTTTTGAGGTGGATTTAACGGGCAAAACTATAAAATTTGACATATTTTCAAAAAAATGAAAAAAAGTACTTGACAAACTCGGATGTTTGTGGTATTCTAATAAAGCTGACCGCGAGAGCGGCGGCGCGGACTTTGAAAATTGAACAACGAAAGACGAGAAGTACAAAGAACAACTCGTTAATTCCAAAGA
>JAFYUZ010000017.1 GCA_017549365.1 Clostridia bacterium
GAAACTGTATGTCGAGGACTCCCGCTTCCGCGAGAATATCGACCGCGTCCGCGAAGGTACCGCCGACTACGCCGCCGCAGCCATTGCCGCCTACTGCAGTGCCGATTGAAGCGGCAAGACCTTGTAGGCCCTTGCCAAAAAACGTACCCAAACACAAACGAACACCGAGCGATCTTGCTCGGTGTTCGTTTTTTCGTCAGGATCTCGTTGAGCTTGCGTCCTGCAGCGCTCTTGTATCCGGAACTCGGCGCAAACGGCAAAAATGCAAAACAGCGCATTTTGAGGCACTTTAGGGGCAAATAACAAAAGGACGGGCAAGAGCCTGTCCTTTTTGTGAAATAGGAAACTTGTTTTGATGCGGGATGCATGCTGACGGACCTTTTGTGATAAGGTGCGGATAACGATCATGAAAAGGGTGTTGCACACAGAACCGTCCCCCGCGTCTCGTTGCACTTGGGGGCATACCGATCAAATCGTGTTTAGTTTGCCGTCCAGAAATAGGCAGATGTCCTCAAAAGCCTCTAATTGACGTTTGCGCTTGAGCTCGTAGAAGAAACCGTGTTCCATCAAAGGGTACACTTTCCAATGGGATTCAATGCCCATTTCGCGATGTCGCTTTGCGATCGCAAGGGTATTCTTAGATACAAACAGGTGTTCCAATTCCGCCTCAACGAAGAAAATAGGCGGATTGTCCTTGTTTACGTAGTTGATCAGTGACAGACGGTCGAATCGTTCCGGATCTTTGTCGTAAGGCGCGCCGGCGATACCCTGCATGCGTTCCCAGCTTGCGGGCATCATACCGTCCCAGTGATAGAAGCTTGTGGGGGTCGCATGTAAAATGCCGTAAGTCGGTGCCACCCATTCTCCCTCGTAGTCAATTTCTTCTCCACATTCACCGGGCTTGGCAAACAGAAGCAGCGATGCCAGATGGGAACCGGCAGATTCACCGTAAACGGCAATTTTCGCAGGCCGTCCCATCTCTTTTAAGACGGAGACGAAGCGCATATAAGCAGCTCGGATGTCCGAGAGCTGTTGGAATGCGTCTTTGGCATACAGACGGTAGTCGGTGGATGCAGCCACGAATCCTCGGTTATTCAGTGCTTCCATGATCTCGTGGAAGCTTTCGCGGCTTCCGAATCTCCAACCGCCGCCGTGGACGAAAAGAACTGCAACGTCCTTGGTGATCTCCTCCGGCACAAATACGTCGAATACACGGCCTTTTACCAAAGGGCTGTCCAAATAGTAGGACTGATATTGTTGCTTCATAAAAAAGCCCCTCCGAAACGAATTCTTTTCGGTCTGATTTTTGTAGATCAGATCAACTGTTATTGTACATAAAAATTATGAAAAAAACAAGATGCGCAGCTATCGTTTTCAATCAGTCTTGTGCAAAAGCTTTCTCAAACCGTATTTTGTGAAGTTTGGCATTGACGTGTATCCTGTTAAATCTGCACGTTCTGCATAGGCAGCGAATGAAACCATCGAGCCTTCGTCCGTTTTTACAAGGCGGGGGAAGCGATTGGTCAAGCCGTAGAAAACAATAAAAAATTGAAGGAAAGTTATAAGAAGAATCCAACAAAATATAAACGAAATTTCAGATATAAAATCAGAGCCGGAAGAATATCTTTCCGGGGCTTTCTGTATCCTTGACGAAAAGGAAATAAAAAACAAAAAACCGCAGATATCTGATGATACTGCGGTTTTTTGGTGGCAGGGGAACTAGGTATTTGAAGGGCGGGCTTCCTCGGTTGAGAGATACAACAAATAGTTCTGATGTTTTGCAATTGTTTCTAATTTCTTAAAACATTTGATTTTGCAACCGTTTAAATAAGACTATGCTTTCCAAACATAAGGCTCAAAAGCGCCCTTTTTCAAAGTTTCTACTTTTGTGAGGCGGTAAAAATCATCTGTGTTCTGAAAAACGTACTTAACCTTATGCGATTTGACGATCTTCATTGCATCGGAAAAGAATTGAACGACAATTTCAGTAAAGTTACCCTCATCTTTTTCACTGACGATTTCTTTGGACACCGCAAATCCTCCGCCGACAGCTGAGGAATAATACTCCCCGTTTTGTTCTGCATCTCTTGAAAGCGGAACAAAGTCGGAAATGCCAAAAACGTCAAAGGCAATTTTCTTCAGTTGGTCCTTATGAATGTTGTACTGTTCGGGAGTTTGATTTTTTTGAATATCCAGTGCCGTGAGAAAAACAGCGAGGTTTGTGTCTTCATTTGAAGCATCTTGCCATTTTTCGCCGTAAATGTGCGGAGTAATCATTTCCACCAAGCGAAGAAGCTTTTTGTCCGTCGGCACAGACAGTTGCCCCGACTTGCACCATTCCGCGGCATCGCGCCCGTAATCTACTTCGTAAGAATATTCACCGATCGGGAAAGCCTCACACTCGCTCTCAAGCACCTCGAAATTGAACTCCAAAACTACTTGATCGCACTGATAAAAGGTATAATATCTGTTTTTTTCTTGTACTGAGAAGTCACCGAACTTCAAGCTTTCCAAAGAGTCGTACCCCACAAAGCAATGGTCTTCCTCCGGGGTTTTCACAAACCCAGACAAGTCGATACATGCTTCTGTATTTCCATCCAAAAACGCTTGAATCCAACGGTACCGAACGTCCGATTCTGCATATGTGGCAATCTTTTGGTAAACTTTATTGTCGGCAAAAATGCTTTCGTTTTTCGGCAGATCGTCTTGGTCTTGCGTATTTCCTTGATTTTGTTGCTCACCTTGTTCGGTTATCGGTAATTTATCATTCGGAGTTTGAGAAATGTTTTGACAAGAAAACAAGCCGAACACAATCCATAAAGCTAAAAGTAAAATTGCAATTTTTTTCATAGCTAAACTCCTTTATATAATATGATTCTACTTAGCGATATATAAATTGCTTTGGATCAACGGTTTTATAACCCGTTCCTGTGTTTCATAGCAGTTCTCCTCGTGTACGGTGGTGTAAACATCTAAA
>JAFYUZ010000018.1 GCA_017549365.1 Clostridia bacterium
CTTGGCTTATGAGGGCGGTACACCTTTTCAGGCAGAGGTCTATTTCATCAACCTTGCCCGTATTATCCAAGTAAAGTTTGGAGTTCCTTTCTTTGATGTGTATGACCCCAGATTTGAGGACTTCGGCGTTCCCGTTGCCGTTAGGGGTACTGTCAGCTTCGGGATAGCAGACTATCGGGAGTTCATCAAACTACATAGACTCAGCAGTTTCAACCTTGACGACTTCCAGCGTCAAATCCGTGATGCAGTATGTCGCTATGTTAAGGATGCTGTGGCTAATGCTCCCGCAAAGAATAATATCCCCTTGGTGCAGATTGAAAGCAAGACATCACAAATCAATGATGTTGTCGAGTTCGACATCGGGGAGAGATTGAAGGAAACCTTTGGTGTTGTTGTATCCGGCGTGGACATTGCGGCGATTGAGATTGACAAGACAAGCGACGGATATCGTCAGCTTATGAGCGTTACCAAGGATATCGCAGGTGCAACAGCGAAAGCAGAGGCAGAGGCGAAAATCAAGGATATTGCAGACAAACAGCGTATTGAAGCCGAGAACTATGAGGAAACCTTGCGTATTCAGCGCGAGGAAGGACAGTATGCACAGCACATGCACACCCGTACTGCAAACTTCGGGGCATACCAAGTTGAAAAGCAGGCTGAAGTAGGCGTTGCAGGTGCGGAAGCACTTGGTCAAATGGGTGCAAATGGCGCAGGCAATGTCAATATTGGTGGTGGCGGTGACGGCACAGGATTCAATATGGCTGCTATGATGGCAAGTATGGCTGTCGGTGGCGCTGTCGGTCAGAATATAGCGGGTGCTATGAATAATATGATGGGCGGTATCAATCAGCAGACGGCGACGGGTGCTGTTCCTCCTCCCATTCCTACGATAGCATATCACATAGCTGTCAACGGACAAGCAACCGGCCCCTTTGATATTGCCGTGCTTACGCAGATGGCAAGTGCGGGGCAGTTCACCGCTGACAGTTTGGTGTGGAAGAACGGGATGGCTGAATGGCAGAAAGCAGGAGCAGTAGAAGAACTGAAAAATCTATTTGCAAATGCTATGCCTCCAGTTCCAACCGAAAATTGATAAAAATCACACCCTCTTCAAAAATATTCACACTCTAAAAACTAAAACTCACACTTGTATCATTAACTACATACTAACCAATAAGAAACCGCCGATCTTGATACAAGACTGGCGGTTTTTGCTTTACATTTCGCTATTCTGTCAAATCAACATTTTTCAAAAAAGATAAGTTTCTGAGTGAAATATTTAATAGAAAAAACACATTGCTTTATCTCGAAAACACAATTAAGGTAAACTCATAGAAAACAAGTGCCTCCCCCACTCTATTTTGTGGAAATGAATATATAATAAAAACACGCCTTACAGCAGATCTTACTTGCTGTAAGGCGTATCACTTTTGCTTCCATTTATGTTTTTCCCCAATCAGCCAGTTTTTGATAAAGATCGGTGAAGAGATTATCTCTTCGCACCTCATAAACGTACCTGATGAGGTGCCTTGTTTTATCCTCACTGTAATTTTCGTCGTATTCGGGAATGGGTGCCGGGATAAGCATATCGCTCATAAATCTTGAATCCTTGTTGAGAAGCCAAGCTATGGCTACAACATCCCAGATTACTCTTGACCAGGGCTTACCTTCGGCATAGCTGTCTGCGGTCGCAATAACATTGTCACAGAGATAGTCACAAAGCTCATTTTTGCCATGCAAAAAATGTTGGAGTTCATATTTTCCCGCCGTGAAGACGTCAACAACGCCTCCTGCAGGAAGATGTACTAACGGAACACCGCATCCGAAAATAACTCTTGACGCCGCAATATCCTGCATCATATTAAATTCGTGGACACCCTTCGGCAGATGTATTCCGTGACCTGCAAGCCAAACGATAACGCAGTTTTCCATCATTTTCGGGTTCAAAAGAATTGCAGAAGCAACATTCGTTACAGCTCCGATAGAAACGATATACAACGGCTTTTCGGGTGAATATTTATCTGCAAGGGATGCCATAAAGCTTGCGGCATCAGACACAGTTGGAGTAGTTTCGTTTTCGAGATATTTATCCGAGCCTTTGAAGACTATGTCTTTCATTGAGTCGAGCTTCATAAGCGATAAAAGCTTCAGAATCTCGTTGTAGCTCTTTTCCATTCCATCACAAGGGGAGCTTGATAACGGATTAAAAAACGGTGCGGCGCATATACCTTTTACATTTAATTTATCATGATTTGCCAGCATATAAGCAATGGCAAACTGGTCATCTATCTCATTGTAAGCGTCTGTATCAAGAATAACATCTATCTTCTCGTCTGTATAGGAAATATTCTTTATATACTGACTAATTTCCATATTTTTCACCTCGGAATTATTATTTAAACATGACATTGCGGAATTTACATGTGTCCGCCTTCGACTACCACGGCATTTTTGCCATGGATCTCAACTGTTTTATCCTCGGGAACATATTCATCTGGGAAATGGATCATAACGTTTTCGGCTTCAAGCTTGTTTTGAAGTGCTTTTATATCGACCCTTGCAACATCCTTTCCTGTTTTAAGCGCAAGGCAAGCAGCTTCACCCGCCGCCTGTCCCGTAAGGATCGCAGGGGGAATAACACGAATAAGATCCCAACCATAGCCTGTTCCGTCTGCGCTTCTTCCCGCAGTTATGATATTGGGGTAGTCTTGTCTTGTAAGACAGCGAAACGGAACTTCAAAAAGATGGTCACGGTGATCAAAATCATTTATCGCACAGACAGAATCGTCAAAATGACGATATGCATCCGAAACTTTGAGAGAATAATCGCCCTTTATATGACAAGTAGTCCTGAATTGAGGCATTCCGGGAGTTGTGATTATTTCCCTTGATCTTCTGTCGGTGGCTTTAAGCTTTTCAAGCATCAAAAGGTGATTTCTGACAATATAATCCGTCACCTCTTCCGTATTCAGCCCAGACCAGCGAGGAACATCAGACGGTTGATGATCTCCGTAAAGATTTATGTTACCTGCGTGGAAGTCCTCATAAATATATCTGACATCCCCCGCCTCACATGCCTTCTGACAGTTTTTAAGATTGATCATCTTTGCACCAAATGTAAAGAAGTTTTCTCCGGTGACAGTAGGAACTCCGCCACGGCGAAGAAGATCGGCATCACCCGTTGTGTCAATAAGCATACTACAGGAATAAAACTCTGTTCCGCCCTTACTTTCGGTCACAACGCCTCGACAGATATTGCCCTCCATAATAGGGTCGCAAGCAATACAGTCGAAAAGGATATCCACACCATTCTTTACTATCTCATTGGTGAGCTGATATGCGAAAATTGCAGGCGAATAACGCTGAAAATATCTTACATCGGTTTTCTCCTTTGGCTCGCCGTTTTTCCACGGTTCGGGGATAGTATCAAAGCCAAGTTCAGCACTGAGACGAAGCCATTTTTCTGCAAGACCGAAAATGATCTGCTTTCCTCTTCCATTACACATAGGAACGAAAAAATTTACAAGTCCAAGAGTTGCAAGTCCTCCGAGGATATTGCTTTTTTCAAGAAGAAGAGTTGAAAGACCATTCTTTGCCGCACTTATTGATGCGGCAACTCCCGCAACTCCGCCCCCGCAAACGATTATATCATAATGCTTCTTCACTGGAAGCTTTTTTTCATAATTTATATATTCCATTTTATCCTCCATGGTTTATCCCATTTACTCGAATTGTACGACAACCTCCGCAACTTCAATTCTAATTTCATCATACTCTAAATAATTAAAAAAGTCAAGCGAAAACGCACCGCTTTTCCTGTCGTATTAAAATCGACCGTAAGTGCCATCAAAAACCGCCGATCTTGATACAAGACTGGCGGTTTTTGCTTTACATTTCGCTATTCTGTCAAATCAACATTTTTCAAAAAAGATAAGAAGGACAAAGACAAAAGGACGGCTGTTTTCAGCCGTCCTTATTATTTCAATTCATTATGTAATCAAATTCTTGTTCGCTCAAACAGATCTTATCAAACTCAAAGGCTTCTGTTAAATGCGATATTTTTCGGGTTCCGACCTGTGCAAAAACGTTGAGTTTTTTGTCCTCGGTAAGCAAAGCGAGCATAAGGGCAGAAATGTTTGTCTTCTTTTCCTGCGAAAGTTGATTTAACTTTTCGGCAAGTGCAAGATTATGTTCATTAAGATACTCGTTTTTTGCGGAATCCGAGATTCTGTCCATTTTTCCCGTTGCCACAAGGTTGAAAAATCCTTTTGCCACAGAAGAGTATGAAAACATTGAAAGATCGTCCTTTGAATACTTATTGTATTCGGCGTCACCGTAAGACATTCCAAGCATATCGTTTATAAGCGATCCTTCATTAAGTTTTGCAATACTATACTGTATCTGACTTGCAATAAAAGGGGTTTTGCCACTCTTTTTTGCATATTCGTTGGCTTCTAAAATGCGTTCGTATCTCCAGTTTGATGCGCCGATGTGGCGGATTTTTCCCGATTTTACGTGAACATCGAGAGTATCGATTATTTCCTCTACACTTCTCGATTCGTCGTCGCGGTGGAGCCAATAGATATCAATATAATCGGTTTTTAAGTTAACAAGACTGTTATGAAGATCATGGTCGATATCCTCTTTCGAAAGTCTTGGAATGCGCATATTGTTGCAATCGGGATGACCTCCCTTGGTGGAAATGATCACTTTGTCACGGCAACCTTTTTTCAAAAGCCATTTACCGATAGTTTTTTCGCTGGCGCTTTTTTCGCCGCCGAGCCAATCGGCATAAACACTTGCTGTATCAAGTATGTTGCCGCCCGCATCAAAAAAAGCGTCCATAAGCACAAACGAATCGTCGCAGGACAAGGAGCTTCCAAACGCATCTGTACCGAGTACAAGCTTGCTTGCGAGAATATCTGTGTTATTTATTTTTGCGTATTTCATGGCATTTCCTTTCAATTCAAAACAATTTTGTCAAAATTCCAACCGCTGACAGTGAGTGAGTCATCTTGTTCGTCGGGCATATCGACAGTGACAGTGAGTGTCTTTTGCTCGTTAGCATCGATGAAAAAGTAATTGTCGTCGCACATACATCTTGATACGTCGGACAACGTATCTATAATAACGGGATAAACGGGATTAGCCGATTGGTTGTTTAAAGTTATATTGTATGCGGTTTTTCTGCCGCAACTTTCCTTTGACAGTATAGATACGTCAAGTTCTCCTTTTGGCAAAGATATTATCTGCTCTTTAAGATACGGACCTTTTTCAAAGAACATGTTGCCGCAAGCGGTTTCTTTCTCTTTCGCGTACAATTTTTCGTCATCAAAGGCAGACAAAACCTTCGGATAATAAAAGCTTTCGCCGACACGCATTCCGTTTTCAAAAGCTGACACGCGCAAGAAGAAATACTTATCGTATATACTGCACGGAAGATCAACGGCATACTGCGCCACCTCTACGGCTTTGTCTGAGCTTATACAAATCGTCTCGGACGACGAGAAGAACTTGGTCATGTTCTCGTCAAAAACCTCTGTAACAACCGTCAGATCGTCGCAGGGACGATCGGCAATGATTTTTACGGGCAGCACTATCTTTTCACCGCGTGAAAAAGCGTTGCGTTCAAGGCAAACAAAGGGATGAACGTGCTCGTACGCACGCTTTACCGCATAATACTGCGCCTGCGGATGTCCGTATGCATCGACCAACTGAATTGCCGAAGTGGGCCACGGGCGCTTAAAGACCCAGGGCATAATTCCTGTTGTATAAGGATAATTTTCAATAACGCTTTCAATCATTATAAGATGAAACTCATAAGAAGCCATCTGACAAGCTTCTGTAAGAGTTTTGATGTCGATATCGTGCATATCGGAAATATGCGAAGCGCGAGCCAACATTCTCGGTACTCTGTCGGGCTGAAACTCGGAAAAATGGTTAAGAAACTCAGGAAAATCCTTTTTGAATTTTTCAGTAAAAATGTCGTTTAACTTAGAACCGAGTTCCTTGTCGGAAAGTATGCGCTTATATGTTTTGTACACGGGAAGCGCGTGGATTCCGCTTTCGCCGATAAAAGGAACGTGCTTATACAGTTTTCTGTACCAGGTCGGCTCGATATCCTGATAAATGTGAGCACTTCCACCATCGGGAGTTGTACGGTAGAAAATTTTATCGGGAATATATGTGTCATATTCATCCCACGAGGCAAACATACAGGCAACTGTTTTGTAAGTATATGGATTGAATTCATTGCCGGCACAAAAAACAGCAAGCGAGGGATGATTTCTCGTTCTGCAAAGATTGTACGAAAGCTGTGAGCGCAAAACATCAACAGACTTTTTCTCTGCCGTTTCGTTGGCAATATATCCGTCCTGCCAGACCATAAGTCCGTATTTGTCGCAAAGATCATAGAACACGTCTGATTCGGGTACTCCTCCGCCGTTCCAAACACGCACAAGGCTTATACCTTCGTTTTTTGCAAGGGAAAGCACCCAATCGTAATCATTTTCGTTCTCTTTCAAAAGCTGATCGAGCTGGGTCAGATTCATACCCTTGAGGAATATCTCTCTGCCGTTTACCACAAACTGGAACTGTTCTTCGCGGCGAAAATGCTTCGGTGCCTTACCTTCCACCACTTTAATCGTTCGTATTGCCGTTTTAAAGGATTGACTGTCACATTTTTTGCCATCTACAGAAAGCGAAAGGTGCACAGCATAAAGCGGCTGGTCGCCATAACCGTTGGGATACCATAACTTTGGGTTATCTATTTCTATGTTTCTTTTGAAATATATATATTCATTTGGATTTGACAGAGACATATATTCAACGGGGTTTATTGTTTCCGAATCCGAATATACGACTTTGCCGCAAAGATCGGCTATTTCAACATTAACTGTCAGCTCAACATCATAAACCTTCGGCAAAAGTGTCCCCGAAAATCCGTTTCTCGGAAGATCGTCCCTGAAACTGACGGTTGTTCCAATCCCCTTTGTCTCATCAAAAAAAGGTGTACTGACAGGCACTTCAAGCGAAAGAGTTGCTTCGTTTTCGCCTACATCTTTTGTGTAAAGATACGGATTTGTAATATGATAAGTGTTCAAAAATTCAAGTCGTACACTGCGCCATATACCAACAATATTAAAATGTCCGTTTTGTGTCAAATCGTCATTCGTAAGATGCCACGGAGTAATAGCTGCCGCTGAATACCATCTTCGCCATGGTGCAGTATCTGTTGGTCTTGATTCGATTTTATAGTTTGATGCTATTGCCTCTACTATCAACTCGTTCTCTTCGCCGTATTTCAAAAGCTTTGCGACCTCGCAAACAGGGCCTCCGAACATTCCCTCATGCTCTCCAAGGCAAACACCATTGAGCCACACTTTTGAAAAATATGAAACTGCATCAAAGCAGAGATATGCCATATCATAATCGTTTTGTTTTTCTTTTTCTACAAAGAACGAGCGCTTGAAATACCAGACTCTGTTTCTTATATATTCATACCGACTGCTGTTTGTACCCACATACGGATGAGGGAGCACCCCCGATTCATAAAGGCACCAGCCAACCGACAAAGGAAGATCTGCCTTATTCTCAAAATCAAGCATTGCGGGGCAACAAGTTTTTTCATCCAAATCGGTAAAAAACCACTGTCCGTCAAGAGAAATGTGATTTTTACCCTCGCGTTTTTCGATAAACAGAGATTTATTGAGTTCCATTTTGTTTCTCCTTTCACTTGTCAAAGCAAAGTCGACGTGTCATTTCCTTTGCGGCACGAAGCAATTGTTTTGAAAGTTTTTCAATGTCAGCCTCGTAATGCTCGTAATCATTGTCACATTTATATGCAATACCTAATGCACCGAGCATCCCGTTTCGGTCTTTTATTTCAGCGGAAATTCCGATCATTATGCAGTCGGGACTTTCGTTTTTAACTGTTACCACCTGCATTTGCTTGTACTTTTCAAGCTCTTGCATCAGCTCTTCGAAATTTTCAAAATTTTTCCAATGTGGAAATTTGGGAAGTCCGTTTTTCTGCACGACAAGCTCGATATCATATCTTTGCATACGCGACATAATAAGACGTCCTGCCGAAGTTCTGTATATTTCATCCACCATAATATCCTCATCTGCTTTGGATCTGAGAACATCCGAAACAAAATAGTCAACATTATATTTTGTTCCGTTTTGTATTTCGGATATAAGAACAGTGTGACCTGTTTCTTTGTAAAGCCATTTGAGAACGGGGCGGCAGACAGAAAGACGCGATTCATCAAACCTGCCCGACCGTGTCAGGTGAAAACAGCCTGCTCCCAAGCGATAAAGTGCAAATTGCATCCTTTCTGCAAGCTGTTCTTCTATCAGAGTATCAAGAATACGAACGCAGGTGCTTTTGTTTATTTTGGAAATTGTGCTGATATCCTCAAGCTTCACGCCGTCAGGATATGCGTCAGAAAGGATTCGAAGGATAAAAGATGCTTTATGTATTGATTTTATCATATTATCTTCTCCAAAGACTTGTTGTATCCATTATATACGGCTGATGGCGCGAATGCAATATATTTTGTAAAATTTCGCATTATGAAATTTAAAGATAAAAAAAAAAGCCTTCCGTTTAAGGAAGGCTTATATTTATAAATCAGAGAGCTGCCTTTGCGGTAGCAACGAGGTTTGCAAAAGCTTCCTTGTCGGAAACTGCGATTTCAGCGAGCATCTTTCTGTTGAGAGTTACGCCGGCCTTCTTGAGACCATTCATAAATCTCGAATAGTTGATGTCGTTAACCTTGCACTGAGCAGAGATACGAGTGATCCAGAGCTTTCTGAAATCTCTCTTCTTCATCTTTCTGCCTGCGAAAGCGTAGTTGCCACTCTTCATTACGGCCTGCTTAGCCATCTTGAAGTGCTTGCTCTTGGAACCCCAATAGCCCTTAGCGAGCTTTAACATCTTGTTGCGTCTCTTTCTTGTCATAAGAGCGCCCTTAATTCTAGCCATTTTATATACCTCCGAATTTAATCAAATTAACAAACTTTACCCAAAAAGTTTATGCGTAGGGCATAAGCTTCTTAACGATGGGTGCAAACGATTCGCTGATGTAAGCGTTGTTGCGAAGCTGACGCTTTCTCTTGGAAGTCTTCTTTCCGAGCTTGTGTCTTCTGTTAAGATGATTGAACTTTGCTTTACCGCCCTTAGTAATCTTGAAACGCTTGGCAGTAGCCTTATGTGTCTTAGTCTTTCCCACAGTGATTCATCCTTTCAAGTTTTAATTTTTCATAACGAAATATATGCGATATATTTCGGAATTGACTTATTCTTCGTCTTCGCCTTTGTCGCGCTGCTGCTTTTCCTTCTTGGGCTTTGCAGATGCAGCGTTTTTGGGTGCAAGGAACATCAGCATCTGTCTTCCGTCAAGAACAGCGGGCTTTTCGATAACACCGATGTCGGTGCACGCTTCGCCGAGCTTGTTGATAACTTCAAGACCAATGGATGTGTGATTCATTTCACGACCCTTGAAACGAACAGAAACCTTAACCTTGTTGCCTGCCGCAAGAAACTTTCTTGCGTGGTTGAGTTTTGTTTCAAAATCGTGTGTGTCGATACGGCAGGAAAGCTGAATTTCCTTGATATCGATCTTCTGCTGTTTTTTCTTGGCTTCTTTCTGCTTCTTTTCTATTTCGAAACGGAATTTTCCGAAGTCCATGATACGGCAAACAGGCGGTTCGGCGCCGGGCGCGATCTCGACGAGGTCGAGTCCCTTGTCAAACGCAAGCTTCTTTGCGTCCTGAGTTTTCATAATACCGAGCTGCGAGCCGTCTTCGTCAACAACTCTGATTTCAGCTGCTCTGATTTCTTCGTTAACAGAGAGCTCCTTGGCTGTTCCTATGCAAAACACCTCCAAAAATGGGTAAAAATAAAAAATTGCGAAGAAACAATCTCCGCAAAACACGACCGCACGACAAAAAACTCCGCCGTCCGATAAAGTTTATTGACCTTACGCTCAATTGCGCCGGGTGAGAACCATGTTCTGCTTCATTGTTCTAGAGTATAATACCACAAAATATGTGATTTGTCAATAGTTTTTTTAAAAATTTCTTTGCGCCCGCATTTTTTTGCAGGCGCAAAGGATAATGATTAAGCTTTTCTTTTGAGAACGGCAACACCATAGCCGGGAAGAGTTATATTTTCTCTGTATGTTTTGCCGTCAAGAAGATTGTATGCTTCCCTATCGCCTATTTCAACGCACCGATCTTCGGTTGTATAGTTGGTGATAAAGACGTATTCGCTATCGTAGTCTGTACGAGATATCACCTTTACTCCGTCGGGGAGTTTATCGGGTACGATTCGCTCAACGCCCACCTTGTCGCTGATGGCGCAAACGAGCTTTTCAAGATCGCAAACATTCTGTCGTGTGGCGATGTAATACGCTTTGCCATTGCCATACTCGTTGACGGTAACCGAAGGCATTCCGCTGTAATATTCCGAACGATATTGTGCAATTGTTTTTGCAGATTCGGGATGGATGACCTCGCAAAGGTCGATGGATTCGAATTCTCCCGACACACCGAGATCGTTTTCAAGATATTCGTTTTTAACTTTTTCACCTCTGTAAAGAGCATCAAGTTCCTCAGCCCAGATACCGAAAACTTTTCTTAACTTTCCGCCGGGCCAACCACCAAGATAGCACAGGTCGTTTTCGTTAACATAACCTGTCATATACGTGCAAACAAGGGTTCCGCCCTCGCGCACGTATTTTTCAAGTCTGTCAATAGTTTCTTCGGAACAAAGATGCATCATAGGAGCGATAACCATCTTATATTTGGAAAAATCGCTATCGAGAGAAAGAAAATCTACGTTTGCGGCGTGGTTAAAGAAGCATCTGTAAAACTCACGGACAGTCTTCTCATAATCCCTGCGATCGTTATAACCTTCGAAATCTTTTATCGCCCAATTGATCTCCCAATCGTATATGATTGCAACGTCAGACTTTGTATCGGTGCCAACAACCTCGTCAAGCTTTGCAAGGTCGGCGCCGAGTTTTGCCACTTCTTTAAATACTCTTGTGTTTTCACTGCCCTCGTGGTCAACGACGGCACCGTGGAATTTTTCTGATGATCCGCGGGATTTGCGCCACTGGAAATACTGAACCGTGTCACTGCCGTGTCCGACGATCTGCATGGAATAAAGATAGTGCATACCCGGACGCTTCATTTTGTTGACGGTTGTCCAGTTTACACAGCTTGGGGTGCTTTCCATCAGCATAAAGGGTTTGTGAAGCAGAGATCTTGTAAGATCGTGACGAAGCCCGTATTCCACAGCAACATCGGCATCATCGACCGACGGGTTGTGAAAATGGGGATATGCGTCCCATGACACAACGTCAACGTGTTTTGCGACCTTCCAATAATCAAGTCCTTCGT
The DNA here is from genome assembly GCA_017549365.1 of Clostridia bacterium. GTDB lineage: Bacteria > Bacillota > Clostridia > Oscillospirales > CAG-382 > UMGS1052. The sequence continues at coordinate 11,413 of JAFYUZ010000018.1, forward strand.
AGGTTCCCATCAAGTTGGTGGTAACGGGTAGCTCGGGAGTGATCGCCTTGAGGGTGCGTGCTTCGTTATCGATAAAATCGTTTGTTATATAGGTGATAAAGCGTTTCCAGTCGAGATTCTGGCCGTGAACTCTGTCTTCTCCGATGGGAGACGGAGGATCGATCTGGTCAAAATTGTCATAGGTATGGCTCCAGAATCCTGTCCACCATTCGTGATTAAGCTTTTTTATATCATTGTTGTACTTTCTGCGCAAAAAATCGCGGAAGTTATTCTTACAGTAATCGCAGAAACATTCACCCGAAAATTCATTGGAAATATGCCACATTTTAACAGCGGGATTGCCCTTGAAATGTTCAGCAAGAACGCTGTCAATTTTTGCAACCTTTTCGCGATAGATCGGCGAAGACATACAATGATTGTGGCGTTTGCCGTGAAGCTGTTTAACACCCGTGTTGGAGGTGCGGCGTGCCTCGGGGTATTTCTCGTCAAGCCAGGCGGGACGCGCTCCGCTGGGGGTGGCAAGGATGGTATAAATGCCGTTTTTATAAAGATTATTCACGATCGAGTCAAGCCAATCGAGCTTAAAAACTCCCTCTTCGGGTTCGATTGCAGACCACGCAAATATTGCAACCGTGGCACTGTTGATGCCCGCGAGCTTCATCAGACGAACGTCTTCGGAAAGCACTTCGGGATAGTCGAGCCACTGATCGGGATTGTAGTCACCGCCATGGACGATGTGGGGAAAATCCGAAAAAACGGGGGCAAACTTTTTCATATCAATCTCCTATGTATCAATCATCAAAGAGAGGAGTGGAAAAATATCTTTCTGCTGTATCGGGAAGAACTGTTACGACAGTTTTTCCCTTGCCAAGCTTCTTTGCAAGCTTTATTGCGGCGGCAACGTTTGTGCCGCTGGATATGCCACACATAATGCCCTCTTTGGAAGCAAGCTCTTTTGAGGTGCGGATTGCTTCATCGTCGGCGATGATGCAGATATCGTTATAAATTTCGCAATTGAGAATGTCGGGGATAAGTCCGTCGCCAATGCCCATCTGAACGTGCGTACCGATCGAACCGCCCGAAAGAATTGCGGCGTTCTCAGGCTCTACTGCCCAAATTTCGATGTCGGGGTTTGCGGCTTTAAGAGTTTCACCGATGCCTGTGATGGTGCCGCCTGTACCGATGCCCGAGCAGAAGCCGTGGATGGGGCCTGCTACCTGTTCGAGGATTTCTCTGCCCGTGACTTCGCGCTGAACGGCAGAGTTTGCGGGATTTTCAAACTGCTGAGGAACAAAAACTCTCTTGTCCTCGTCGCGCATACGCAGAGCGGTGTTAAGGCATTCTTCTATACAAAGGCCGATGTTGCCGGCATCGTGAACAAGAATAACCTCGGCGCCGTAATGACGAACGAGCTTTCTTCTTTCTTCGCTGACAGAGTCGGGCATGATTATAACCGTTTTGTAGCCCTTGACAGCACCGACAAGCGCAAGGCCGATGCCCTGATTGCCACTGGTGGGTTCTACGATAATGGTATCTTCCTTGATAAGCCCCTGCTTTTCTGCCTCGCAGATCATATTGTACGCGGTTCTTGTTTTGATGGAACCGCCAACGTTAAGGCCTTCGAACTTTACGAAAATATCGGCACCATCGGGATCTGCCATGTGCGAAAGCTTTATCATGGGAGTATTTCCGAGAGCCTCGAGAATGTTATTGTAAACCACTGTTTATCACCTCAAATGAACTTATTTATCTTTTAAATCAGCCGATACCTTCTCGAGATCTTCAACAAGGCCGCTGTCAAAATATTTTCTTCTTACGTAGTCGTCTTTGCTTTCAAAAACAAGCTGTTCGGTAGTTTCGTCGCAATATGCAAGATATTCACTTTTGTTTTCATCAAGAAGCTTTTTTGCACCCGTAAGCGCGTTTGCTACAAAGCGCTCTGTCTTTTTGTCGCCCAGCGACAAAGGAACGTGGATATGCACCGACGGAGTTATGATACTAAGTGTGCAGTCGCGCTCTTGTCTTCCCTCTCCGTAGTCAACCACCGTTTTGAAGGGCAGAAGCATATATTTTACCGCTATGCAAAGTTTTTTCAGTAAAACAGAAGCGTTTCCGCCATCACAAAGAGCGCAAAGAGTTTTTTCATCAACAAAGAAAGCCGCTGTTGTTACCATTTTTGAAAGCATATCTATATCGTCGGGGCTGACCGTAAGAATGAAAAATCGACAATCAGAATCGGATGCGCCCGCAAGCTTTTTCAACAGCATGTATTTTTCGCCGTCTAGAATGCCGTCGGTTATCCGCAATATTACAGTTCGGTTATCCAAAGCTTTTCCTTTCTTATCTGTTGATTCCCTTGGTGTAGCGCTCGATATCGCGGTTTGCCTGCTTTTTGGCTTCGCTGTCGCGCTTGTCATAATTCTTTTTACCCTTGCAAAGACCGATCTGAACCTTTACCTTCGAACCTGAAAAATACATTTTTAAAGGGACAAGGGTGAATCCCTCTTTGCCCACAAGACCGAAAAGTTTCATTATTTCTTTCTTGTGCATAAGAAGCCGTCTTACTCGAAGAGGGTCTTTGTTGAAGACATTTCCCTTTTCGTAAGGGCTGATATGAACGCCGGTCATAAACAACTCGCCCTTTTCGATATAGCAATAAGAGTCCTTCATATTGACGGTGGCGGCTCTGATACTTTTTACTTCTGTACCAAAAAGCTCAATGCCCGCCTCGTAAGTCTCTTCAACAAAATAATCGTGATAGGCTTTTTTGTTTTGCGCGGCAATTCTTTCGCTTGTTTTTTCTGCCATTGTGTTTCTCCGTTATTTGTTTATAACATCGTCAAGCGCCGTCATCAGCTGGCTGTCCTCGTCATCTGTAAGACGGAAGAAGCGAGACATCTGATCGTCGGTGAGCTCGACCACTTTGTTGGGCGAAACGCCGATGCCATCATAGCTTTCGCCGCAGGGAGGATAGTATTTATGAGTTGTGAAGACCATGCACGAGCCGTCGGACAAAGGATATTCGGTCTGCATGGAGCCTTTGCCATAGGTGGTTGTGCCGACAAGGGTTGCCATTTCATAATCGCGCAATGCCGCGGCAAAAAGCTCGCCGCCACTTGCTGTGCTTCCGTCGATCAGAACGACCATGGGAGCATTGAGGCACTTTGCGTCGGAATCAATTGCTTCTTCGTCGCCGAAGCGGGACTTTGTTGTGATAATGCGTCCTTCGGGGAGAAGATAATCAAGGGTTGCGGCAACGCCGTCAACAATTCCGCCGGGATTTGCGCGAACATCGAAAATAAAGCGCTTTGCGCCCGATGCGATGACGGCGTCCATTTTTGACGCAAACTCATTGCCTGTGTTGTAATTGAACTCGTGGATCTTGACGTATGCGACCTCGTCGCTCATCATACGGGTGCTGACTGTTTCAACTTCGTACTCTTTTTTTGTTACTTCGATCTTAACGTTTTCGCGATAAGACGACTGTGCCGTAAGCACGTCGAGAACTACGGTTTTTCCGAGAGGAACCGAAAGAATATTGTCACAGGCGGCGGCAAAACCAACCGACTGAACAGTGACATCGTTGACAGATGTGATTATATCCCCGTCTTTGAGTCCGTATTCAGCGGCGGGAGAAGAATCCATAACGTCATAGATATACATTCCGCCATATACACTTTCGGACGTTACTCTGACACCAATTCCGTGCGCTGTGCCCATGTTGGACTTGATAACATCGGTGTATTCTTCGCTGCTGTAATAGTTTGCATACTTGTCGCCGAGGCTTGCAGCGTACGTAAAGAGAAGATTGTCGGAAAGCTTCGAATCGTCTATGTCATTGAAATAATAATTTCTCGCATAGGCATCTGCCTGAGAAAGAACAGAATAGGTCTTGCGCCATTCTTCATCTTCCGCCGCATCACCTACCGCATCAAAATTGCTTGTGATATCAGTATATTTATTGAATGAATAAACAGTGCTTTCGTATTTATTTGTGAGGGTGGAATATGTTATCTGAAAGGTCACGAATGCCGCAATAAGCATCAGAACAAGGCACATTCCGAGGGATATTCTTGATTTCATCAATTTTCCTCCTAAATGATATGCGCGACAAAAGCACATACAAAAAATTTTCAGCCGTTAAGATAGTTCCAGGGGTTAACGGCGGTGGAGCCTTTTTCGTACACGGTGAAATGCAGATGATTTCCCGTGGACATACCCGTTGTTCCGACAAGGGCGATCGTATCGCCTTTTTTAACAGTTTGACCTTCGGAAACGAGAAGCTTTGAGCAATGGCCGTAAAGAGTGCGGACGCCGCCACCGTGGCTTATAATCACACAGTTGCCGTAACCGCCGTACCATGCGCTCTTTTCGACCACACCGTTGGATGCGGCAAAGATCTTTGTACCTGCGGGAGCAGGAATATCAAGACCGTTATGGAATTCTTTTTTCTTGGTGATGGGGTTGGTTCTCCATTCCCAGCCCGAAGAAATATACGCATTGCGGCTTTGATTTACCGGCCAGATGAAAATGCCGCCACTGTACGGAGTTCCGTCGTTTTTGGACTTTGCTGCAAGTTCGGCAATATCTTTTTCGAGCTGCTTTTTGGAATCCTCAATAACCTTAAGGGCGGCTTCGGCGGATTTTACGTCTTTGCCATAGCTTGTGATAAGGGCGTTTGCTTCGGCGCTCTTTTTTTCAAAATCAGAAAGAAGCGCTGACTTTGATTCTTTGTAGTCCTCAAGGCTTGATTTGGAATCTACAAGCGATTTTTCGGTCTCGATAAGCTCGACTTCGATCTCGTTGAGTCCATCTACAACGCCATCGCTATACGACAAAAGATACGAAACCATATCAAGTCGGGTGAGAAAATCGGCAAAACTTCTTGCACCAAAAAGAATTTCGAGGTAGCTTTCGTCGCCGTACATATAGGTCATTCTCACGAGATCATCAAAGCTTTCGAGTTCTTCGTCTCGTTCATCGCGCAGATCTGTGAGTTTTGTTTCGAGATTACCGATTTCGATATCGTAGCTTGCAATAAGCTCGTCTGTTGTGGCTATAAGATCGACGATGGTCGATATTTCGTTGTCATACTGACGCTTAATAACCATCTGAGTCGCCTGGTTGTTTTTTGCGGCTTTAAGTTCCTTTTCGGCTTTGAGTCGGTCTTTTTCTATGCCCGAGAGGTCTTTTTCAAGGGCTTTTATCTGGCTTGATACATCATCGGCAAAAACCGATTCGTCGTTTTTTACAAACGACGTTGCAGACATCAGAAGAAAAAGCGAGAGTCCTGCAAATATGAGAAACGAAAATATTCTTGATTTCATATATTTCCTTTCTTGTTAATGTGAAAAGCTTTTTATACTTTTGAATAATGTCTTGTGGAAAAAACAGTTCCGAAAAGACAGAGAATAAATGTTGCGCCGAAGAAAGCGGCGGCAAGAATGAGACGCAGACTTTCGATGGGAACAGTCTGGATCATGGGATACTGTTCTGCCACGATCTTGCAAACGTAATCGTATGCAAAATACTGAATCGCATACGCGATGCCCGAAGAAAGGAGCGCCACAACACACGATTCCACAACAAAGGGGCAAGCGATAAAGAAGTTTGTGGCACCGATATATTTCATGATATTTATCTCGTCTTCTCGGTATTTGAAGGTGAGCTTGATGGTGTTTGCGATGATAAACCAGGAAACTATGGCAAGAAGTGCAGTCAGAACTATGCTGACAACAAGGATTATGTTCTTGATCTGATTTACGCGCTTTGCAATATCAAGATGCGACGAAACCTGGTCGATATTTTCAACCTCGTTGTCGAGATAAAGTTTCAGGTCTTCAAAACCGTTTACGCTTTCAAATTCCACAACGAAAGAGTCGGGCAACGGGTTTATTCTGTCCTTTTCGTATTTTTCAAAAAGAGGCTCGAATTGGTCACCAAAGCTTTCGCGGACGTTCACTATTCCCTCTTCCTTCGGGACGAAAGTGACACTCTTTGTATTTTTGTGAGCAAGGATGTCAGCTTCAAGCTGCGCAAGCTCTTCATCGGTGGCGTCTATGTCGGCATAAACCACGATTTCGTTGTAGTCGTCAATCTGGCTGACGTTGTGGTCGAGATTGATGAAAACAAGAGAAAATGTGCCGCAGATAAGCATGGCTGAGATAAGAATCACTATCGCCGACGTGTTC
>JAFYUZ010000019.1 GCA_017549365.1 Clostridia bacterium
ATCACGAACTTGAAACATACAAGAAAATGAAAGAAAGTGGCATGGAATTTGTTGAGATCTGTTGTAACTTTGACCATGATTCACAAAATGTTATCGATCAGAAAGAAAATATAAAAAAGGTGTCAGAACAAAGCGGCCTTGATATTTCCTGCCTTGGTAGATGGAATCACGAAATTCTTAGTGGTGGAAAAATAGACGGTGAAAAGCTTGAACTGTACAAAAATCTTCTTGATACGGCAATTTTCCTTGGGGCAAAAACCTTTGTGTGCGGATGCAATTTTGACGAAAGCATAAGCCTTTACAAAAATTACACCAACGCTATAGAGATCTTTTCCACTCTTTGCGAAAGAGCCGACGGAAAAATCAAGGTTGCGGTTCAAAACTGCAGCTGGAACAACTTTGTCGTTTCTCCCGAACAGTGGAAGGTGGTTTTGGGTGAAATTCCCGAGCTTTGCATCAAATTTGACGCTTCCCATTCATACAACAGACACGCAAACTACCTTGACGAGCTTGCCGACTGGGGCGAAAGAATTGCCCACGTCCACATCAAGGGTACGACACATGCAGGCAAAACAGGCCTTGTGGACGATCCGCCTGCGGGAATGGACGATCTTTCGTGGGGATCTATCTTTGCTGCCCTTTATGCAAGGGGCTATGACGGAGATCTCAGCATCGAACCCCATTCAAAGACCTGGCACGGACCGCTTGGAGATGCGGGCGTTGCCTTTACCCGTGATTTTATCAGACGCTTTATGCTCTCTTGATTCTGTTATCACTTTAAAAACTTATACAAAAGGAGAATTGTTATGAAAAAGATCAAAGTCGGTGTTGTCGGTTGCGGCGGCATCTGCAAGGGAACCTACATGGAAAACATGGTAAACAAGTTCGAGACCATCGAGGTTGTTGCCTGCGCAGACCTTATCGATTCTCGCGCACAGTACATGGTTGACAAATACGGCATCAAAAAGATGACCGTTGACGAGATGATGAACGATCCCGAGATCGAGATCATCGTAAACCTCACCTATCCCGAATCGCATTTTCTCATTTCCAGCGAAGCCATGAAGCACGGCAAGCACGTTTACTGCGAAAAAATGATGGCTCCCACCTTTGAAGAAGCAAAAGAGCTTGCACGCCTTGCAGAAGAAAACGGCGTTTTGTTCACCACAGCTCCCGACACCTTCCTTGGCGCATGGGAACAGTCCTCGAGAAAATATCTTGACGATGGCTTCATCGGCAAACCTATTACGGTTCACGCTCAGGTAACATCTCATTACGAGCCCGAAACACCCTTCTTCGATCTCGAGCCCAAGTATTTCTTCTTCCCCCTCCATTACGGCGGAGGTTTCCCCTTTGACCTGGGCGGATATTATATCCACCAGATGATAAATATGTTTGGCTCTGTAAAGAGAATAACCGGTTTTGGCGGAAATATCAACCCCGTACGTACTTATACAAACCCCAAGCATCCAAAGTACGGCGAAAAGTTCGAGCTTGACACCCCCACAACTCTTCTTGCGGCACTTGAATTTGAAAACGGAGTTCTCGGAACCTTCCACATTTCTTCCGATTCATTCTCCAGCTTCAACTTTACAGTAACAGGTACCGAGGGAACTATGCACCTTGGCGACCCCAACGCCTTCTGCTCTGAGATCAGCATCACAAGACGTGGCGCGGCGCCCGTTTTCGAACGCATCGTTCCCGGTCAGACTCCCACCACAAAGAACGCATCGGGTGAGGTGGTTGTTGACAACGATATCCAGCAGCTCGGCGAGGCTGTTGGCGTACAGACAGTAAAGCTTCCCATACTCCACGGTTACTATTCTTCCAGCCGCGGCGTGGGACTTGCAGATATGTGCTATGCCATCAAGAACAACAGACGTCCCAGATGCCACTATGACATCGGACTTCACGCCATCGAAGTTATCCACGGCATTCAGGAATCCTGCAAGACCGGCAAGATTTATGAAATGACAACAAAGTGCCCGAGACCCGCACCCATCCGCACAAGTGCCCTTACCGAATCGGGTCAGGAAGCAACCCTTGACGACTGATTAAGTTATTGCAAAAAAAGGACTGTGTTCACAAACACAGTCCTTTTTGTTAATATACAGTTAATATATCTAACAGGTGAAAAATCATTTTTTTATGATTTTTTTGACAGAAAAAATCATAAAATCAACACGTGAGCTGACACGAAACAACAGCCGAACAATCGGCAAAGAACCCCTGTGTTTCGGGGTTTTCGAGCTGTTACGGCAACAAGTCCGAATGGCGAACAACACGACGTGCAACATGTCAACAACATGTCAACAACATGTCATCAACATGTCAATCAACACATAATAAATAATATATAATAATATAAACAATATAACAAGGTAAGAAGACAGGCCAATCCCACCGTCCGAAAGCGCGTGTTTTTACTTTGAAAATACAAAAACGGCAGATTTTTCAGATCTGCCGTTAATGTCAAAAGTTTTGTTATCTTGCTCTGTTTATCTTGGAACGGGGGTTAACAAGCTCGCGCCAATCAAGGCTACCCTGATCGAGGGCAAGAATAAGAGCCTCGGCGGTGGCAATGTTTGTGGCAAGCGGAACGTTGTGCACGTCGCAAAGGCGAAGAATGTTTGCTTCGTTCTCGCGGATGCCGTCGGCATTTCTTGTATCTCTGAAATAAAGAAGGACGTCGATCTCGTTGAAAGAAATTCTCGAAGCAATCTGTTCTTCGCCGCCCTGAGAACCTGCGAGCAGGCGTTCAATGTGAAGCCCTGTGGCTTCGGAAATATATTTTCCGGTAATATCGGTGGCATAAAGATTGTGCTTGCTGAGTATTCCACAGTAGGCAATACAGAACTGTGTCATAAGTTCTTTCTTTGTGTCGTGAGCGATGATTGCAATTTCCATTGTCTGACATCCTTTCTTGTGTTATTTTCGGTTTTGCGGGTTGATTTTATGTAAGTCGTGACTTAGAAACGTCAAGTTTAATACCTTCAAGCAGGGGAACCTGGGTTTCTGTAAAACGTTTTGCCACGTTGGTGATGGCGCGGTTGAAGTTGTTTTTGCCTTTTTTCACGCGGTATGCAAGCATTCCGCTTTCCTGACCCCTTGCCATATCCTCGTCAAAGGGCAAAACGCCGATAAGCTTGACCGATGTCTTGTTGATAACGTCGTAAATAGACGGTCTGTCGCCGTTTACGGCGTCGCGGCACATAAAGCTGTTTATGATAAGGCGTGTTTTGAGGTTTTTTGTCATGATGTCGGTGCAAGCCTCGCCGCAACCAAGCTCTTCAAGAGCCATGGCGGTTTTTTCTGCGGCGCGTATGGATGCCGCGGTGTGCAACGAGATCACAAGGGCGTAGTTGGAATATTTTACAAGAGATTTGTAAAGCTTGTCGGGACGGGCGGGCAGGTCGAATATGACAAAGTCGTATTCAAGCTTCAGCCTCAAAACAAGCGACTGCACCTGCTCCTCTGTGAAAACAAAGGAATCCTCGTCGGCAAGAGAAAAATAGGCGGGTGCCGCCACAAACGAAAGATTGTGACATTCGGGATGGCAGACAATCGCTTCTTCAAGCTTGTGTTTTCCTGTCAGCACCTCACAGATGTTGTAAAGAGAGGAATTTTCAAGCCCCAGGGCAATGTCAAGACAACGGGATTCAAGGTCGCAATCGACCGCGATAACGCGAAAACCCATCCGCGCCAGCGACATGGCAAGATTTGCGGACACTGTTGTTTTTCCCACGCCTCCTTTAAAAGAGGTGACCATAACGGCTCTGCCCAAAAGATATTCCTCCTTCCAATACATCATTACACACATTAAGATTATATCAAAAAAAACACTGTTTGTCAATGCGTTACAAATAAATATTTTGAGCACCAAATAGTACTTGAAAAAAGTCACAATAGATGCTATACTAAATATATACATAATGCGAAAGTATTGTTTTTTAAAATAAATTCTTGGAGGCACAAAATGAAATTGCATGAAATCCGTTCCGAAATAATCAGCGGCAGCTACGACGCCGCTTTCAAAAAGCTTTATGGCGAAGATTGCGACATTTCCTTTGTCCGCAACCGCTATGCCGGCGCAGTCGACGGCTTTTTCTCCCAGTATTCCTCTCTTGTAAAAGAAGACAGCGAAGTTTGTCTTTTCTCTGTTCCCGGCAGAAGTGAGATTTCGGGAAACCACACCGACCACAACCACGGCAAGGTAATTGCCGCATCCATAAGCCTTGATATCATCGCCGTTGCCGTAAAGAACGATGCGGGCGAGATCCGCGTCAAGTCCGAAGGCTTCCCCGAGGATATCGTTTCTCTTGACGGGGTTGACAAGGTAAACGAGGACGAATTTTACAAAGCCTGCGCCATCATCCGCGGTGTTTGCGACGGCTTTCTCAAAAACGGCTTTGCCGACGGCGGTTTTTATGCCTACACCACATCCAGCGTTCTCAAGGGCTCGGGACTTTCGTCGTCCGCCGCTTTCGAGGATATGATCGGAAACATCCTCAACCACTTCTACAACGAGGGCAAGATCAGCTACGTCGAGATTGCAAAGATCTCGCAGTATGCCGAAAACGTTCATTTCGGCAAGCCCTGCGGACTTATGGACCAGATGGCTTGCGCCGCAGGCGGCTTTGTTGCAATCGACTTTGCGGATCCCAAAAATCCCATCGTTGAAAAGCCCGATTTTGACCTTTCGTCCCACGGATATTCGCTTTGCATCGTAAACACAGGCGGAAACCACGCAGACCTTAACGAAGACTACGCTTCTATCCCTGCCGAAATGAAATCGGTTGCGGCATATTTCGGCAAGAGCGTTCTGCGCGAGATCAAAAAGAGCGACGTGATGGCAAACATCTCCACCCTTCGCGAAAAGTGCGGCGACCGCGCAGTTATGCGTGCCCTTCATTTCCTCAACGAAAACGAAAGAGTAGAAAAAGCAACCGCCGCCCTTAAAAAGGACGATATAAACGATTTCCTTTCGTACATCAAGGCGTCGGGTCTTTCTTCCGCAACTCTTCTGCAAAACACATATACCACCAAAAACGTCCACGAGCAGGGCATTTCTCTTGCTCTTGCCGTTGCGGCAGACGTGCTTGATACAAAGCCGGGCGCTGTGTATCGCGTTCACGGTGGCGGTTTTGCAGGTACCATCCAGGCTTTTGTTCCCAATGAATACGTAACAGAGTTCAACAACGCTATGACAAGCGTTTTCGGCGCTGACAGTGCATATGTTCTTAAAGTAAGACTTTACGGTGCCGTTCAGCTCGAAAAGCTGCTTTGATCGGTTATGGCAAAAAAGAAAAAAACAAAGAAGTCTGCGCCGTCCTCGGCGCAGACCTTTCGTGTAGAAAGCAGGACACAGCGCAACAAAAAGCTTGCCCTGCTTCTCGTTGTCAGCATGATCGCGCTGATCTCGCTGTATTTCGGCTTTTTAAAATCCAAAATGCAGATTATTCAGGAAATATACATCTGGGGCTCGTTTGTCCTTGCTCTCGGATACGTTTTTTGCGCCTTTGCCATCGCTTTTCTTAAACAAAAAGAAGAAAAAGACGGCGTAAAGCAGGATCAAAAGCTTTTGCAAAGGCTTGATAAGGTGCGCCGCGGCATAATCATTGTCTTTTTGCCGATGATAACCTCTATTCTTATTGATATCATGCTGATAAATCTCGGACTTGCCGACAATTTCGGTATATAATCTTCGCGAAAGAGAAAACGAATGCTTGAAATAACACCGCTTTTTTCGGGTTCCTCGGGGAATTCGATACATATAAAACACGGAAAGACCGAGCTTCTTATCGATGCCGGTGTGTCGTGCAGAAGCATTTGCAATGCTCTGTCAAAGATCGGCAGCTCTGTCGAAAACATCTCGTGCGTGCTTGTCACCCACGAACACAGCGATCATATTACGGGGCTTGAAATGATGTGCAAAAAATATCACACACCCGTATACGTAAACACCGCCTCTGCAAAAAGCATAACGTCAGGCGGCAGAAACCCGTATCTTTCAAGCTGTATCAAAATTCTTGATCCCGGCACAGAGCTTTATCTGAACGAGCTTCACATTCTGCCTTTCCGTACCCCGCACGACGCCTGTGGAAGCGTCGGATATCGCATAAACTGCGATGACGACAGCTTCTCTTATGCCACCGATATGGGTTACGTCACCCGTGAGATAGCACGCTTCATCTTTGGCTCGAAAACCGTTATTTTCGAGTCAAACCACGATATCGAGATGCTGAAGAGCGGGGTATACCCCGAGCATCTCAAAGCACGCATCCTTTCGGACAGGGGACATCTTTCCAACGATGCCTGCTCAAAATTTATTCCGCATCTTGCCGAAAACGGTGCAGAAAGGATAATTCTTGCCCATCTTTCAAAGGACAACAACACTCCGCAGAAGGCTTTTGAGGCTTCGCAAGAAGCTTTGAAAAACGCAGGCTTCTGCGACGTTTGCCTTGAAATTGCGAAAAGAAGCATACTTGACGATGAGACTTGATAAATATTTGTCGGATGCCTGCATCATCAGCCGCACCCGGGCTGTTTCTGCCATACGCTCGGGCAGAGTCAGCGTTGACGGCAAAACGGCAACCAAGGGCGATATGAAAATAAACGAAAACAAGGCCGCCGTCACCCTTGACGGAAAGCCCCTTTCGTACAGCGAATTTATATATATCCTTATGAACAAGCCTGCGGGTGTTGTGTCGGCAACAGATGATCTGCGTGAAAAAACCGTGCTCTCGCTTCTGCCCGAAAACTACGCCACCAAGGGACTTTTTCCCGCAGGGCGGCTTGACAAGGACACTGTCGGGCTTCTTGTGCTGACCAACGACGGCAAGAACGCCCATCGACTTCTTTCGCCAAAGCACCACGTGGAAAAAGAATACTACGTTGAATGTGACGGCGATTTTGAAGAAGGGGATATAGAAGTTTGCCTTAAAGGCGTTACCCTTGACGGCGAGCTTACAAAGCCCTGCATATTGAAGATCGATCCCCAAAACAAAAACTGTGCCCGCATGATACTTACCGAGGGAAAATATCACGAGATCAAGCGCATCTGCGGATATCTCGGCAAAAAAGTCACCTTTCTCGAGCGTGTGCGCTTTGGCGCTCTTGTGCTTGACCCTTCGCTTTCGCGCGGGCAGTGGCGGCACATGACAAACGACGAGATAGCTCTTCTTGATCGAAAGGAATGTTGAGAGGCGACTTTTTTCCTTGCGGCGCAAAGCATCGTTAAGAGCCGTTTTTTTGAAAAAACAGAAATCCGCTATCGAGCGCAAACACACTTGTGATTTAAAACGAAAACAGGCTGCACCTTTTTGTGTGCAGCCTGCTTTGTTATTTAAGTGTTATATTTTTTCTTGCCGTCTTGTCCGACATTCTTGTAAGGATCGCCGCGACCTCGCTTCTTTTTATGTTGCTGTCGGGCATAAAAGTGCCCTTTTCGTCACTGCCTGTCAAAATACCCGCGCGGTAAAAAGTGTAGATCCTGTGGGAATATTTTCCGTCCTCCACGTCGGGAATTGCCCCTTTGGCAACATCGTTTATTTCTGCAAAGTTTTCTTCGGGCAAAGCCTTGAAAAAGATATAAACGTATTCTTTTCTCGTTATGGGCTCGTTGGCTTTTTCAGAAAGATCCTCGTCAATAATGCCTTCTGACAGGGCATAGTCCATGTAGGTGCTGTACCACCACATTGAGCCGTTGGGGATAGTCACCTTGCCGTCGCGCTCAAGCTGATGCATTGCGCAGGCAAGCTTTACGGCTTCTGCATAGGTCATATTGTCGTTGGGGGAGTAGGCGGTTTCGGTTTTGCCGTTTATCAGTCCGTTCTTGTGGGCAGAAAGCACGTCGGCATAAAACCAGTCGTTCTCATTCACGTCCGAAAAAGGAAAAACGTATTTTTCGGTCTCTTCTGCTTTTTCATCGTCCTTTTCTTCTTCGGGCTTTTCTTCGGGATTTTTGTCCTTTTCACTCTCGTCTTTCAGAGTTATGGTGAAAATGTGAAGATCCACCTCTTTGCCGTCCGCGGCAATGCAGGCAAAATACTGCGGAATACCAAGCAGGTCTTCGCTTATTCCCTTGACGGGAAGGGTCTGCCCGATAGCAAGCAGCTTTCCCGTGTTGCCCTTTTCATCGCAGGTATACCACGAGATAGAAGGATTGCTCGAATTTTTCGTTTCGACAAGGAAAATAACCGTTTCCTTGGGGTTGTATATCGTCACGTTGTCGTCGCCCACGGGGACTATTGTAAGGGCTTCCTTCACTTTCACCGCAACACCCGTCATGTTGTTGTAATTTAGGGTTGTCACAGTCTTTCCGTTGCAGGTTCCCGTGATCTCGCAGTAAAAATAATATTCTCCCGATGCCTTTGCCGTGTATTTGTAAAGGCTTCCGTTCGCGCCGTCGATCTTTTGAGCGTCGGCGAGCTTGCCCGTTGAGGTTACGTACCACTGGTATTTGATATCCTTGGTTCCCGAGGGGAATTTTGGGGATGCGATAAGGGTCAGCTCGTCGCCGATCTTTATTTCGGATGCAGTGGTGTTGTAGCCGATGGGATAGTAAGTGTCGTTTGCAAAAACGGGAAAGAGGGGGAGGGCAAATGCCAGCACCAGAAGGGCGCAGATAATTCTTGTTTTCGTTTTCATTTTCTTCTCCTTTCGGGTCTATCGGAAGCTTCTTCCCGATCCGCCGTGGCTTCTGCCCGAAGAGCCGATTCGGTTCCCGCCCGAACTGCCTGATGTTTCGCGGCGCACACGGCTTACGTTGCGGTAAAGGAAAGTGTCGTATTTTTCGGTAAGTTTAAGACTTCCGAAAACCATATAATCTTTGGCGTTGGGCTTGAATCTTACGGTTTTCATGCCGCTTTTCATCACGCTTACACCGATAAATCCGATGATAATGCCGATTATTACACAAATCACGATCTGTTTTGCCGAAAGAAAAGGTTCGAGCGTCACAGGGGCGTTTTCGTATTCGTACACAAGCCCTTCGCATTCCGAAAGAAACAGCGAAAAAGACTTTGCATATTCTCCGTCGGCCATATACGGAAGTATCACGTCAAAAATATCGTCCACGTCGCTGTCCGAAAAAACTGCCATGCCGTGGCCTGTGGTGGATATAAATACGTCGCCCAGATTGTGGCTCATGGCAAGTATAATGCCGTCCTTGCGGTATCCGCCGTAATCAAAGAAATCGTCGGCAAAATCCTGAGAGCCTTTTCCGTCAAAATCCTCTGATGTTACGATAACAAAATCCATGCCGTATTTTTCCGACATTTCAAAAAGGGCAGAATCAATATTTTGCGCCTCGGAAGCCGTGAGTATACCTTCGTCATCGACAAGATACGGCGTTTTTGCAAGGGCAGAAAAGGTGACACACAGAAGTGTGACAAAACAGGTGAGGGAAAAGATGATTTTTTTCATGTCGCCCCTCCTCATATCAATCCCATCGCCTTGCCAATGGCAAAAGCGGCAATGGCGCCTGCCGTACCGATGACGGAAATCAGCGCAAGCCAGCGGAAATATGCTCCGCCGTCCACGGGAAGATCACCAACGAATTTTCCCGTTTGCCCGTTCATGGCAAAGGTGTATTTTTGTCCGTTCCAGGTTGTGTTCAGTATCCATACGGGATACAGAGCGTATTTTATGGAATTGTTTTCGAGATTTATGTTTGAATGAACGGGGATCACCGAATTGTAGCCCGAAACGGTCGATGCAAAAGCTTCCTCGGTGCTTTTTTTGACCCGTTCGTTAATGCGCGGCGTGCTGTCGGATGACGAAACGTCATATTTGTCGGCAAAAAATCCCGAAAGATATGCCGTCTGAAAATCCACCGCCTGCGAAAAATCAAAGGGCTCAAGCGATTCCATCATGGCATCGTCAAATTTTGTCGAGCCGTCAACGGGAATATGCTCAAAGCTTACGCTTCCGCTTCTGCCGACAGAGTAGTGAGATGTTTCGGTGTAGTGATATTTTGAATCGCTCCATGCACGCACCCGCGTCGCTTTGTATCTTATGCTTGCTTTTGCCCCTGTGTCAAACACCCAAAAAGGAACGTATATGCCCCTTATCTCGTCCAGGTGATTTTTTGATTTAAAGGTTTTTGGCAAAAGCTTTTTGCCCGAAAGATGCCTGGACAAGGCTTCGATCGCCGCCTTTTTGTCGAGCTTAAAAGGAATCACAAGGTCGGGGCGCAACTGACCCGTAAATCTGTCCATCATAACCACTGCATCTCCGCAATAGGGACATTCGGTGGCGGCGGTGGTGAGATCGGTAATGATCTCTCCACCGCAGGATTTACAGACATAAGAGCGGATGGAATTTTTTTCATCCTCCTGCCATTCGCAGGCATCCGAGGCGTCCCATTCCATCTTTTCCTCATCGCTTTCGTTTTTGAGGATATTGTCGTATTCTTTCAGAGTTTCGACTTCAAAATCGGTGCCGCAATAGGGGCACTTCATTTTTTGCAGTTTTGTGTCAAATTCGATCGAACCGTCACAGCAGGGACACTTGTATTGTTGAAGTTCAGACATTCGTGTTCACTCCGTGTTTACGAGTCGGAATTCTTGTCAGTTTGCGTCGGATTCGTCAAAACGGTCTCCGCATTCAGGGCAGAACTTGGGAGGAGTCACTCCCTTTTCGGGTTCCCAGCCGCACTTGTCACACTTGTACACGGGAACTCCCGCGGGCTTTTTTGCACCGCATTCGGGGCAGAATTTGCCCTTGTTCACCGCACCGCAAGCGCAGGTCCAGCCATCTTCGGCGGGCTTGGGAGAACCGCATTCCGCACAGAATTTTCCTGTGTTCACCGCACCGCAAGCGCACTTCCAGCCGTTCTGCGCAGGTGCCGCGGGGGCTGTCTGCTGAACTTGCTGTTGCATCTGCATCTGCTGCATATTAAAGAGGTTTTGTGCCGCCTGAGCACCGCCGCCTGCGTTCATTGCCATGCCCATGCCCATAAAGCCCACTGCCGCGCCTGCTTCGTTGCCTGCGGCAATTCTTGCAGCATCTGCCTGAGCACCCACAAGGCGTGCGTTTGCAATAGCCGCGTTGGTGGACATCATGTTTTCTTCCCATTCGGTGATCTTCTTGCGCTGATCTTCGGGGATAGAAAGCGAGTTGATGGTAAGCTTTACAAGCTCGATACCGCGGGTTTCTGTCCAGTCGGGCTTGAGAACTTCGGTAAGAGCGTTTCTGATTTCCACGGTGTGACCGGGAAGCTCAAAGTATTCGATCTTCTGTGCCGCAACAGATGCAAGGGCAGGCTGAAG
The DNA here is from genome assembly GCA_017549365.1 of Clostridia bacterium. Classification (GTDB taxonomy): domain Bacteria; phylum Bacillota; class Clostridia; order Oscillospirales; family CAG-382; genus UMGS1052. The sequence goes on from JAFYUZ010000019.1 coordinate 11,274, forward strand.
GGCATCGAGAAGCGAACTGCGAAGAATATCTTCCCACTCGCTCTTTTCATAAGCGTCGGTTACGTTTCCTGCAATGTTTGTGTAGAAAAGAAGGGGGTTTGTAAGCTTGTATGTATATTCACCGTTGCAACGGATGTCAACAGAAAGCTTAAGGCCCATCTGCTCGTTGATTACTACCTTGAAGGGGATAGGGGTTGCCGTGCCGTACTTGTTGCCCATTATCTCCTTGGTGTTGAAGTAGTAAACTCTCTGATCCTTGCCCGTGTCGCCACCGAAGGTGAAACGCTTTCCGATGGTCTTGAAGGTGTCAAGAATGCTTGTGCCCAAAGAGCCTGCGAAGATCGAAGGTTCTGTGGAGGTGTCATAGGTAAATTCGCCGGGTTCTGCGCAAAATTCAACAACCTTGCCCTGCTCGACGATGGCCATTGCCTGGCCGTCGGCAACCGCAATGACCGAGCCGTTGGAAATGATGTTGTCGCTGCCCTTTGTGTTGGAGGAACGCGAGCCTGTGCGTTTTTGTCCCTTCACCATGATATAATCGTTGTCTATTGCATCGCAGTAGAAAAACTCCTTCCACTGATCAGCAAGTGTGCCGCCAAGTGCTCCAAGGCCTGCTCTGATAAGTCCCATAACAGAACTCCTTTC
>JAFYUZ010000020.1 GCA_017549365.1 Clostridia bacterium
CATATAAAGCCCGGCGATATTCTTGTCGTCAACAATTCAAAGGTAATTCCCGCGAGACTTTTGGGAAACCGATTTAAAAAGGATGCAGCGGGAGTTTACACAAACGAGCTTGGTTCGTCTGTTGAGCTTTTGCTTCTCGAAAGAAAAAGCGAAAATACCTGGGAGGCGCTTTCACGTCCCGGTCACAAAACCCCCGTGGGAACAAAGCTTACTTTCGGAAACGGCAAGCTTCTTGCAGAAGTGATTGAAGTGACCGAAGGCGGAAACAGAATCGTTCGATTTGACTACGAAGGCGAATTTATGTCTCTGCTCGACGAGATCGGCGAAATGCCTCTGCCCCCATACATTCACAAAAAAGCCGAAGACAAAAACCGCTATCAGACGGTATATGCCCGCCACGACGGCTCGGCGGCGGCCCCCACAGCAGGACTTCATTTTACAAAAGAGCTGATGAAAGAGCTTGAGGATATGGGAGTTGTGATCGTTCCCGTCACCCTTCACGTGGGACTCGGTACCTTCCGCCCCGTAAAAGAAAACGATATAACAAAGCACAGGATGCACAGTGAATTTTGTACGGTTTCGGCAGAAAGCGCAGAAAAATACAACGCCGCGCGCAAAGCAGGCGGAGAAGTATTTTGCGTTGGCACAACCTCGTGCCGAACGCTCGAATCGTGCGCCGACGAAGACGGATATCTTTCGCCCTGCGAAAAATACACCGACATTTTCATTTATCCCGGCTACAAATTCAAGGCAGTTGACCACCTGATAACAAATTTCCATCTTCCCGAATCAACTCTTCTTATGCTTGTATCTGCCCTGGCGGGACGCGAAAGGATGCTTGATGCATACAAATGCGCCGTACAGGAAAAATACAGATTTTTCTCGTTCGGCGATGCAATGCTGATATATTAAAAAAACAAAAGCAAGCTTTTACGCTTGCTTTTATTTTTTGACAAAATGTAAAACACACTTGACATTTTCAAACGATTGATGTATACTGAATATGTAAAGTGCACTTTACAATCACAGGAGGCGATATATTGAACAACAAGATCAAAGATTTACGAAAAAAACATTCTGTTACGCAGGACGAGCTTGCAAATGCAGTTGATGTGACGCGGCAAACTATTATTTCTCTTGAAAGCGGAAAATACAACGCATCTCTTCAACTGGCACACAAAATTTCAAAATATTTTGAAAAGACCATCGAAGAAGTATTTATATTTGAGGAGGACTAACATGGATTTCAGAAAGAAACTTAAAACAAGATTGTACATCTCTATTGTCTTAACTATACTCGGTACAGTTTTGGTAGCAATGGCTATTTTTTCAAAGCTTGAAAACAACGCTTTGTCGCCGTTTGGCGTGGGTATGATGGCATATGGTATTGCCAATATCAAAAAATATTTTTATATCACAAGCAGCGAGGAAAAACTCAAAAAACAACAGATCATGGAAACAGACGAGCGCAATATTTCAATTGCAAACAAAGCAAAAAGCATTACTTTTACAATTTCTGTCCTTTTGGCATACCTTGCTGTAATCGTTCTTTCCTTTTTTAATATGCACACCGCCGCCGAATGGATAACATATTCGATCCTTGCACTGATTGTAATATATCTTATAACCTACGCCGTGATACGCAAAAAATCGTAAAACCCGTTTATATTATTTTAAGGTTGATTTTATTAAGAATATGTGATATAATAAAGCAGTTGTATGTGTTTTTTCGACACAACACAGCCATAAATTCACATATTGATCGGAGAACTTTATGAAAAACAGAAGAGACGGAATACGCGTGCCCGAAACCGATCCCATGCACGCAGTGATGCCTTATATGCTTCCCAACAGAGCAGACAACGAAGCTTTTATTAGCGAAGAAATCGACCTTTCCGCCATCAACAAATATCTTGAACAAAAAAACGCCGCAAATCCCGAATACAAATACACTTTTTTCCACGTTATCTGCGCAGCTATTGCCAAAATATTCTATCATCGCCCGTATATGAACAGATTCTATGCAGGTTACAGACTTTACGACCGCAAGGAAATAACCCTTGCCTTTGTTGTCAAGCGTCAGTTTGACGACAAGTCTGACGAGGTTCTCTCGATTGTCAAGGTGGACAAAGAAAGCGACGAAGCCCCTATTGAACAGATACACACAAAGATACAGAAGATCGTCTTTGGCGTAAGAAAAGAAAACAAAACCGACGGTGCCACAGACACAATGGCAATACTCACAAAGCTTCCCCGCCCTATTCTTAAACTTGTTGTAAAGATACTTGACGCTCTCGACTATCGCGGACACTATCCGAAATCGCTTGAAAAAGTTGATCCGTATTTTGCAAGCGTTTTTCTTTCAAACCTCGGTAGTATAAAGATGAATGCAGGCTATCACCATCTGGCAAACCGCGGCACAAACTCTGTTTTTGTTGTTATCGGCGAAAAGAAAAACACTCCGATCTTCAAAGAAGACGGAAGCTTTGAAATGCGCGAAATGTTGCCTTTGGGACTTACCATTGACGAAAGAATTGCTGACGGTTATTATTTTTCAAAAACCATCCGCCTGCTGAAAAAGCTGGCAGAAAACCCCGAGCTTCTCGACAGACCGCTTAGCGAAGAAGTTGAATTCTGACACCGAAAAGGAAAGATATTATGGATATCAAAACAGAAACACAATTTTCCGCCGTAAAAGCCCCATGGCTTAACAATTACGGCGATATTCCCGCTACCCTTGAATATCCCACAACAACCATGTTCGAACAGCTTGAGATCATGGCAAACAAATATCCCAATTACATAGCTTTTGACTTTATGGGCAAAAAGACGACCTACAAAACCTTTATTTCTCAGGTCCATATCTGTGCACGCGCTCTTAAAGCAATCGGCACACGCCCCGGCGACAAGATCACCATCTGTATGCCCAACTGCCCTCAGACGGTTATTATGTTTTATGCCGTAAACGCAGTCGGCGCTATTGCAAATATGATCCACCCCCTGTCGAGCGAAAAAGAGATTGAGTTTTACATAAAAGAATCCGAATCTATAACGGCGGTCACTCTTGACCAGTTCTACAACAAGTTCGAAGCAATACGCCAAAACGTAGAGCTTACAAACGTAATCCTTGCCAGCATCAAGGACGAGCTTGCACAACCCATCAAAGCAGGATATATGCTCACCGAGGGCAGAAAGATAAAGAAGATACCCAAGGATGCTCCTATTACAAGATGGAGAGATTTTATGGCATACGGAATGCGATATCACTGGAAATATCTTTCCAAAAGAAGCATTCACGATCCTGCCGTTATTCTTTACAGCGGCGGAACAACAGGTGTAACAAAGGGTATTCTCCTTTCAAATTACAATTTCAACGCTCTTGCAACACAAGTTATTGCCACAAACCCCATGTTCCGTCCCGGAGACAAAATGCTTGCGGTTATGCCCATGTTCCACGGTTTTGGTCTTGGCGTCAGCATTCATTCAATGCTTGCAAGCGGAGGAAGATGTATTCTTGTTCCCAGATTTACAGCAGAGAGCTATGCAAAGCTCCTTAAAAAGCACAGATGCAATTTTATCGCAGGTGTGCCCACCCTTTACGAAGCACTTTTGCGCCAGCCTTGCATGGAAGGTGTGGATCTTTCCTGCCTTAAAGGCGTTTTCTCGGGCGGCGACTCTTTGTCGGTTGAATTGAAAAAGCGCTTTGACAAATTCCTCTACGACCACAATGCCACCATCCAGGTACGAGAAGGATACGGCACCACAGAATGTGTAACTGCCAGCTGTCTCACCCCCACCCACACCTATAAAGAAGGCAGTATCGGTCAGCCCTTCCCCGACACCTTCTACAAGATAGTTAAACCCGACACATCAGAAGAGCTTCCCTACGGAGAAGAGGGCGAGATCTGCATTTCAGGTCCCACGGTTATGCTCGGATATCTCAAGCATCCCGAAGAAAATGCCAAAACTTTAAGAGTTCACGATGACGGACGCACCTGGGTACACACCGGCGACCTCGGCCTTATGGATGACGAAGGATTTATCTACTTCAAGCAGCGTATAAAGAGAATGATAATCACCAGCGGCTACAACGTATATCCTTCTGCCCTGGAAAACATTCTTGACGCCCACGAGCTTGTTCAGATGAGCTGTGTTATCGGTGTTCCCGACCCTTATAAAATGCAGAAGATCAAGGCGTTTATCATGCTTAAACCCGGACTTGAACCCAACGAAGAAAAGAAGCAGATACTCTTTGACTACTGCAAGAAGAATATTGCAAAGTACGCTCTTCCCTACGATATTGAATTCCGAGATGCTCTTCCGAAAACTCTCGTTGGAAAGGTTGCATACAGAGAGCTTGAACAGGCAGAGCTTGAAAAAATCAAAAACGAGCAAAAAGCTGAATAATCTCAAAAGAACTCCCAAAACGGGAGTTCTTCTTTTGTTATATTTCGTCATCAAACACGGTTTCTATTAATTTTTCACAACAATCGGGAGAATATTTCCAATAGTCTATATGTTCTCTTTCGTCAAAGTAGGTAAGCTTTCTGTTGACATTTTCACAAGAATAACTATCGACGGTTACAAGCTTTATCTTCATTTTTTCGGGTATTATACTCTTGATGAAAACTGCGGCGCACTGACCGGGCACTATGCCGTCACGCCATTCGGCAAGGCCGGCAAGATTTGGCGCAAGCTCAATAAATATCCCGTACGGCTCTACACTTCTGACTATTCCCGCAACAGTTTCGCCTTGCTTGAAGAACGCCACGTTTTCTTCCCAACTGCCGAGAAGCTCTTTGTGCGTAAGCGAAATTCGACCATCGTGTCGCACTGTACGCTTTACTATGGCACGTATATACTGTCCCGTAAAAAAGCGCTCTTTCGGATGAGAAATACGCGAAACCGAAATGCAATCTATCGACAAGAGCGAAATTATGCCGCAACCTATATCACAAAAGCAACCAAACGGCTCTTCGTGGGTTATCTTTGCATCGATAACATCGCCCGCCTTTAAATTTTTGATATATTTTTCATAACATTCTTCCTGTGCAAGTCTTCTTGACAAAACGATCTTTGGCACGTTTCCGCTTTTGTCTATCGACAAAACCTTGAAGCAGACGGGTTTTCCAACCCTTGTGATAACCGCAATCTCGCGGGATTCTTCAAAAGGCAGAGTCATCAGAGCTTCACTTCTCGGAATAATGCCGTTATATTCTCCAAGCTCCACAACAAGGTTGTGCTCGTTGTCACACATAATAACACGCGATTCGAGTATTTCGCCGCTTTCAATCGCTTTTTCAAGCGAAGATATGGAGCCTATTGCCTCCAGATTCTCTCTGCTTGAAATATTAGATCCTTCGGGCATAAATTTATCTGTCATAATATCCTCCGTTTTGTTTTACAAAATGCTTTAATAAATGATATTATTTCAGATGGCAAAGTATGCTGTTTTTTTGAAAAATGCAAAAAATTGATGACAAAAAACGGACCTGTATAACAAGTCCGTCTTTATAATATCAGCTTTTGGGAACAAGATATTTTTTAATCAGAGTAAAAATCGCAAAGCCAAGAATTATTCCCGTTACGATTCCCGAGCAATCAAGCATTATATCGCGAATTTCAAAACTTCTGCCGGCGACAAAAAGCTGGTGTATCTCGTCGCTTAAAGCATAAAGACAACTGAAAAACGCCGCAGGGATCATGAAAACACGCGAACTTTTCATTGCAAGTACAAGACACAAAAGCACAACGAAAAACGAAAGCGAAACATACTCGAGAACGTGCAACGAATCGCGCAGTCTGGTATTATAACGCGCAATTGCGATCTCGCGTTGTCTTTCCTTGCGCGCAGCCTCTGCCTTTTGTTTTTCCTCGCGAGCTTTTATTTGATCGGGTGTTTCTTCTGTCTGTTGTGTAGAAGATGCAGGCTCCGCGTCGGGCTTTTTGTTCTCGGGTTTTATTATTTCCGCGTGGGTATATATATTCACGGCTATCTCTTTTGTCATATTCCCCGAGGTTGTAGATTCAATCGAAGAGCCGTAATATATTGCTCCCATATTGACAATTATCAATATGGATAAAAGCACGATTACACCGCCCCTTAAAGGTGAAATCTTCTTTTGCATATCAATAGAAGGTTGCGATCACGTCATCGGGAGAATCGCATTTTTCAGCAGAAATGACAGAAAGAACAGGTCCCTTTCTGCGGTATATCTTGTGGTACTTTACGTTTATCTTGGCTTCAAGAATAATCCACTCGCCGTCAGAAAGCTTTTCGGTATCGGAGTATTCGCAGATATAGCCCGCAAAACGGGTGTCATCCACGCAACAGGTCATTACCTGGCGACCGGCAACAAAGATCTTCTTTTCTTTGGGATCGCGTTTTATGCAAGCCTTGAATCTGACGGTTTTTCCGTCATAATTTTCGATCTTTTCGGTGGTGTCGCGGTACCAGACAGCGTAGTCCTCGTCGTTTATCTCGATAACGGGGGCATTTATGTCAAAAGGCAGAGGATCTTCAATGTCGTCATAATCAACGCTTCCGTCACAATATTCATATGCAATATCACAACGGCGATTTGTTGTACGCACTATCTTGTGAAGCTGCATCTTATCGACATCCTTGGGACAACGATTGAAAACCGTCAGTTCACAGCTTGTAAGCTTGTCCACAACGAGAGAACGCATGTTGTTATTGTATGACAAAAAAGATGTGTAATCAACAAAAAGCATCTCCTGATAGACCTGCCAATGTTCGGGAAGGCGCTTGTAAAGCTCGTCAAGCATCCACATTCCGTTGTATTCGATGATGACGCGGCAAAAATCAAGCTCGTCCTCGAGCTTAACGAGAAATTCCGGGGTGATCTCTTCTATATCGTCAATATTTCTGATATAAATGTCCTTTTGAGGATACTTATCGAGCTGATATTCTTCGATGCCTTCCTCGCAGACAATAACAAGCGTTACGTCGCCGTTTGAAAAGCGCGGATCTTCAAGAGTCTCGTGGATAAACTTTGTTTTTCCCGCCTCAAGAAAACCTGTAAATAGATAAATAGGTATCTCGTTTCTGTTTTTCATGATCTGTATTCCTTGTTAATCAGTGAATTTTGAAAAGCTCTTTGACAGCGTGCTCGTTGACGTTTGAACCAATAACGCATATACGTCCGATAACACCTGCACTGCCGCGTCTTACGTCGACCTCTCCGGGAACGTAATCAAAATGGATCCATTCGGATTCTCCCGAATCAACGATTCCCTTTGCACGCAGAACTATGCCGTATTTTTCCTCGTTGCAAAGAGACGAAAGTATCTCTTTGATCTGATCTTCGGTATATTTTGCCGCAGTCTCGCCGCCACAGCTTACGAATACTTCGTCGGCGTGATGGTGATGGTGGTGCTCATGATCGTGATCGTGGCCGTGACCATGGCAACCGCAGGTGCAGTGCTCGTCATGGTCGTGATCGTGTTCGTGATGATGGTGTTCATGTTCATGTTCGTGATCGTGACCGTGGCAACCGCAGGTGCAGTGCTCGTCATGTTCATGATGATGCTCATGCTCGTGTTCGTGCTCATGTTCGTGATCGTGACCGTGACAACCGCAGGTGCAGTGTTCATCATGGTCGTCGTGGTCATGGTGACAATGATGATGGTGATGATGTTCTTTTTCGAGGCTGTCGATATCGTTTTCTATCGAATCACGGTGCTCCATGGCATCAAGAATAGCTTTGCCCGAAAGCTTTTCCCAATCGGTGGAAATGATTGTGGCTTTTTCGTTCTTTTCACGAAGAAGCGCGATAGCCGCGGCAAGCTTATCTTCTGCCATACCTGCCGTTCTCGAAAGAACAATACAGTTGGCGTTTTCAACCTGGTTGTTGTAAAACTCTCCGAAGTTTTTCATATACATCTTGCACTTTGTGGCATCTGCAACGGTTGTAAAGCTGTTGAGCACGATATCTTTGTCGTCGATATCCTGCACTGCCTTGATAACGTCACTGAGTTTTCCGACGCCCGAGGGCTCGATGATAACTCTGTCGGGAGAATATTCGTCAAGAACCTTTTTCAAAGCTTCGCTGAAATTGCCCACAAGACTGCAACAAATGCAACCCGAATTCATTTCGGTTATTTCAATACCTGCATCCTGAAGAAATCCGCCGTCAATGCCTATTTCGCCGAATTCGTTTTCGATAAGAACAAGTTTTTCGCCTGCATACGCTTCTTTTATAAGTTTTTTAATAAGTGTTGTTTTTCCTGCTCCGAGAAAGCCGGAGAAAATGTCGATCTTTGCCATTTTGTAAATCCTTTCTGTTATTTAATTTATCATATTTTTAAATGTTTCAAAAACCATATACGGATCGGTATATCGAGGATGAGAAAACCCGCAAGTCATTCTTTCCGGATGCCACTGAAAAGCAAGTATATTGTCTGCCGCAACCGCTTCGATCGTGCCGTCACTGTGACGTTGGGTGACACGAAGTCCTTGCCCAAGTACAGAGCAAGCCTGATGATGGGCGCTGTTGACTGTCATCTTTGCACCATACAAAGAATACAAAAAAGAATCTTTTGCATTTTCCACAGTGTGCACCGAATCTGCGCCGCAAACCTGCGTGTGGGCAGAATAAGTCGGAAGATGCTGTATAAGCTTTCCTCCCAGTGCGACGTTTACAAGCTGACATCCGCGGCAGATACCGAAGATCGGCTTTCGTTGAGAAAAATACTTTTCAAAAAGTGAAAGCTCTGCCCTATCGCGGTCAATATCCGCTGGGTAAGATCCGCAGTTTGCCTCGCCGTAAAACGAAGGGTCAATATCGCCCCCGCCGCAAAGCACCAGGGCATCAAACCCAATATCGCACGGAAGATATTTGGCGCAAGGCCAAAAACCGTGTTTTTCAAAAGCTTTTTTATAATTTTTCTCTGCGCCAAGCGATGTGGAAAGCAATATGATCGGTTTCTCCATACCTACCCCATATTATCTTAATGTTATTATAGTACAAACGGTGGAATTTTTCAACAGTTTACATAATTTTTTTAAAGAAAACAGGCAATCCGTTAATATATACACAAGAAGAAACCTTAACTTTGTGTATGTCGGATCGCCTGTTTTGTTATTTTGTTTTTTCTATTATTTTTATGTTCTCTGCGGGTATTTTCATTTCGTTCATAACGATCTCTCTGATCTGTGCCACCTCGTAGGTCAGAAGACCCGTAGTTTTCACAACCACGTTTATGTTATCACCGCTTATCACTGCGATACAATCGTCAAAGCCTTTTGCTTTTACAAGAGTTTCGATATTCGTTTCCGCTTCCATGGCGGCGGCAAGCGCGGTCATATCCGAAAGAGCCTTGTTTTTCGCATCAGGCATAGTTTCGGAACTGTCAACCACCGTTTGCAAAAGCTCAAGCGTTTCGTCTCTGCTTCTTTGGCGCTCATATGCCGCAGATGCAAAATAACTTTCTTCGGCAACAATATCATCCTGATTCGAAGACGCTGTTTCCTCCTGCGGTGTTGCGCCGACATAGGTGGCCTCGCCAAGTATTTTTGCACTATCACCCGAAACAGACGAATTATAGATGTACCCCGTTTTTTCAGATGCTTGTTCCTTGTTTTTGTTATAATTCCAATCGGCATAAACCGAAAGTCCCACCACCGCAACGCATGCGGCAAGCAGCATGGGCCTTACCACTTTGTTCTTCTTTTTCATTTCGTTTTTTGTATTCTTTTCCAAGATCAATATCCTCCCGTCACATAAATTTTTGTTTCTGATATATTCAATGCAGTTGCCGCCATGGCGGCAATGCTTGATTTCAGATTATTGTTTGCAAGTCCGTCGCACACAATCACGGCTCCCTTTACTTTTGGCGGTATTCGCTTGACTACAACAGGCATCTGCCCGTCACCCGCAGAACCCGTAAGAACCAGTTGACGTTCGCTTCTGACATCGGTTTTTTCGGATGTTACTGCCTCGTTTATGCTGGCATCGCTGACGTAAACGTTTTCAAAGGTGCTGTCAAGAGTAACCATAACTTTCACATTGTCACTGCCTGTCATACAGGCAACAGCACTTTGCAAGCCGCTCTCGAGCATGTGGGAATATACCGCTATCTCGTCTGATGCACCAACAGTGGGTTGTGAGTCGCTTGTTTCGGTGGGCTTTGACAAAAAAGAAAAACACAAAAGAGCAACTCCCGCCGCAACACAAAATACAACTGCGGTTTTTTCACCAAAAAGATCCTTTATTTTTTTCATTACTGTTCTCCGTTTTCACTGTCATATATAATTTCTGCCGATATTCCGCACACTGACAAAATATGTTCCGATAACAAATCGACCGCGGTGTTATTGTCGACGTGTAAAACTATCTTTTCAAAGGAAATTGACGCGATCTCTCCGATCTTTGTCACGTTTAATTGTATGCTGCAATCATTGACGATTATTCCTGTACATTCAACAATGTTACTTACAAGTTTTTCTTCGAGCTGCCTTGAAATTTCCTTTGATAATTCGTCATAGTAGCTTTCGCTTGCCGACGAAACATCATAATCGCTTTTTAAATACGGCATATCAAAAGAAAAGTCAAATTGCGATGCAAGCCTTTTTCCGCCGCCTATCAAAGCGCACAAAAAGCACAGGGATGCGGCAAATCTTACATACTTTGACAACTCGCCGTTTTCGCCGAAAAAAAGAGATAACACCGCAGACAAAATACCGATGCAGACCACAGTCATTATTACTTCCGTCATTTTACCACCATCAAATTATATTTGAAACAAGACAAAGCATAAGCGAAAAACCGACAGATGAAATTATAAGTCCTGCGTTTAAAACGTTTAATATTCCTCCTGCTTCCGACAACATGGATGACTGTGCGGGACAACCGAGAATTTTTGCCAAAATCGAGCCAAGGTTAAGCTCTATTTTAAAAACGACACAGGCAACAAGGGGCGGAAGAGTTGCAGATATTATCGCCGCAACACCTGCGGCTCCTGTTACCGTGCCCACGGCACGCATCGATTGTGATACAGTGCTTATGCTTTCGCTTACAAGATTTCCGACGATAGGTACAAGGTTTGTAGCGGCAAACCGCACCGCTCTGTTGCCAACACTGTCAGCGGCACGGGCAACCGCATCCTGAAAATGTATGACGGTGACGCACGCGGTCATAAGAAAAGCTGAACAAAAAACCGAAAAAGTACGGATTGACGAAGAAAATCCTTTTACGTCAAGTGTTTTGCCGACAATTGCAGAAACGGTCATCAAAACAAACAACAGCTTTGCGCACGGCAGAACAAGAGATGAAACAAGAAATTCGATTACCGCAACCGAAAGAGCCGCGGCAGAATTTCCCGATATAACAGTCATCACCCCGTCACTCATGCAGGATGCCACAATCGGCGGCAATGAGACCGCGCAAATATCGCGGATCTTTTCAATATAGTTTTCTATACTGTCGCAGAGATTTTTTATAACCGAAAAAAGAAATCCCGAAAAGCACAAGGAGCAGACGTATTCTCCGACATCAAATCTTTCAAAACATAACCCCAAAGCATTTATAACAGACGAAACAAATATCATGCCGACAAGTCCCGAAAAAACAGGAATTGACCTAAAAAACGCTTGTTTTACACTGTTATACAACAAAGATATGACATTTTGAAAAGAAAAGCTTTCATACACTTCTTTTGTTCGTTCGTCAAAAGCGCTTGTATCGTCAGCTGACGCGACAAAACCGAAAAAAACAAAAAAGCATAATATCGAGAATGCCAGAAAAACAACCATTACTTTATTTTTCATATTTCAATTTAACAGATCCTTTATCTGTTCGACAAGACTTTTTAAAATCGGCAGTGCGCACAAAAGTATTGCGGTCTTACCGACAAGCAAGGCTTTTGATGCAAAGGCGGATTCGCCTGCATCTGCGCATATTTCTGCCGCAAACCCCGATAGCGCCGCAACTGTGCAAACCTTAAACAGAACAGATGCATACACCTCAAAGCTTGTCCCCTGCACCAAAGAATTAAAAAATTCGATAAAAGGGATAACGCAGTAAACGCAAACTCCCAAAACGCTTATAGATACAAAAACAGAAAGCAGAGGCGAAAAAGACGGTGCAAGATTTTTTGTCACAATGCTTGCCACGGCACCCAAAAGGCAGATGGCAAGAAGTTTTTCTATTTCCGGCATTGTCAAAACCCAAAAATTGATTTTACAGTCGAAAAAAGATTGCCTATTTTTTCCACAAGCAACATAAGTACAACAATTATACCCGCAAGGTTGACAAGCGAAGCCTGGTCGTCTCTGCCTGCCCTTGTCAGCACCTGGCAAGCTACCGCCACGAGTATTCCTATTCCCGCGATCTTTACAACTGTATTAACATCCATTCCTGTCTCCTTTGATTTTATATACACAAAACGAATACCGAAAGCGCACAGATTACTGCCAACTTAGAATACAACTCTGATCTTTTTTTGTCCGCAACACGAACAGAAGAAAGCTTTGACTGAATATCGGAAATATATTTATCGCAAAGCGACACGGCATCCTTTGTACAACAGCAAAACCCCACCGAACGAGAAAATTCCTTTGCGCTGTCAAGAATTGCACTTTCACATTCTTTGGCACTTATCTCGCAAAGAGCTTTTGACAAAGAATCACTTTGCTTTTGGTAAAGAATACTATAAAACCCTCTGATCTCAAGCCGCTCATCGTAAAATTCCGTACAGATATTGCACAAAGGTGCCGACTGTGAAACTATCTTGCTTTTTATAAAGCCGACAAGTGCTACAATGGCATCTTCGCAACCCATTTTTTGTCGCAATCTTTTTGAACGACTGTTCACCAAAAACCACACCGAAAGCGACAACAACATTATCCCCGCTATCTTCAGCATGCCACTACCTTTGAAAAACTTTTGACCGAACAAAAATATTTTCCGTCAACGCACGAAAGCTCGCAGGCACAGGAAAACACCTTGTTTTCAAAAAGCTTTCGCATCATCGGTTTTTGCATTACGTCGGAAATATCTTTTCCGTGGCAGGATGCCACAAATGTCACTCCTTTTGTTGCACCTTTGCAAATTGCATCGGCTTCTTTTTCGTTTCCTATCTCGTCGCACACGATATATTCGGGCGAAAGCACACGGGTGGCAAGCTCTATCGAATATTCTTTTGGCAAATAAGTAAGAAAGTCGGCGCAACAGTTGAAAAAAGCCTCTTTCATATATATTTCTGCCCTTTCATCTATTACGCAAACCCTTTTTCTGCACATTTTTCCACCGTCCGAAAAAGATCGGGATATACCACCGGCAAGGCTTCGTAAAAATGTTGTTTTGCCTCCGCCCGGCGGAGAGATCACAAGGATCCCTCCGACATACCTGCTTCCGTTTTTTGCAAGAATGGAAAAAAGCGGATCTGCGCAGTTTTCTATATGTTTCGGAAAGCGGATATTCAAGGATGAATACGATGAATATCCCGACATAGCGCCGTCTTTTATAATAGCTTTTCCGCCGATCCCCACCCTCACGCCGTTTTTTGTTATAAACCCCTGCTTTATTTGCTCCGAATGTGCGTATACAGAGCCTGAACAAAGGGCAAACACCACATTTTCAATATCTTTATATTCAAGGGTCATGGGATCTTTGCATTGCGGCAAAACCGATAGATCTTTTGATATCACAAGTTCGCGTCCGTTGTACAGAACCGTTTGCAATCCGTTGGCACGAAGTCTTATTTCTGTTATACAAGTGCCATCAAGCCTGCGTACCGCATTTGCTACTTTTTCGGGAAGACACGGAAGAGTTTCTTTTAAAAAGTCCATATGTCACCTTAACATCTGCCTTAATTTGTTTTTTGACTTTGTATATAGTTATAAAGCTCAACTATTCTGTACCAGGTTCCCGAATCGACAATCCCCGTTTCGTTCACAAGATACAGGCGTTGAAATTCATATATCGCATTTCTTGTCTGTGTGCCAAAAATTCCGTCCTCGGAAAGGGTGGGCAGATCACCGTAAAAAGCTGCGATCTCATTGAGATAACGTTGGATAAGCCGCACCGATTCGCCACTGTCCCCTTGCTCGAGCACACCGGGAAAATACTGTTCTTCGCTTATGGGCAACACGGCTTTTACTATCGAATCGTAAACAGCATATATCGTATACCACGTTTCCTCGGTGGTGGTGCCTGTTTCGGAAAGGCCAAAAGCTCTTTGGAACGACAAAAGCGAGTCAAGCGTGCTTTGCCCGAATATGCCGTCCACACCCGTCGGTCTTACGTTTCTGTAAAAAATGCTGATGTATTCGATAAGATACTGCAATGTTTCAACGTCGTCTCCCCTGTCTCCAAAACCAAGCAGAACCGAAATATCCACTCTTTTGAAATCAGAGCTTTGTCCTTCGCTTGTCAACTCTGCAAGTCTTTTTACAGACACGTAAACAATGGAAATTCTGTACCAGGTCGCTTTTCCCACAACCCCGTCTGCCGTCAGATTGAAGACAGACTGAAATTTTCTGACGGCGGCATCTGTATCGGTGCCAAAAACGCCGTTGGTAAATGCAATAAGAGGGATTGCGGGATAATCCTCTCTGATTCTGTTGAGCTGTCTTTGAATGACCGAAACATCATCTCCCGAGCTTCCGATGGCAAGAGGCAAACCCGAATACGTCGACTCTATACCCATAATGTTATCGGTAGACACAAGCTCGATATCCTGTCCGTAATAATATTTGAGAATCGACACAGGCGAATACCCTTTGTTTGCAAGCTCAAACGAACCCCATTGTGTCATACCCGAGCAAGTGGCATTGCGCCCATCGCAGTATGTGGCAAAAAGCGGTTCTTCAAAACCAATGCGCCTTATATATGTGTTGAATATCTCGTCAACAATCCGCTCGATATTTCCGTAAATGTTACGCCCTTTTACAAAAGCCTGATCGTATGCCGTACTGTTGGTTATCTGAAAAGAATAACCCTGGCTTACGTACCATTCGGTGAAAACGCGGTTTAAGGCGATGGATATCTGAGCATATACGTTGGCTCTGATGGCATTTTCGGGCCAGGTGGGAAATATCTCGCTTGATGCTACGTTCTTTATATAATCCTGAAACGGCAAAGTGATGTTTTCGGCGTTGGCAGAAGGTCTGCCAAGATGCACAGTGATTGTCTCGGGAACATAAACCTCGGCAGCAACAAACGGATTTACTATATTGGCAGGTGTTTCTGCCGAAATTGCATTTATACGCGTGCCGTTTACCTCCGGTGTGGGGATAAAATAAACGATTGTGTATTGTCCCGATATAACAGAATTTACCGTTCCGTTATCTACAAGACTTTGGGTGTACGGTTCGAGATTTACGGGCAAAATACTGTCGCGACGAGGAAATATCTGAACCCCAAACAAAAGCGCCGCAAAATACCCGGGACTTTCAACGTAAACGTCGCAGACAGAATATGGTGCGACAATGTTGTTCTCTTTAAAAGATGCTTCAATATCGGGAGTGTCAAGCGCCACCGATTCTGTTTTTCCTTCGTTATCAGTAACAAGCCGCCTTGAATAATTGCCGTTTCGTACGTTGTTTTCCACCTCAAGCTCGTCATATCTTCCGTCTGCGCGGTACTGTCTGAAAAATATTCTGACCTCTGCCCCCGAAAGGGGAACCGCAACCCCGCCGCCCGTTACGACAACTGTCAAAAAACCTTTATCCATAAAAAAATCTCCCTGTGCTTTGTGTTCTGTGTAAATATATGTCTCGAAGTTTTTTTATATTCATTTCTTTTTATGACAAAATTCACCGATGGATATATGGCATAATACAGGCAAAGAAAACAGCAAAGGGGCCGTGCGATGGTTATTTATGCTGACGTATACCTTGCAATAAACTTTATTGCGGATTTCTTTTTGTTATACATAACGGGACATTTTATGAAATACGAAAAAAAGTTGTGCAGAATATCTTTGGCATCAATTGTTGCAAGCTTTCTTGCTCTTTTGACAGAATTGTTTTCGGATGGATTTGCAAATGTTGTATTGTCGATTTTGATACCTGCTCTTATGCTCTTTATATCCTTCGGAAAAAAGAGAAAAACACAATATCTCGAAAGCTTTATTATCCTTTACGGCGCATCATTTGCAGCCGGAGGAATATTTTCGGCGTTATACGAAAAAGGAATATCCTTACCCAAGCCGCTTATTTTCGTAATCTTTTTTGCGGTATTTATATTCTGCTTTATATATTTTGATATTTTTTCTTTAAAAAGAGATTGCGAAACGATTGATGTAACGATAAATGCACAATCGGGAGAAAAAAAGCTGAAGCTTTTGTGCGACAGCGGATGTGTGGCAAAAGAACCGATAAGCGGTCTGCCCGTAATTATTCTTTCGCCGAAAGTATACGACAGCATTTGCTCACCCGAACAAAGAGAAAACAAAGATTTTGCAGTTAAAAACAAAATCCGTCTGATACCGATAAAAACCGCCATCGGAAGTGCAATAATCGAAGCTTTTATCCCGAACGCAATTATTTGTAACCACAAGGGGAAAACAACAAAACTTTGTGCCGCAGTTGCCAGAGGAAACGAAACGGGTTTTGCGGGAACAGACGGGATTTTTCCCTCAACACTACTTTAAAAGATCAAAGGAGAAAAACGTATGACAACAAGCCTTTTTGTTATTATTTCTAAAATAAGATCACTTTTGTGCTTTCTGTCCCGTTCTGACCGCGGTGCGAACTATGTGAACGGACCCGATACCCTTCCTCCGCCGCTTTCGGCAGAACAGGAGATACAAATACTGTCAAAACTCGGTAAAAGTCCGACCGATGACAGAAAAATACGTTCACTTCTCGTTGAGAGAAATTTAAGACTTGTGGTTTACATATCAAAAAAGTTTGAAAACACCCACGTGGGGATGGAAGATCTTATATCTATAGGAACAATAGGGCTTATGAAAGCCATAAACACCTTTGACCCTTGCAAAAACATAAAGCTTGCCACCTATGCATCAAGATGTATTGAAAACGAAATACTTATGTATCTGCGAAAAAACTCGCAGGCACGTTGTGAAATTTCGCTGGATGAACCGCTTAACGTAGATTGGGACGGCAACGAGCTTTTGTTATCCGACATTCTAGGCACTGACGGCGACGAGATCGATAAGGAGATAGAAAGCCGTGAGGAAAAAAGGCTGATCATTTCCGCAGTTAGCAAACTGCCCGATCGCGACCGCAGAATAATATGCGAACGCTTCGGCCTTACAAACAACGGCAAAGAAAAGACCCAGAAAGAGGTGGCAGACCTTCTGGGCATTTCACAATCGTATATATCAAGGCTTGAAAAGAAGATAATTGAAGACCTGAAAAAAGATATAATATCCTTCTATTCGTGATGTTTTTTATCAATATCACAAATCGTTTCTGAAATGATCTTAAATATTTCGGACGGGTGGACATTTTGCGTGCCGTTGCCGTCGCATAATACGCAAACGGTGTATTTTGGTGCATCGGCAGGAAAAAAGCCCGCAAACCACGAGTGTATAACCTCTTTTCCGTCTTTTATCTGCCCACTTTGGGCAGTGGCGGTCTTACCTGCCGCAAAAACGAGATCGCTCTTTGCCCGATATCCCGTGCCGTCGGATACACATCCCGCAAGCATTTCTGAAAGCTTTTTTACAATTTCTGCATCAAGCACCCGTTTTTTATTGGCAGTGCCGTAATAAACGGTGTTGTTGTCAACTGCCGTCTTCTTCAAAACGGACGGTTTGTTGTATACCCCTGTGGCGCAGGTAGAAATAATACTTGCCACCTGCACGGGTGACAAAAGTACCTCGCCCTGACCAACAGACATATTTGCAACCGCACCCTCATCCGAACTTTTCGGAAGAACCCCTTCGGTACAACGAACAAGATTGATCGATGAGTACTGTCCTACACCCATATCGCGTGCCAAGGCAACTATTTTTTCGTATCCCAACCTTAAACCAAGATCGATAAAATACGGATTGCAGGAATTGACAAAAGCATCGTTCAGATCAACTTTTCCGTGGCCGTAAAGATTATGGCATCTTATCTTCTGTCCGCAAACCTCGATATAGCCTTTACATTCATATTTTTCGTCGGGGTCAAAATTCGGATCCGAAAGAGCTGCGGCAGAAACGACGGTTTTAAAAACTGACCCGGGTGTATAACCGACAAGGCACCTGTTTACAAGTTCTCCCCTGTCCGAAGAAAGATACTCGGACAGGTTTTCTTTTTTGTATTGCGGCATAGATACCATGGCAAGAATTTCACCGCTCATGGTATCCTGCACAACAACGGCGCCCATATCAAGATTTTCCGCGCATATCTCTTCGACCTCTTTTTGTATATCAAGATCAATTGTCAAAAAAAGTCCGTCGTTATTTGAGTAGCCGTTATCAATAATTTCCACCTGTGTGCCATCGGCGATTTTTCCCTTTGCATCGGCAACAAATCTTGCAAAAACGTGTGCCGATGAGTATTGGGTAAGAAAATCCTCGTATGCCTGCATGATACCCGAAACACCCTTTCCGTCGACGTTGCGATAGCCGAGAAGATGACAAAGAACATCGTGTTTTTCGTTGAATTTTGTAAAGCTTTTAAGGTTTTCATCTGTAACGTTTTCGAAAGTTTCGACAATAAACGGTCTGCCGACAAGGATTTTTTCGAGATAATACGATTGCGAGTTGCAGGATTGTTCGGATAATTTTTTCGAAAGATCGTAGATCTCATTTTCAGAAAGCCCCGTCGGAGAAACCAGCGTAACATAACCGTTTTCGCAAACGTCGATCGTTTTGCCGTTTCTGTCGAAAACAAAGCCGTTTCTTTTTGCCACATCAAGCCGTCGGGTATACTGTCCGGACAGCACCTGCGTTGCCGAAGAATGATTTACCGCAACCGTGTAAAACCTTGCACCGAGAAACAGCACAGTACAAAGAAACAAAAAATAAATGTATAAAACCCGTTTTTTGTTCAATTTGCCAACACCTCTTTTCAAACAAAAATATTATTCTCTTTTTTTACGATTTTTAACAAAAAAATTCATTGATGTACTTGACGAAAAGTGAGTTTTTTTGTATAATATATATTGAAATTTAATTGCGACTGCTACTGACGGATAAAAGCGAATAAACGCTATGGAACAGTCTGCAAATTATGCCGACCGTCTGGGCAGTTCTATCACCAAAAATCACACGGATAGAACTACCCATTTTTTTATTTTTTACGGAGGAAAAGCAATGAAAAAAATCGCAATCATCATGGGCAGTGACAGCGACCTGCCAATCGTAACAAAAGCAACCGATATGCTCAAGAGCCTTGACATTCCCTTTGAGGTACACGTCTATTCGGCACACAGAACACCTGTTGAAGCCCGCGACTTTGCGCTTTCCGCAAGAGAAAACGGATTTGGTGCAATAATTGCGGCAGCCGGAATGGCCGCGCATCTTGCAGGCGCAATTGCCGCAAACACAACACTTCCCGTTGTCGGCATTCCCTGCAAATCTTCCAACCTCGACGGAATGGATGCACTTCTTTCAACCGTTCAGATGCCCACAGGCATTCCCGTTGCAACCGTTGCCATAAACGGCGGTGCAAACGCCGCTCTGCTCTGTGCGCAGATACTTGCCGTTGAAGACAAGGAACTTGCCGCAAAGCTTGATGCAAAAAGAGCATCCGATGCCGCAAAGGTGCTTGAAAAGGATGCCGCAATTTCCGCCCAATTTTAAGTAAAATATTTTTGATATAAAAAGGAGAAAAAAATCATGGAAAAGAAGCTTGTCTACACAGGAAAAACAAAAGACGTTTTCGCACTCGACAACGGAAACTACCTTCTCAAGTTTAAGGACGATTGCACCGGCAAGGACGGCGTTTTCGATCCCGGTGAAAACTCTGTCGGTCTCACCATCGACGGCGTTGGCGACGTTAATCTCCGCATGTCCATCTATTTCTTCGAAAAAGTAAACGCAGCAGGCATTCGCACTCACTATGTAAGCGCCGATCTTGCAAACACAACAATGGAAGTTCTCCCCGCAAAAGTTTTTGGCAAGGGACTTGAAGTTATCTGCCGCCACAAGGCTGTCGGAAGCTTCTACCGCCGTTACAGCGATTATATTGAAGAAGGTGCTGACCTTCCCGCATACGTTGAAATGACATTTAAGAACGACGAAAAGGGCGATCCCCTTGTTACAAAGGACGGCCTTGTTGACCTTCACGTTATGACAGAACAGCAGTATGACGACATGAAGGCAATGACACAGAAGATCACACAGATCGTTGCTGACGATCTTCTTGAAAAAGGTCTTGTACTTTACGACATCAAATTTGAATTCGGTTACGATCCCGATGGAAACGTAATGCTTATCGACGAGATCGCATCGGGCAATATGCGCGTTTACAAGAACGGCGAATATATCGATCCCATGACTCTCTCCGAACTTTTCTTTGCATAATCCCGGTTACACAGACATTTTTCACAGGAGGACAATATGGGAGGATTTTTTGGAATCGCTTCAAAAAATGACTGTATGCACGAGGTCTTCTTCGGTGCCGATTATCATTCTCACCTTGGCACACGCCGTGGCGGTATTGCTGCATACGACAAGGATCTCGGTCTGCAAAGAGTTATCCACAATATCGAAAAATCTCCTTTTCGAACAAAATTCGAGCACGTATTTGAAGAAATGTACGGCACGTCTGCCATTGGTTGCATCAGCGACAGCGATCCACAGCCCCTTCTTATACGCTCAAATCTCGGCACTTATGCCATCTGCACCATCGGTATCATAAACAACAGCGAAGACCTTATTGATCGCTACCTTTCTTTCAGCGGCGGACACTTTGATGCAATGACAGGCGGAAAAGTAAATACGACCGAGCTTGTTGCCGCCCTTATCAATCAAAAAAGCAATTTCATCGAAGGTATAACCTTTGCACAGAAAGAGATCGAGGGCACCTGCTCAATTCTTATTCTCAAAGAGGACGGCAGCATTATAGCGGCAAGAGACAGACTCGGACGCCTCCCCGTTCTTGTAGGAAAGAACGATAACGGATACTGCGTTTCTTTTGAATCCTATGCGTATCAAAAGCTTGGATTCGAAGACCATCTCGAGCTTGGCCCCGGCGAAATAGTCGGCTTTACCGCCGAAACTTTTGCCCGTCTTTCGGCACCGGGAAAGAAAATGCGTATTTGCGCTTTTCTGTGGTCATACTTCGGATATCCGCCTTCAACCTACGAGGGTGTTAACGTTGAATGTATGAGATACCGCAACGGCGCCATTATGGCAAAAAACGATATAAGCGCCGGAAAAATGACAGACATCGATTATGTTTGCGGTGTTCCCGATTCGGGCACTCCCCACGCCATCGGCTATTCGGGTGCATGCGAAGTTCCCTTTGCGCGTCCGTTTATCAAGTACACCCCCACCTGGACCAGAAGCTTTATGCCGTCCAATAAATTTGACAGCAAAACCATCGCAAAAATGAAGATGATCCCCGTTCACGACCTTATAAAGGACAAAAAGCTTCTCTTTGTAGACGACTCGATCGTCAGAGGAACACAGCTTAAAGAAACGGTCGATTTTCTTTACGAAAACGGTGCCAAAGAAGTGCATATGCGCTCTGCCTGCCCTCCTATAATGTACGGTTGCAAATATCTCAACTTTACACGCAGAACAAGCGACATGGACCTTGTCGCTCGCAGAGTTATTTTGGAACTTGAAGGTGAAGAAGGATTTAATCACATCGAAGAATACAGCGATGCATCGACAGAGCGCGGCAAGAAGCTCAGAGCCGCAATCTGCGAAAAGCTTAATTTTGCGTCGTTGGAATTCCAGACTCTTGAGGGTATCATCGAAGCCATCGGTCTTCCCGAAGATCAGCTCTGTACCTATTGCTGGAACGGCAAGGGCGAATAACGGGAACTTGAAAATAACGAAAGGAAATTTTTAACATGAATACAATCTCCAAATCTGACAGCTACGCAGCAGCCGGCGTTGATATTACCGCCGGCTACAAAGCAGTTGAACTTATGAAAAAGCACATTGCAAGAACCGTTACCGAAGGATGCATTTCGGGCATCGGCGGTTTTGGCGGTCTTTTCGAGCTTGACCTTCGCGGAATCACAAAGCCCGTTCTTGTCAGCGGCACAGACGGCGTTGGTACAAAGCTTAAGCTTGCTTTTCTTATGGACAAGCACGACACTGTCGGTATTGACTGTGTTGCCATGTGTGTAAACGACATCATCTGCTCGGGCGCACGTCCCCTTTTCTTCCTCGACTATATCGCTTGCGGAAAGAACTTCCCCGAGCGTATTGCAAGCATCGTTTCGGGCGTTGCCGAAGGTTGCGTAATGTCGGGTGCCGCACTTATCGGCGGCGAAACCGCAGAAATGCCCGGTTTCTATCCCGAAGACGAATATGACCTTGCCGGTTTCTCGGTTGGCGTTGTGGACAAGGACAAGATCCTTGACAATTCCAAGATCTGCGCAGGTGACGTTATCATCGCTCTCCCCTCCAGCGGCGTTCATTCCAACGGATTTTCTCTTGTAAGAAAAGTTTTTGACGTTGAAAAGGCAGATATCAAGTCTCCCGTTGCCGAACTTTCGGGCAAGTCTATCGGAGAAACTCTTCTTACTCCCACCAAAATATATGTAAAGCCCATGCTCGCTCTCTTTGACGAGATCACAGTAAAGGGTGTTTCGCACATTACAGGCGGCGGTTTCTTTGAAAACATTCCCAGAAGCCTTCCCGCAGGTTTTGGTGCTTCCATCTGCAAAAAAGACATTCGTGTTCTTCCCATCTTCGATCTTATTGCAAAAGCAGGAAACGTTCCCGAACGCGACATGTTCAACACATACAACATGGGTGTCGGCATGAGCATCACTGTTGACAAGAACGATGCAGACAAGGCTCTTGAAATTCTCCGTGCCAACGGCGAAGATGCTTACATCGTCGGCGAAGTTATCAAGTCTGACGAAGCTTGCATCATCAAGTAATAAAGGAACGGTATTGAAATGAAAACAGCAAACATTGCCGTTCTCGTTTCGGGCGGCGGCACGAATCTTCAGGCACTTATCGATGCGCAGAAAAGCGGAATCATAAAAAGCGGCAGGATTTCTCTTGTTGTTTCGTCAAATCCCGGTGCCTACGCTCTTACAAGAGCGCAGAACGCCGGCATTGCAACAGCTGTGGTTTCCAAAAAAGAATGCGCCACAAAAGAAGATTTTGAAGCAAAAATAATAGATGCTCTTGAAAACGCAAAGACAGACATCATCGTTCTTGCAGGTTTTATGTGCATCCTCAGCGAGAATTTTACAAAAAAATACGCTGACCGCATAATCAACGTTCATCCCTCACTCATCCCCTCCTTCTGCGGCGAAGGTTTTTATGGTCTTCACGTGCACGAGGCGGCCCTCGGCTATGGTGTTAAGGTGACGGGTGCTACCGTTCATTTTGTAAACGAGATTCCCGACGGCGGAAAGATCATTCTTCAGAAAGCCGTTGACATTCTCGAAGGAGACACCCCCGAAGTTCTCCAAAAGAGAGTGATGGAACAGGCAGAGTGGATCATTCTGCCAAAGGCATGCGAGCTTGTGTGTGCCGATATAATCAAAAACAAATCGGAGGAATAACATAATGGCTTTATTTGATCTTGCAAAATTGCTTTCCGAAAACACATACCCCGGCAGAGGTATCGTGATCGGCATGTCCGCCGACGGAAAAAGCGCCATGATCGCATACTTTATCATGGGACGCAGCGAAAACAGCCGCAACAGAATTTTTGAAAGATTTGACGGCGGTATGAGAACCAAGGCTTTTGACGAATCAAAGCTTTCGGATCCCAGCCTTATCATCTACAATCCTTACCTTTCTCTCCCCTGCGGTGACATTATCACCAACGGAGACCAGACAGACACTGTTTTCAACTATATAAAAGAACACGGCGAAGATGGTTTTTCGTTTGAAAAATCTCTCCACACCCGCGAATTTGAGCCCGATGCTCCCAACTTTACTCCCAGAATTTCGGGTATTCTCTATTACGCACCCAACACTTTCCACTACAAACTTTCTATTCTTAAGAGCAGCAACGGAAATCCCGATGTTTGCAACAGATATTTTTACAGTTACAGCCCCCTTGCAGGTATCGGACACTTTATCCACACCTACAAGTGCGACGGCAACCCAATTCCCTCTTTCTACGGCGAACCCGAAGAAGTATCTCTTCCCAACACAGCGCGCGAGCTTGCTGACCTTGTCTGGGAAAACCTCAACGAGAACAACAAGGTTTCCCTTTTCGTCCGTCAGGTACCACTTGATGGTTCGGAGCCCACAGAAATAATCATCAACAAAAACGAATTTGATTGCAACAGCAACGATGGCTGGTCGGCAATATACCGTCCTTAATAACAAACAGAAACTTTGTATACTGAAAGGGAACACATAATGAAAGAATTCGAACTTAAATACGGTTGTAACCCCAACCAGAAACCCTCGAAAATATATATGCACGACGGAAGCGAGCTTCCGATCGAGATTCTCAACGGCAGACCCGGTTACATCAATTTTCTTGATGCATTCAACTCGTGGCAGCTTGTAAAAGAGCTTAAGGAAATCCTCGGCGTACCCGCGGCGGCTTCTTTTAAGCACGTAAGCCCTACTTCCGCTGCCATTGGCACAATTCTTCCCGAAAAGCTTAAAAAGGCTTGCTTTGTTGACGATATTGCAGACCTTGATTCTTCTCCCCTTGCCTGCGCATACGCAAGAGCGCGCGGCACAGACAGAATGTGCTCGTTTGGCGACTGGGTTGCTCTTTCGGACGAATGTGATGCCATTACCGCAACTCTTCTGAAAAGAGAAGTATCCGACGGCGTTATTGCCCCCGGTTACACCCCCGAAGCTCTTGAGATCCTCAAGACAAAGAAGAAGGGCGCATACAACATTGTAAAGATCGATCCCGATTTCGTTCCTGCCCAGATCGAACGCAAGCAGGTTTTCGGTATCACCTTTGAACAGGGCAGAAACAATTTCAGAATCGACAGAGACCTTCTCACAAACGTCGTTACCGAAAACAAAAATCTCCCCGAAGAAGCGATCCGCGACCTTATTATCGCCCTCATCACCCTCAAGTACACCCAGTCCAACTCTGTATGCTATGCGGTTGACGGTCAGGCGATCGGCGTTGGCGCAGGCCAGCAGTCGAGAATCCACTGCACACGTCTTGCCGGCACAAAGGCAGACACATGGCAGTTGAGACAGCACGAAAAAGTTCTTGCGCTTCCTTTCCTTCCCACACTCGGCAGAGCAGACCGCGACAACGTTGTTGACGGATACATCAACAAAAACGAAGAAGATGTTTGCGCAGACGGTATCTGGCAGAAATACTTTACACACCAGCCCGAAAGACTTACCGACGAAGAAGCAAAAGAATATCTTGCTTCCATCAGCGGTGTTTCTGTCGGTTCGGATGCTTTCTTCCCCTTCGGTGACAACATTGAACGCGCAAAAAAGAGCGGTGTTTCGTACATTGCAGAGCCTGGCGGATCGATAAGAGACGACCTTGTAATCGAAGCCTGCAACAAATACGGCATTGCCATGGCGTTTACAGGAATGCGCCTTTTCCACCACTGATAAAGCTTATTTTCTATAAAAATCATATTTCAAGGAAGATATAATGAATATAATGGTAGTCGGCGGTGGCGGCCGTGAACACGCCATAATCAAATCGCTGAAAAAGAACAGCGAAATCAAAAAGATCTACGCTCTGCCCGGAAACGGCGGAATGAAGGACGATTGCGAATGCGTTGCCATTGGTGCAAAGGACATTGATGCCATTGCAGCATTTGCAAAGGAAAACAATATTGATTTTGCCGTTGTAGCTCCCGATGATCCGTTGGTTCTCGGATGCGTTGACAAGCTCAAGGAGCTTGGTATTCCCTGCTTTGGTCCCGAAAAGAAAGCGGCGATCATTGAAGGAAGCAAGGTTTTTTCCAAAAACCTGATGAAAAAATACGGCATTCCCACAGCTCAGTACGAAGTTTTTGACAATGCCAAGGCTGCTCTTTCGTATCTCGAAACCGCACCTATTCCCACAGTTATAAAGGCCGACGGACTTGCGCTTGGCAAGGGCGTTATAATCGCCATGACACGCGACGAAGCAAAGCAAGCCGTAATTTCCATGATGGAAGACAAGGTTTTCGGCGACAGCGGCAACAACATTGTTATCGAAGAATTTCTTGAAGGTCCCGAAGTTTCGGTGCTTTCGTTTACCGACGGAAAATGCGTTGTGCCCATGATTTCTTCCATGGACCACAAGCGTGCAAAAGACAACGACGAAGGTCTTAACACCGGCGGCATGGGAACTATTGCTCCCAATCCTTACTATACTAAGGAAATCGCCGACGAATGTATGGAAAAGATTTTCCTCCCCACCATCAACGCTATGAACAGTGAGGGAAGAACTTTTTCGGGTTGTCTTTACTTTGGACTTATGCTCACCAAGAACGGCCCCAAGGTAATAGAATACAACTGCCGTTTCGGCGATCCCGAAACCCAGGTCGTTCTGCCCCTTCTTGAAAGCGATCTTTTCACAGTTATGAAGGCGGTGGCAGAAGGAAAGCTTGCGGAAACAGAAGTTAAATTTTCTGATGGTGCCGCATGCTGTGTTGTTATGGCTTCCAACGGATATCCCGAAAAATACGAAACTGGATTTGAGATCACTTTCCCCGAAAAGCTCGAGGAAAACGAAGAGATCTACGTTGCAGGTGCAAAACTTTGTGACGGCAAGGTTGTGACAAGCGGCGGACGAGTTCTTGGCGCTGTATCAAAGGGTGCATGCCTTAATTGTGCCATCAAGGGTGCATACGCTCTTTGCGACAAGATTTCCTTCCAAAACGCATACAAGAGAAACGACATTGGCAAGAAGGCTCTTGCCGTATACAACAAGGAGGTATAAGCTGTGGTTTACAGAGTATATGTAGAAAAAAGAGAAGCTCTTGCCAACGACGCAAAGGCTCTTCTTTCTGACATCAGACTTCTTCTCGGCATAGAAAATCTTGAATCGCTCCGTCTTATCAACAGATACGACGTTGAAAACATCGACAAGGATCTTTTTGATTACGCTGTAAAGACTGTTTTCTCGGAGCCCCAGCTTGATATAGCATCCGAAAAGATCGAATACGGCTCTGATGATACTGTTTTTGCAGTAGAATTTCTTCCCGGTCAGTTCGACCAGCGAGCAGACTCGGCGGCACAGTGTATTCAGATCATCTCGCACGGCGACAGACCCACTGTTCGCAGTGCAAAGGTATATATTCTCGGCGGCAAGCTTTCTGACGAGGATATTGCAAAGATAAAGAAATACGTTATCAACCCCGTTGAAAGCCGCGAAGCTACTCTCGACAGATTTGATACACTTAAGGCAGAATATGCTCTTCCCGAAACTGTTGAAACTCTCGACGGCTTCTGCGAAATGAACGAAGAAGAGCTTGCATCTTTTCTCAAAGCCCGCGGTCTTGCCATGGACCTTGACGATCTTAAATTCTGCCAGAGCTATTTCGTTTCCGAAAAGCGCGATCCCACCATCACAGAAATCAAGATGATCGATACATATTGGTCTGACCATTGCCGTCACACCACTTTCCTCACCACCATCGACAACGTTGAATTTGAGGACGATCTTCTTAAAGGCGCTTACGAAAGATACGTAAACACAAGAAAAGAGCTTGGCAGAACAAAGCCCATAAACCTTATGGACATCGCTACCCTTTCTGTAAAGCATCTTAAAAAAGCAGGTCTTCTCGAC
This sequence comes from Clostridia bacterium, assembly GCA_017549365.1. Classification (GTDB taxonomy): domain Bacteria; phylum Bacillota; class Clostridia; order Oscillospirales; family CAG-382; genus UMGS1052. The sequence goes on from JAFYUZ010000020.1 coordinate 27,803, forward strand.
AAGCTCGACGAATCCGAAGAAATCAATGCTTGCACAGTTAAGATCAAGGTTGAAATTGACGGCAAGGACGAAGACTGGCTTCTTCTTTTCAAAAACGAAACACACAACCATCCCACAGAAATCGAACCTTTCGGCGGTGCGGCAACTTGTATCGGCGGTGCTATCCGCGATCCCCTTTCGGGACGTGCATACGTTTACTCGGCAATGCGTGTAACAGGTGCGGCTGATCCCTTGAAGCCTGTATCCGAAACCATTCCCGGCAAGCTTCCTCAGAGAAAGATCGTAACAACTGCGGCCGCAGGCTACTCTTCCTACGGCAACCAGATCGGTCTTGCCACAGGACTTGTTGATGAAATATACCACGAAGGTTATGCGGCAAAGCGTCTTGAGATCGGTGCTGTCGTTGCGGCGGCTCCCGCAAAGAACGTTCGTCGCGAGCGTCCCGATCCCGGTGATGTTATCATTCTTCTCGGCGGCAGAACAGGCCGAGACGGTTGCGGCGGTGCCACAGGCTCGTCAAAATCTCACAGCGTTGAATCGCTCGAAAGCTGCGGAGCCGAAGTTCAGAAGGGCAACGCCCCCGAAGAGCGCAAGCTTCAAAGACTTTTCAGAAACGGCAATGCGTCAAGACTTATAAAGCGTTGCAACGACTTTGGTGCAGGCGGCGTTTCTGTTGCAATAGGTGAACTTGCGGACGGACTTCTCGTTGACCTTAACGCTGTCCCCAAGAAATACGACGGACTTGACGGCACAGAGCTTGCTATCAGTGAATCGCAGGAAAGAATGGCGGTCGTTGTTGAAGCAAAGGATGCAGACAAGTTCTGCGAGCTTGCCGCAAGCGAAAACCTTGAAGCAACCATTGTTGCAAAGGTTACCGAAGAACCCAGACTTGTTATGCACTGGAACGGCAAGACCATCGTTGATATCAGCCGCGAATTTCTAAATTCCAACGGCGCTGAAAAGCACATTGACATTGCTCCCGCAAAGCCCGAATGCTTCAAAAAGAAGATCGAAGGTAGCTTCTCGGATAATTATACCGCCCTTGCAGGCGACCTTAACACCTGCTCGAAGCGCGGACTTTCCGAACGTTTTGACTCGACCATCGGTGCAGGCACTGTTCTTGCTCCCTTTGGCGGTAAAAATCAGCTTACTCCCGCACAGGTAATGGCAAACAAGATATCTGTTGAAGACAGAGACGCCGCAGACTGTTCTGTTATGGCGTACGGTTTCAACCCCTTTATCTCCGAAAAGAGCCCCTATCACGGCGCATATCTTGCCGTTATCGAATCTGTATCCAAGCTTATCGCATCGGGTATGGAATTCAATGACGTTTATCTCACATTCCAGGAATATTTTGAAAAGCCCGGCCGCGATGCAAAGCGTTGGGGCAAGCCCCTTGCCGCACTTCTCGGTGCTTTCTCGGCACAGCTCGATTTTGGCATCGGCTCTATCGGCGGCAAAGACTCGATGAGCGGAAGCTTTGAAAAGCTCGATGTTCCTCCCACACTCGTTTCGTTTGCAGTAACCACAGGCAAGATCGCAAGAGTTATTTCCAACGATTTCAAGGGTGCAGGACACAAAGTTGTTCTTATCGCTCCCGAATACACATCTGACCATCTCCCCTGTCCCGCATCGCAGAAAAAAGTATATGAAACAGTTTCAAAGCTTATCGGCGATGGCAAGGCGATTGCCGCATACACTCCCTGCGTTGGTGGATGCGCAGAAGCTGTTATGAAGATGTGCTTTGGTAACGACATCGGATTTAAGTTTGCCGACGATCTTTCTGTTGATGAAATATTCGGCTACAATTACGGTGCCTTTATACTTGAACTTGCAGACGGCGCAGATTGCGACTGCGGCAAGCTTCTCGGTTATACAACAGAAGAAAAAGAGATCGCATACAAAGACGAAAAGCTCTGTCTGTGCAAGCTTCTTGACATCTACGAAGGCAAGCTCGAACCTATTTTTGCATGCAACATTCCCTTTGACAAGAAACCCATTGAAAAGCTTGACTACAAAGCACAAACAAGAGTTTCCGCAACTGTTAAGTGTGCAAAGCCCAAGGTTCTTATTCCCGTATTCCCCGGCACTAACTGCGAATACGACACCGCAAAAGCGTTGAGCTTTGCAGGTGCTGATCCCGAAATCTTTATTATCAGAAACCTTACCTCCGAAGCTGTTGCAAGATCTGTTGAAGAATTTGCCGCAAAGACAAAGGAAGCACAGATGATCTTCGTACCCGGCGGATTCTCGGGCGGAGACGAGCCCGACGGCTCGGGTAAGTTCATCACCGCATTCTTCCGCAGCAACGAAGTAAAGGATGCAGTGGGCGAGCTTCTTGATGTAAGAGGCGGACTTATGTGCGGTATCTGTAACGGATTCCAGGCACTTATAAAGCTGGGTCTTGTTCCTTACGGAAAGATCATTGATACAGACGAAAACTGTCCTACCCTTACCTACAACGTCATCGGACGCCATCAGTCAAGACTTGTTCGCACGCGTATCTGCTCGAACAAATCTCCCTGGCTCTCTGAAACAGAAGTCGGCGATATCTATACTGTTCCGATTTCTCACGGCGAAGGCAGATTTATTGCAAGCGAAGAACTGATAAGAAAACTTGCCGCAAACGGTCAGATCGCAACTCAGTACGTTGATGCAAACGGCGAACCCACATTTGATATCCGTTGCAACCCCAACGGCTCTGATTTTGCCATTGAAGGTATCACTTCTCCTGACGGTCGAGTATTCGGCAAGATGGGTCATTCCGAACGTACAGGAAGCGGACTTTACAAAAATGTTCCCGGTGACTACGACATTGGAATGTTCCGCAGCGCTGTTAAGTTCTTTAAATAATCATCCATAAAGAATCGAAAGGAAGTGCTTGAAATGGCATATCTCAGCGATATAGAAATTGCCCAAAGCATTGAAATGAAAAATATCAGCGACATTGCAAAAACCGCAGGCGTTGATGAAAAATATCTTGAACATTACGGTAAATACAAGGCAAAGATCGACCTTTCGCTCCTTAAGGATAAAAAGGACGAAAAGGACGGAAAGCTTATTCTCGTAACCGCCATAACCCCCACCCCCGCAGGTGAAGGCAAAACCACAACCACCATCGGTCTTGCCGACGGTATGGCAAAAATCGGAAAGAAAGTTGCAGTTGCTCTGCGCGAACCCTCCCTCGGTCCCGTTTTCGGAATCAAGGGCGGTGCCGCAGGCGGCGGATATGCACAGGTTGTGCCCATGGAAGACATCAATCTCCACTTCACAGGAGATTTCCACGCCATCGGCGCCGCAAACAATCTTCTTGCCGCTATGCTTGACAACCACATCCAGCAGGGCAACATTCTCTGTATTGACCCCAGAAAGATCACATGGAAGCGCTGTGTCGATATGAACGACAGACAGTTGCGCAACATTGTGGACGGACTTGGCGGCAAACCCAACGGAATGCCCCGTGAGGACGGTTTTGATATCACTGTTGCATCCGAGATCATGGCGGTTCTCTGTCTTGCTTCGTCTATCACAGACCTTAAAGAAAGACTTTCCCGCATTATCGTTGGTTATACCTACGACGACAAGCCCGTTACCTGCGGCGATCTTAAAGCACAGGGTGCAATGACGGCACTTTTGAAGGATGCCATAAAGCCCAACCTTGTACAGACCCTTGAAGGTACACCCGCGTTTGTTCACGGCGGTCCTTTTGCAAATATTGCCCACGGTTGCAACTCTGTTATTGCAACAAAAACAGCTCTTAAGATGGGCGATTATGCCATCACAGAGGCAGGCTTTGGCGCAGATCTCGGTGCTGAAAAGTTCCTTGATATCAAGTGCCGCATGGCAGGACTTACCCCTTCGGCTGTTGTTATGGTTGCCACTGTTCGTGCGCTTAAGATGCACGGCGGACTTTTGAAAACAGAGCTTGCAAACGAAAATCTTGAAGCTCTTGAAAAGGGTATCCCCAACCTTTTGCGCCACGTTTCCAATATTAAAAACGTATACAAGCTCCCCTGCGTGGTTGCCATCAACCGCTTCCCCACCGACACCGACAAGGAAATCGACTTTATTATCGCAAAGTGCAAGGAACTTGGCGTAAACGTTGTACTTTCGACTGTCTGGGCTGACGGCGGAAACGGCGGTGTTGAACTTGCACGCGAAGTTGTAAGACTTTGTGAAGAGGAAAAGGGCGATTTCACCTTCTCGTACGAGCTTTCGGGCACAATCGAAGAAAAGATTGAAGCTGTTGTAAAGAAGATCTACGGCGGATGCGGAATTTCTGTTCTTCCCTCGGCGGCAAAACAGATTGCAAGCCTTACAGCTCTCGGATTTGGCGAGCTTCCCATCTGTATGGCAAAGACTCAGTATTCTTTCTCTGACGATCCCACAAAGCTTGGCGCTCCCGAAAACTTCACCGTTACCATCAAAAACGTTAAAGTTTCGGCAGGTGCAGGTTTTATCGTCGTTCTCACCGGCGACATCATGACCATGCCCGGACTTCCCAAAGTTCCTGCGGCAGAAAAGATCGACGTTGACGAAGACGGAAAGATCGTTGGTTTGTTCTAAAATAAAAATTTTAAGGGATGTAAGCTTTTACATCCCTTTCTCTTAATTATCAAAAACGAAAGCGTATTTTTTATGGAATTTGCTGTCATAATTACGTTTTGCGCCATACTTGTCGCTTGTCTTATCATCGGCTTTAACCTGATATACGCCCTTCTTGCAGGTCTTGTGCTTTTTTCGGTTTATGCCTTTTGCAAAGGTTTTTCTCTTCGCGAAACTGCAAAAATGGCATTTTCGGGAATAAAGACGGTTAAAAATATCCTCATCACCTTTATCCTGATCGGAATGATAACCGCTTTATGGCGCGCTTCGGGAACAATTCCCTATATTGTAAGTATATCATCTTCGCTGATATCACCGAAAGTTTTTCTGCCTGCGGCGTTTATCTTGAATTGTCTTATTTCTTTTCTCACAGGCACGGCCTTTGGCACTGCGGCAACAGTGGGAGTGATATGTGCAACCATTTCGTCATCCATCGGCTTTTCGCCTGTGCTGACGGGAGGTGCCGTGCTTGCAGGTGCATATTTTGGCGACAGATGCTCACCCGTTTCCACAAGCGCTCTGCTTGTTTCCACCATTACGAAAACAAATATTTTTTCCAACATAAAAAAGATGTTTGCAACGGGAGCTGTGCCCTTTGTTATATCGTGCGTCATCTGCTTTATTCTCGGTTCGTCATACAATACCGATGGCGAGATCCCCGATCTTGAAGTCTTGTTTGGGAAAGAATTTGTGCTGTCGCCGGTTGTGATCGTACCTGCGGTTTTGCTTCTTGTGCTTGCAATTTTAAAGCTGAATGTGCGAATAGTCATGGGTGTGAGCATTGTATCCGCGTTTCTTATATGCATATTTGTGCAAAAGACAGATGTCTCGGAAATTTTTCTTTGTATTCTGAAAGGATATTCCGCAAAAGACCCAAACATCTCATCAATGCTGAACGGCGGAGGCATTCTTTCGATGCTTCGAGTTACCGCAATAGTCTGCATTTCTTCGTCGTATTCGGGAATATTTAACAAAACGGGGCTTCTTGACAAAGCGAAAAAAGGTATAGCAATGCTTGCGGGAAAAACAACTGTGTACCTTGCGGTTCTTTTGACCTCGATCGTTTCGGGTTGCCTTGCCTGCAATCAGACATTGACGATCATGCTCACAGAACAGCTTTGCAACGAAACCGAAAAAAACAAGGAAAAGTTTGCAATAATGCTTGAAGACACGGCGGTGGTCATTTCCCCACTTATTCCGTGGTCGATAGCGGGTGCTGTTCCGCTTGCATCAATAGGTGCGCCGACAGAATCGATACTCTTTGCATTCTTTTTGTATCTGCTTCCTATTGTGCGAATACTTCACAGCATTGTTTTTAAAAAGAAAACGAAATAACACAAAAATCTCCGTGCAATATGCACGGAGATTTTTTTAATAACTTAGTTTCTGAGACTGTGAATCGGTGCGGGGATTCGTCCGCCGCGTTTGATGAATTTTTCACACGAGAAGGTGTTTACGGGAATGATGGGTGCATATCCGAGAAGACCGCCGAATTCTACACTGTCACCGACTTTTCTGCCATATGCGGGAATAAGTCTGACAGCAGTGGTCTTGCTGTTTATCATACCGATCGCCGCTTCGTCTGCGATGATACCCGAAATAGTTTCTGCCGAGGTGTCGCCGGGGATAGCGATCATATCAAGTCCGACAGAGCATACGCAGGTCATTGCTTCAAGCTTTTCAAGAGTGAGCGAACCGCAGGATACGGCGTCGATCATGCCTTGGTCTTCGGAAACAGGAATGAAAGCACCCGAAAGTCCACCAACGTGAGAGGAAGCCATGGCTCCGCCCTTCTTAACGGCATCGTTAAGCATTGCAAGAGCAGCTGTTGTTCCGGGAGCTCCGCAGCTTTCAAGTCCCATACCCTCAAGAATGTGAGCAACAGAGTCGCCGACGGCAGGTGTGGGAGCGAGAGAAAGATCGACAATACCAAAAGGAACGCCAAGTCTCTTTGACGCTTCGCCCGCAACCAGCTGACCCATACGGGTGACCTTGAATGCGGTCTTTTTGATAACGTCTGCAAGGGTTGAAAAATCACAGTCGCCTGCACGCTCTACGGCACTTCTTACAACGCCGGGACCCGATACACCAACGTTTATAACAGTTTCGGGTTCACCGACGCCATGGAAAGCACCTGCCATAAATGGGTTATCCTCGGGAACGTTTGCGAAAACGACGAATTTTGCACATCCGATAGAATCGTTGTCACGCGTGAGATATGCAAGCTTTTTGATATTTTCACCGCATATTTTTACTGCATCCATATTGATGCCCGAACGGGTCGTGCCGACGTTTACCGACGAGCAAACCTTTCCCGTTGTTGCAAGGGCTTCGGGTATGGCCTCGAGAAGGCATTTATCGTTGGCGGTGATGCCCTTATGTACAAGAGCAGAAAATCCGCCGAGGAAGTTGATGCCGACAGTGTCTGCCGCCTTGTCAAGAGTTTTTGCAATCTCGATATAATCTTCGGCACTCCTCGAACCGCCGACGATGGCAACAGGTGTTACCGAAACGCGCTTGTTGATGATCGGTATTCCATATTCTTTTTCGATGTTGCAACCTGTTTCCACAAGTTTTTCTGCATTTTTGGTGATCTTATCATAGATCTTTCTGCAGGTTTCCTTGTTGGAATCGGTCTGACAGTCGAGAAGCGAAATGCCCATTGTAATCGTGCGGACATCAAGATGCTCCTCGCGTATCATATTTATGGTTTCAAGAATATCTTTTGTATTGAGCATTGTGCGTATTCCTCCGAAGGCTTATATTCTGTGCATCGAATTGAAGATGTCTTCGTGCATAGCCTGAATAAGAAGCCCGTTCTGCTCGCCGAGTAATCTGAGCTCGTCTACAAAATCTCCGAAACTGATCGACAGCTCGTCAATTTCTACAAGCATCATCATGGCAAAATAATCCTGAAGTACGCTCTGTGAAATGTCAACGATGTTTGCACCGAAATCCGCACATCTTGTGCTGACTTTGGCAATAATGCCCTTTGTATCTTTTCCTGTTACTGTAATAACTGATTTCATTTTTAGATTCCTTTCGAGTGAATTGCTACTTGATTATTTTACCATATTTAATTCAAAAAGTAAAGACCTCAAACGGCTAATTATTACATAAATTTTGGCGTTGGAATGTTTTTTCCAACGCCAACGTTTTATATGCTCATAAGTTCCGATACTGTCACAAATCTGTATCCGTCTTCCGAAAGCTCTTTTAATATTCTTTCAAGAGCCACAGGTGTTGGGCTTGAACCCGCATTGTAATCGTGAAAAAGGATTATATCGCCATCTTTAAGATTTTCGATGACAGTTTCAACAATGCAATCTGCACTGGGACACGCCCAGTCACGGGTGTCTTGTCTCCACGACCAAAGAACGGGTTTTCCGTCGCACTCGATTATCTCCTTTACGATATCGTTGTTCAGATATCCGCCGGGAGGACGAAAAAGCTTTGGTGTTTCCCCCGTGATATTATATATCACATCGGAAGTTTTTCTTACTTCGTCGATAAAATCCGATGCAGAAATCTTTTTAAGATCGGGATGAGAAAAAGTGTGGTTTCCTATCTCATGTCCCTGCTCCGCTTCACTTTTCACTATATCGGGATAAAGAAGCGCATTGCTTCCCACCACAAAAAAGGTTGCTTTGGCACCGTATTTTTTTAGGATATCAAGTATCTCGGGGGTATATTTTGGGTGCGGCCCATCGTCAAAGGTCAATGCCACACATTTTTTTGCCGAACGGTTATTGACAACGAGATTGCTGTTTCCTTTTTCAAATTCATAATCGCTGATTCGTTCGGCGTTTACTGCCGATGACGAAAAAGCGAAGAATAGTGCAAGCATCATCGTCAAAAATCTTTTTACTATCATCGTTCAAATTCATCCAACGTGCAAAATTCGTATCCGCGCTCTTTAAGCTGTGATATAAGATCGTCAAGTATTGCGGCGTTTGTGGACGACGTGGGATGCAAAAGCATGACACATCCGTTGTGCACGCGCGACAGGATCAACTGTTTTGCTTTTTCGGGATCCATTTGTTTGTTATTGTCCCAATCGGCATAGGCAAGGCTCCAGAAAACCGTGGTGTAACCGAGATCTTTTGCGGTTTTCAGATTTTCTTGCGAAAACCTGCCTTCGGGCGGACGATAGAACTTGCTCATTTCTTTTCCCGTTTGTTCACGGAAAATACTCTCTATTTCCGAAAGCTCTTTTTCAAACTGCTCGGGCGACGTGATCTTGCTCATATCGCGGTGGCTTGTGGTATGATTACAAACAAGGTGTCCTTCGTCTGTCATACGGTTGATAAGCTGCGGGTTTTGCTTGATAAAATGCGGCAGAACGAAAAATGCGCCTTTAACGTCGTGCTTTTTCAGAGCGTCAAGAATTTTTTCGACGTTTCCATTTTCATAACCTGCATCAAAAGTCAGGTATATTTTCTTTTTGTCAGCGCACCCAAGATAGATACAGTTGTATTTTTCGACAATATCACGTGCTTCAAAAGACGTTGGTCTTATTTCGTCTTTTGTCGGCACGGTATACCACGAAAAACATTCGGAAGAACTACCAGCAAAAACGTTTAAGGATGTGATGGCAACGAAAAGAGCCGCCAATGCAAAAGCATATTTTTTTTGCAAAGCTATCACCTCCGATCGATATTTTGTGCAAGTCGGAAGAAAATAAACTATCTTTTTTCAAGAAATAATACTGCATTTTGCTACAAATCGGCAAAAGCACTTGAATTTTATAAAAATATGTAATATAATATAATGTATGTAAAAAATAGGCAACGTCTTTTGGCGTTGCGTTTTAAGAAAGGATAGAAAAAATGAAAATTCTTGTTATCAATGCAGGAAGCTCTTCGATCAAGTATCAGCTTATCGATATGACAAACGAGCAGGTTATCGCCAAGGGTATGTGCGACAGAATCGGTATTGCAGGCGGAAACTTCAAGCAGAAGGTTGACGGACGCGACGATTATAAGCTTGATGTTGATATGAAGAATCACGAGGAAGCTATCAACCTCGTTATCAAGACCCTTACAGACCCTGTTCAGGGCGTTATTTCTTCGATGAGCGAGATCAACGCCGTTGGTCACCGTGTTCTTCACGGCGGCGAAAAGTTCTCGGGCTCTGTTATCGTTGATGAAAAGGTTGTTGAAGCTATCAAGGAATGCTTCGACCTCGGCCCTCTTCACAACCCCCACAACCTCACAGGTATTCTTGCTTGCGAAAAGCTTATGCCCGGCGTTCCTCAGGTTGCCGTATTTGACACAGGCTTCCATCAGACAATGCCCGACTATGCATACATGTATGCACTTCCCTATGAATATTACGAAAAGTACAAGATCCGCCGCTACGGTTTCCACGGCACTTCTCACAGATATGTAAGCGCAAGAGCTGCGGCTATGCTCGGAAAAGAAAACAACCCCGAAGGTCTTCGCGTTGTTACCTGCCACCTTGGCAACGGTTCTTCCATTGCAGCAGTTAAGGATGGCAAGTGCTTTGATACCACAATGGGTCTTACTCCCCTTGAAGGTATCATGATGGGTACACGTTGCGGAAGCATCGACCCCGCTATCATCCCCATCATCATGAAGAAGGAAGGCATCACCGCTGAACAGATGGATACCATCATGAACAAGAAGTCGGGTATCCTCGGTGTTACAGGCGGCGTTACCAGCGACAACCGCGACATCGAAGAAGGCGCAAGAAACGGCAACGAAAGATATCAGCTCGTTGAATCGATGCTCTGCCACCAGCTTACAAAGTACGTTGGCGGATATGCAGCAGCTATGGGCGGCATTGACGCAGTTGTATTCACAGGCGGTATCGGCGAAAACAATCCTCAGTACAGAACCCGCGTTGCTGAAAAGCTCAGATTCATGGGTGTTGAAATCGACGAAGAACTCAACGCAAAGGCAAAGCGCACAAGCGTTGAATACGATATCTCCACAAAGGATGCAAAGGTAAGAGTCCTTGTTATCCCCACAAACGAAGAGCTTATGATCGCAAGAGATACTCTTGAACTCTGCTCGAAATAATTTTTGCAAAAAAGTATGCACCGCGTTTTTCGCGGTGCATTTTTTTATTTTATGTTTATGCTATCTAAAAGTTTCTTGTATGGTGCAAGCATCCCTTCGTTCATTTTGTTGCCCATTTTTGCCCTTATTTTCGGCGAGGATATCAGTGCTCCGACCAAGTACATTTTAAGCATTGTTCCCCTGTTTTTCTGAGGAAAATCGTATTGCTTGTGCTTTTTATAGAATTTGTGGTCTGCCTTCATCATCCCCTGCATGGTCCAGATAAGATCGCGGAATATCTTCATGCCGCCGACTCCGTAAAAATTCTTGGGAGCGGTAAGCTTGTTATCAAGGGCATAAGTAAGATTTGTGCAAAGGCGATCTATTGCAACATCCGCATCGATCTCGTCGGTGGCAACACCGCAAAGGTAGTTTCCTCCCACCTGCGCTCTTCCCTCAACTATCATTTTTAAGTTTTGCTCGTTTTCATAGTTGCCGCAGACGATATATCCGACGGGGCTGCCCATTGTCACCGTTCTGTGTCCGTTGCAAAACTGTCTGTCGTCATAAAGCTTGAAGGAGGCGCCCATGGAATGATCTTTTATTCTGAAAGCATAAACAATAGCTGATGCTGTTTGAATATCGTTTCGCAGAAAACTGTCAAATCCGTCCTTGTACACACACTTTCCGTCGGTGGCACAATTGAAACAGCCGAGACACCCGCCCGAAAAAGGAAAATCAAGAATGTTGACCACACGGACTTTTTCGCGGCAAACCGCAGAAAAGCGGGATATCATTGCCGAAAGCTTTGTATCGTTTTTTTCGCAATTGGTAACGACCACAACTTGACGGTCGTTTTTTTCACCCATCGCTTCGGGTACAGAAACACTAACACCCTCAAAAGGACAAGAAGGCTTTTTTGAATCGACTTTTTTAACCAATCCGTTTTCTGTCGCGAACATAAGATGCTCGAAAAAAGCGCGGGCATCCGCCCGTCCCTGCTCGGTCAGAAGATCATCCATATCTGCGGACAGACCGCGTATATACGAAAGTCCGAGATCGGCACAGTTTTCTTCGATATATTTGTGTGCGGTAACGTCATAAAAATGTTTTGATGTCGTTATCTGTGTGGCATATTTTCCGCAAAGGTCGATGCCGCTTTCTTTGACAAGCTCGATGAAACGGTGGAGCTGATAGGGCGCGATAAAAGTGTAAACAGGATAGCAGAAAAGAAGCATTTCGGCTTGTTCAAGCTCTTGCTTTCCCTGCGAAAAATCCTTTTCAAAAGCTTTTATCTTTTGACCGACGTCAAGCACCGAAAAAGAGTGTAATGGATAGAGCTTTTCAAGATATTTCACCGTTTGAAGGGTTATGCTGTATTTTCCCTTTGGGCTTCCGTTAAGTACAAGTATTTTCATTTGAATCTCCCGATATTATTTAAGCATTCCGTGACCGCCGGCGTATTTGCTGACGTCGGATGCAACGACAAAAACTTTTCCGTCGCACAGGCTTCTGACATCGGAAAGTACTTTTTTCATTTCCTTGCGGGCAAGGACGATCAAGATCATATTCATCTTGTCGGTTGAGCCATGACCTTCAAAAACGGTATATCCGAGGTTTTGATCCTTGAGATAACAAATGATTTTTTTAGAAGAATCGTCGCCTGCAATAAGTTCAAGGCTTGATGTGCCAAGTGCAAGCTTGCTTTCGATGGTAGAACCGATGAAAAGTCCTGCGGCATATCCCGTGCAATAAAAAAGAAGAAGCAAAAGATCATCACCCAGTGTTCCGATTATTGTGGATACCACAAGACCCCAGATGACGCATTCGAGAAAACCGAGACCTGCCGCCTTGGCACGCTGGCCTCTTACCATCATACAGGTTTTGAGAGACTGGATGGATATTTCAACAATTTTTGTAACACACACGAGAACGCACACAAGGGCGGGATGTATTGATGATAAAAATTCAGACATTTAAGGAACTCCTTTCAAGCACAAACAATTATAAAACAAAAACTAATAAATATCTACCAAAAAGGAACACTATGACTGTTAAAGCAGTACGAATCTGTTTTTTTCGGAATCAAGTATTCCCTCTTTTTTCAGCTTTCCGATCTCGGCAGAAAGTCCGCTTCTTTCAACCTCGAGATAATCTGCAAGCTGCTGACGGTCGAACGGAATAGAAAATTCTCGGCTCGAAAACTTTTTTGACTGGATGTCGAGATAGGTCAAAAGCTTTTCCCTCGTTGTCCTTTTTGAGGTGATATCCACCTTATGATGGAAAAGAACGTTTTTCTCTGCAAGATTTTTCATAAGGTTGAAGATCATCTGTCGGTGAAAAGAGCACGAATGATCGCAGGAATACATTATGCGTGCGCAATCAATAAACATGATCTCGCTTTCTTTTACGGCCACAACGCTTACAGGTATCGACTGTACCTGCGAGCAGGCAAAAGCCTCGCAAAAAAGCTCTGACGGCTCTGCAGAGAGCACGATCGAACGGTTGCCCATATAATCCACTCTTTCCATCTGCACCCCACCCGAAAGAACGATGCCTACGTATTTTGCAGGCGAGCCTTCGGCAAAAACGGTGTATCGCTTGTCAAAAAACTCTGTGCGCGCACCGAGACACGAAAGCAGAGGGACGATATCTTCTTCGCAAACGTTGGCAAAAAGCGGACATTTTTTTAAAATATCAAGATATTTTTTCATAAAAATCACCTTTTGTTGAAAATTCAACAGAAATTCCAAAAACATTATACTATAATAATCATAGAAAATCAAGGAGGTAAAAACAATGAAAATTGCTTTTTTTGATACAAAACCCTACGACAAGCCTTCTTTTGACAAATACGGTGAAAAAGCAGGCGTTGAATTTAAATATTTTGAAACAAAGCTGAACAAAGACACGGTTGAACTTGCTCAAGGCTTTGACGGAGTATGCGTTTTTGTAAACGACACAGTCGACGCATACGTTATAGACAGGCTCGTGGAGCTTGGAGTGAAAGTGGTGGCTTTGAGATGTGCAGGTTTTAACAACGTTGATATGAAACACGCTTTCGGAAAGATCCACGTTTTAAGAGTTCCCGCATACTCGCCGTATGCGGTTGCGGAACACGCCATGGCTCTTTTATTAACGTCTATCAGAAGAATACACAAAGCGTATATCAGAACGAAAGATTTCAACTTCAGTCTTTCGGGGCTTACGGGTTTTGACCTTTACGGCAAAACTGTGGGTGTTATCGGCACGGGACGCATAGGCAGAGTGTTCATAGACATCTGCCGCGGATTTGGAATGAAAATTCTTGCATACGACAAATTTCCGGCACAAGGACTTGACAACGGCAACACGATAAGATATACAGAGCTTGACGAGCTTTTCGAAAAGAGCGACATCATCTCTTTGCACTGCCCTCTTACCGAGGAAACACATCACATCATAGACAAAAAAGCACTTGAAAAGTGCAAAAAGGGAGTTGTTATCCTCAACACTTCGCGCGGTGCCCTTGTTGATGCCGAAGCTTTGCTTGAAGAAATCAAATCGAGAAAAGTTGGCGCTGCCTGCCTTGACGTTTACGAAGAAGAATCCGACTTTTTCTTTGAGGATTACTCGGGACACATTATGGAAGACGATACTCTTGCCCGTCTGATCTCAATGCCCAACGTGATCGTTACTTCGCACCAGGCGTTTCTTACCGAAGAGGCTCTTTCCAACATCGCCGAAACGACGGTTGACAACATTGTACAGTATCTTTCGGTTTCGCAATGCCCCAACGAGCTGTGCTACAGAGCAGGTGGTACTGTTGACTGCAAAGACGGAAAATGCTTCTGAAAATAAAAAGTGGGAAAAACGGATATGATAAGAAAAATAATTAAAATTAACGAAGAAAAATGCAACGGTTGCGGCGCCTGTGCCAAAGCATGCCACGAAGGTGCCATCGAAATGGTAAACGGAAAAGCAAAGCTTGCAAAGGAAGATTTTTGCGACGGGTTCGGAGATTGTCTTCCTGCCTGCCCAACCGGTGCCATAACCTTTGAAGAGCGCGAAGCGCCTGCATACGACGAAAAGGCAGTGAACGAGGCAAAGCAGAAAAAGAAAACCTCTCCCCCTGCCTGCCAATGTCCCGGAACAAGCGCAAAAGCTTTTGAAAGAAAAAACGATACTCTCCCCTTTTCAACAAGCACTGTAGCATCAAGGTTGAGGCAGTGGCCTTGTCAGATAAAACTTGTGCCCACAAACGCACCGTATTTTGACAACGCGCACCTGCTTGTTGCCGCAGACTGCACCGCATACGCCTACGGCAATTTTCACAACGATTTTATCGGAAACAAGATCACTCTCATCGGTTGCCCAAAGCTTGATTCTGTTGATTATTCCGAAAAACTCACCGCCATTATTGCAGGCAACAACATAAAAAGCGTAACGGTGGTACGCATGGAAGTTCCATGTTGCGGCGGGATTGAAAACGCTGTAAAAAAAGCTTTGATGAACAGCGGAAAATTCATTCCGTGGCAGGTAATAACTGTTTCTACCGACGGCAGAATTATCGAATAATATCATTTTACATATTGCAGTTTTTGCAAAAATGTGGTAAAATATATGCGATATACTTTTTAAGAGGTGGACAAGTATGAATATTACAAACGACATCAGATACGTTGGTGTTAACGATCACGAAATTGACCTTTTTGAAGGACAGTACATCGTCCCCAACGGTATGGCATACAACTCATACGCCGTGATTGACGAAAAGATCGCAATTTTCGATTCGGTAGACAGACGCTTTGGCGAAAAATGGCTTGAAAACATAAAAAATGCCCTGGGTGAAAGAACACCCGATTATCTCATCGTTCAGCACATGGAACCCGACCATTCCGCAAATATAACAAGCTTTGCAAATGCGTACCCAAATGCCAAGATCGTGGCTTCCGCAAAAGCTTTTGCAATGATGAAAAACTTTTTCGGCACTGATTTTGCCGACAGACAGATGGTTGTCGGCGAAAACGACACTCTTTCTCTCGGAAAGCACTCTCTTACCTTCTTTACCGCACCCATGGTACATTGGCCCGAAGTTATCGTGACATACGATAAGCTTGACAAGGTTCTTTTTTCCGCAGATGCTTTCGGAAAATTCGGTGCGCTTGACACAGAAGAAGATTGGGCGTGCGAAGCAAGAAGATATTACATCGGCATCGTCGGAAAATACGGCGCGCAGGTGCAGGCTCTTCTTAAAAAAGCATCAGCACTTGACATTGAAAAGATCTGCCCTCTTCACGGACCGGTTTTGTCGGAAAATCTTGGATACTATCTCGATCTTTACAACACCTGGTCAAGCTATTCGGTGGAATCGGAAGGCGTTGTGATCGCCTACACTTCGGTTTACGGCAACACCAAAAAGGCGGTTGAGCTTCTTTCCGAAAAGCTTAAGGAATACGGTTGTCCCAAGGTTGCGGTGTCGGATCTTGCAAGATGCGATATGGCAGAAGCGGTTGAGGATGCTTTCAGATACGGCAAGATCGTTCTTGCAACAACCACCTACAACAACGACATCTTCCCCTTCATGCGAACATTTATCGATCATCTGACCGAGCGTAATTTTAAAAACAAGACTGTCGCTTTTATCGAAAACGGAAGCTGGGCTCCAAACGCCACAAAGGTTATGAAGTCCATGCTTGAAAAGAGCAAGGACCTTAACTATGCACAAACGGAAGTAAAGATTCTTTCCGCTCTCAACGAGGAAAGCAAAAACGCCATTGATGCCCTTGCAAAAGAGCTTTGCGAATAATATTTATCCAATAAAAAAATCCTCCGTACGGAGCCCAACTGTAAAGCAGTTTTATATTAAAATCAAAAGGACGAGATTTTTTCTCGTCCTTTTTGCACACCTCTTGCCCTGCAAGGTATAGTGTGTTATACGATATTTTGTTTTGAGATTGTATAAGAGTGATGTTTTTGCTTACGCAAAAGTGATGTTACTCACTTCGTTCGTAATGATGTTGCGCCCGTTGGTCGAAGTGATGTGATGCTTGCC
>JAFYUZ010000021.1 GCA_017549365.1 Clostridia bacterium
ACTCCTTTGTTATGTTAATTAAATATTTTTCGGTGTTTTAAGACAGATAAGCGAAAGACCGTTTTTAAGAACTGCGGCGGTGGCGGAAACAAGGGCAATTCTTGTGTTTCTCACCTTTTCGTCGTCGGCTTTAAGCACGGGGCAATCGTGATAAAATCTGTTGAAGCTCTGGCATACGTCAAGAAGATATCTCGAGATGACCGAGGGTTCAAGCTCTTCGCGTGCCTGGTTTACCTTGTTGGGGAACTCGTGCAGAACGCGCAAAAGATCGGTTTCAAATTCGCTGGTGATAACAAGCTTTTCGGTGTCGATCTTGTGGTCTGCCTTGTCGGTAATACCTGCGCATCTTGCATAGGTGTACTGAACATAAGGACCTGTGTTGCCTTCGAAGTTCAAAACTTCATCCCAAACAAAGCTTACGTCCTTGATTCTGTTGTTGGAAAGATCGTGGAAAATAACAGCACCAACACCAACCGCCTTTGCGATCTCTTCCTTGTCTTCAAGGTTGGGGTTCTTTTCGTTCATGATCTCAAGGGTTTTGGATATTGCCTCTGCAAAGATGTCCTCAAGCAGAACAACGTTTCCTTCTCTTGTCGAAAGCTTTGTGCCTGCAATACTTACCGTGCCGAAGGGAACGTGCACCAGCTTGTCCTCCCAGTCATAGCCCATAAGGCCGATAACCTTGAAGAACTGGGCAAAGTGCAGGCTCTGACCTGCGGAGGTGACGTAAATGCACTTTTCAAAATCGTATGTATTTTTTCTGTACATAGCGGCGGCAATGTCGCGGGTGGCGTAAATTGTCGAGCCGTCGGATTTAAGAATAAGGCAGGGGGGCATGTTGTAATCGTCAAGCTTTACGATATGCGCGCCTGCATCAAGGGTAAGAAGATCCTTTTCGCGAAGCTCTTTTACAATATCTTCGGCCTTGTCAAAGTAGAAGCTTTCACCGAGCCACGATTCAAACTCTGCACCGATAAGAGCATAAGTCTTTTTGTATTCGGCAATACTCAGCTCAATAAACCACTTCCAAAGGTTGTAGCATTCCTCGTCGTGCTGTTCGAGCTTTGCAAAAGCCTCTCTTGCCTCGTCGTCAAGCGATTTGTCGATTTCGGCTTCTTTGTGGAATTTAACGTATATTTCGTTAAGCGCCTTGATTCCGCGGGCTTCAATGTCTTCCTTTGTGCCCCATTTTTTGTAGGCAACGATCAGCTTGCCAAACTGGGTTCCCCAGTCGCCAAGGTGGTTTACACCCGTGCAGGTATATCCGCTGAATCTGAAAAGATTTTTTATCGACTGACCGATAACGGTCGAGCGCAGATGACCGATGTGAAAAGGCTTTGCCACATTGGGGGAAGAATAGTCGATAACGATGTTTTTGCCCTTGCCCATATCGTTCGAACCGTACTTGTCGGGGTCCGCCACAATGTCCTTAAGAGTTTCGCAAAAAGTTGCTTCGTCGATGAAAAAGTTCAGGTATCCCGAAACGCTCTGCACGTTTTTAAAGATTTTTTTCACTTCTTCGTTGCCGTCAAGATCAGCTTTAAGGCTGTCTGCGATCATGGGGGGAGCTTTTCTTAAAACTCGGCTGAGCTTAAAGCAGGGAAGTGCAAGATCGCCCATTTTCTTGTCGGGTGGGAATTCGAGCATATCCGCGATCTGCGAAACTGTGAGAGAATCAATACTGCCCGATAAAAATTCCGCCGCGGCTGTTTTGTAGTTGTACATTTATATATTCCTTTCGTTGATTATTCGATGGTGTAATCGACCGTTGCAGAATATTTTACCTGCGCAAGTCCGTTTGCAAGACCGATATAAGTTTTTCCGGGGTTGATAAAAAGGGGAGTCACACCGTCCGCTTCGTAAAGAGAGTACGGCGACTGTCTGCCCTCTTTTTTCCAAACGATGTTTTTAAGCTTTCCGCCCGAAACGTAATATCCTTTTCCTTCACCCTCAAAGGTCATTACAAGGTGGTTGTAATAATCTCCCGTGTTGCGGTAGGTGACACCGAGAAGAATGATGTTTTCAAAGCTTACGGCTTTTCCGGTGTTGGCATCAATGTGGGCTGTGCCGTACTGACCTTTTTTGTATTCGCCGAGCGTTTCGTCATAGGCAAAAAAGGATCTTGAATAACTGCCCGAGTAGGAAACTGTTACCGACAGGGCGTCATCTCCCTCAATTGCGGTTTCTGTTTCGTAAAAGTGCAGGGGATGTGCAAAGCCTTCGTTTATCTGAGTTCTGAATTTCAGCGCGCTTATGGCGTTTGCGATTTTTTCTCCGCTTGTCATGGATGCGTGCTCATATCCCATATTGCGCACTCTGTCCTGATCTTTCCAGTAGCAGTTTGCCTCTGCCTGCGATCCGCGCACGCCGTCTATGTTGTCAATGTATCTTGCCGCAATGGCAGCGTATGCATCCTCACTGCCGCCGCAGTGGGCGTATATGGCATCGTGCGACTGGGCAAGGTCGATATAGTAATCTCTCGACGATCTGACAGATCCCGTGACGGGCAGATTTTCGTAATCCGAAAAAACGCACATCAATCGGGTTATGCCGCCCTCAACGATGCATTCGTACATAATGTCGGCATTCGAAATTCCAAGCTGGGGAATTGCCTGCTTGATGTTGTTTATCATCATTGCCACGGGGCGCTTGTTCACATAGCTTTCGTCGCACACAAGTCCCGTAAGGGGATTTCTGAAAACGGGCGCATCGGGTTCTTTTTCGGTTTCGTCGGGCTTTTCATCTTCCTTGTCAGAAGGCTCGTCCTCGTTTTTGTCAGACGGGGAGAGGGTACCTTCGTCATCGGATGCGTCAGACGGCGTTTCGGTTTCGGTACCTGTCACCACGCTGTCGCCGTCAGAGGGGGTCTCTTCGCTCTTTGTGCACGCGAAAAGACAAGCCGACGATAAAAGCACCGCCGAAAGAATAAGAGAAATTATCTTGAATTTGTTCTTTGTGGTCATATTTAAGTCATCTTCCTGTTTCAAGAAATTTTACAACAAATTATATTATAACAAAAACAATCGGCTTTTTCAAGACAAATTGATAAAAAGGCGTGCTATTATTTGAAATTTTGCGAAATTTTTATCAAAAACAAAGTCCGCAGGTTAGTGCGGACTTCGGGTGCAGTGTATTCTGGCGATAATTAACCTCCGCAAAGGCAGCAGAGAATAATTACAGCGATAAGGATAATGATCCAGATGTTGTCATCCGAAAAAGCGTTTCCGAAGCAGCTCATTTGCCATCCTCCTTCTTTGTGTGGGCTTCTGTTACATATTATGAGGGAGGACGAAAGAGTGTTACGATTATTTTTCGAGTATCAGCTTTTTGATAGATTCCGCCTGTTTTATATCCGATTGTTCTGTGGCGTAAAGGGTGGTTTTGCACTTGCAGTCCTTGCACGAAATGTGTACCTTGTCATAGTCAACGACGATTGAAAGGTTCGGCTCTCCGCAATCGCATCTGATGCGGTTGGTAATGGCAAGATCTTCGACGGCATACATTACCTCCTGCATCACGTTGGCATCAAGAAAGTTTTGCGAGGTTTCCTCTGTTTTCTGCTCTTCAAAAAGCTCTTTCAACTGCTTTGCGCTCAGTCTCAGCGCTTCATCCACCTTTTCTTCTGTGCCGATAAAGCAGATGTCAAGCCCCGAATATGAGCATTGAAGAATAAAAAGCTCCTTGTTAAAAAAGCTTGTGGAAGCAAGGGTGAAAGGATGCGGATGGGGGCAAACAAGGCACGGCACCGAAAGACGGATCTTTCCGTCGGCAGAAAGTGCAAGCGTAAGAGTGCTTTTGCCGCAAATTTTGCATTTGATGTTATGATGTCCCGACGACATCGAAAATATACTGATCCTGTCTGCAATAATCGCTCCGCATTCGGGACAACGCGAAGCAATAACACAGGATTTGTCGGAAATTGTGTGAAGGTTTTCCATTTATAAAAAACTCCTTTCAACTCAGAAAAACGCCGCTCTGACAGCGCTCGTAATAAAAAAGATATTGCTGGGCGATGCCTGCATATTCTCCGAAATATTCTTTTCCCTTAAAATCGGGATAGTATTTTGCAAGTATTTTTTTCACCCATACGTCAATGGGAAAACAATCGTATTTGCGGTAGGAAAAAAGCAGTACGCATGATGCCACCTTTGGCCCCACGCCTTTTATGGTGCAAAGCTTTTTAAGGGCGGTTTCGGTGTCGTCCTTTTCAAGGGCGCAAAGATCTATATATCCGTCGCACACTTTTTGTGCCGCATCGATTATGTATTTTGCACGGAAGCCCGTTTTCAGATCAAATATCTCCTTTTCTCCCGCCGCAAGAATTTTTTCGGGCGTGGGGAAGGAATAAAAGACCTTTCCGTTTTTGTCGGTGTATACGGCGTCTCCGTATTTTTCACAAAGCGTCTCGATTATCTTTTTTATCCTCGGAATGTTGTTGTTTTGCGAAATGATAAAAGATAAAAGAGCTTCCCAGTGATCCTGATGCAGAATACGTATGCCCTTTGCAAAGCCCGCGGCTTTTTTCAAGGTTTCGTCAAAGCCGAACGATTCGATGCATCCCGCATAGTCAAAACCAAGATCAAAAAAATCGTGCCATATTGCCGA
The DNA here is from genome assembly GCA_017549365.1 of Clostridia bacterium. Taxonomy (GTDB): domain Bacteria; phylum Bacillota; class Clostridia; order Oscillospirales; family CAG-382; genus UMGS1052. Next base: position 4,606 of record JAFYUZ010000021.1, read on the forward strand.
AAACTCGTCTTTTGTGCAGGGGAAAAGCGATATGTTTCCGTCTTTTTCAAAGATCTCAACGTATTTCCCTTTGGCAACGCCAAAATATGCACCGTCGTCGCGCTTGTTGAATCTGAAGCACTGACCGCAGTCAAAAACGTCGGCAAGGGCGAAATTTTTAGCTTTTTCCAGCACGATCGCGCCGTCTTTTTCGTTTGTCGAAAAAATATTGTTGTTGTTCATATCGATCACTCTTGATTATTGATAAAAAGTCTGTTATAATTAAAGAAAAAACAAGGAACGGTTAAAAATGGAAGAAAGAATATATACTATACCCGTAAACGAAGCTTTTGAAAGCGATGATGGCTGTCCCTTCTGCCGCCTTTACAAAAAGCTTGAAAATGACGAGCTGGATCTCATACTCGGCGCATCTATGATGGAGCCCGATATACGAGTACAGACCAACAAGCTCGGCTTTTGCGGCAAGCACAACAACCGCATGTTCAATATGAAAAACCGCCTCGGCATGGGACTTATGCTCGAGAGCCATCTTGCCGAAATCAGAAAAAGCGTTGAAACAAAGCCTTCAATATTCACAAAGGATGCAGGCGCTTCCACGGCAAAGTCACTCGACGAGCTTTCCGAAAGTTGCTATGTTTGCAAGATGGTCGAGGGCAAGATATCAAAGATGGTCGAGACTGCCGTGCTTCTTTGGGAGCGCGACCGCGATTTCAGAACGAAAACGGCAAATCAAAAATTCTTCTGCCTGCCTCACTATTCGCGCTTTATAAAGACCGCCTCGAACAAGATGTCAAAGAAGCTTTACCCCGAATTTTTAAAGGCGGTCAACGAAACACAGATGGCGTATTTCGATAAGCTTTCTGCCGACGTTTCGTGGTTCTGCAAAAAGTTCGACTATCGATACGATGCCGAGCCCTGGGGTGATTCAAAAGACGCCGTAGAGCGCTCGATCGCCTTTCTCAATGGTTGCGAGTGAAAAGATTTTATTAAGGGAAACCTTTTTGGGGTTTCCCTTTTTTCTTTTATTTTTCCGCCTTTTCTTCGTCGTCAAGTTTTGTCAGTTCATAGCACAGCGTCATCAAAGTGTCGCCGAGGTGGATGTTTTCGATTCTGACGTTGTATTTTTCAAGAGTAAGCTCCATGTTGGAAAAATTCCAAAATCCGCGAACACCGCATTTCGCAAGTCTTTCCGCAACATCAGCCGCCTGGTTTTTGGGGACGGCAAGAACTGCGATGTCAGCCTTTTTCTCTGCCATAAAAGCTTCGATGGTTTCAAAGTCCGAAACCTTAACTCCCGCGATCTCTGTGCCGATGACGTCACTGCTTATATCAAAAAGACCTGTGATCGTAACGCCGCGCTTTTCAAAAAGAGGATTGTTTGCAAGGGCTTTTCCCAGGTTTCCGATGCCGATGATAACGGCGGTGTAGCTTCTGTCTGTGCCGAGGATGGTGGAAATTTTACTGTATAGGTTTGTCACGTTATAGCCGTATCCCTGCTGTCCGAAGCCGCCAAAGCAGTTGAGGTCCTGGCGTATTTGTGATGCGGTAACGTTCATACGCTCGGAAAGCTCCTTTGACGAGATGCGTGTTATTCTCGCTCTGATCAGCTCGCGCAGATATCTGAAATAGCGGGGGAGTCGTCTGATGACGGCGGTGGATATGGGCTTGGAATTAGGATCCTGATTCATTTTTTTAAACTTCCTGTCTTTTATTTTGATATTTCACCCGTCGCATATGCATTCAGCGACAGATCTCTGAAATTCTTTTCTTTGTTCTGTGTAAATTCGTAATACGCCTGACAACCGATCATAACGGCGTTGTCGCCGCAAAGCGAAAGGGGCGGAACGAAAAATTTAACGTTATGTTTTTTGCACAACTTTTCAAGCGCCGCACGCAGATGACTGTTGGCGGCAACTCCTCCTGCAAGCACCAGCTTTTCGGGAGCCTTTCTTTCTTCGTCCGAAAAAAGAAGCTCCACACGCTGGATTATGGCGCCAACCACGGCAGACGTAAAGGATGCCGACATATCGGCACAGTCTATAACTTCGCCTTTTTGCTCGGCGTTGTGGATGATATTGACGGCGCTCGTTTTAAGCCCCGAAAACGAAAAATCGTAGGGACAGTTTTTTACACGGGTGTCGGGAAAAGCAAAGGCTTTTGGGTTGCCGTTTTTGGCGGCTCCGTCCATCTTTGCGCCGCCGGGATAGGGCAGACCTACCATGCGGGCTATCTTGTCAAAGCTTTCTCCCGCCGCATCATCTCTGGTTGCGCCGATAACCTCAAAATCGGTGTACGATCTGACGTCAACAAGCGAGGTGTGACCGCCCGATACCACAAGGGCAACAAAGGGGGGCTCAAGAAGCTCTTTTCCGTCCTCGCCGTTAAAGTGGGCGTAGTTTGCGGCAATGTGTCCTCTGATGTGATGAACGGGTATAAGGGGCTTGTCTGCGCCAAATGCAAGCGATTTTGCAAAGTTTACGCCGACGAGCAACGCTCCGATAAGTCCCGGCTCGTTGGTAACGGCTATGGCATCGATATCGCAAAGCTTTGCGCCTGCATCGTCAAGGGCTTTTTTTGTTACCCAAGATATGGCTTCGGAATGTGCGCGTGATGCTATCTCGGGCACAACACCGCCGTAAAGGGCGTGGGTTTCTATTTGGGATGCGACGACGTTTGAGCGTATTTTTCTGCCGTTTTCAACAACGGCGGCGCAGGTCTCGTCGCAGGATGATTCGATTGCTAAAATTTTCATTTTTGTCTATGCTTTCTTTGTGATGATCCTGTCCATCAGAAGAGCATCTTCCTTTGGCTGGGTATAGTAATTTTTCCTGACGCCCACTTCTTCAAATCCAAACTTTTTGTAAAGGGATATGGCAGGCGTGTTCGATGCCCGTACTTCAAGCATCATTCTTTCAACGTTTTTTTCGCGCGCAAAGTCTGTCGCGTGCGAAATAAGAGCTGTTGCAATACCGCATTTTCGGTATTCGGGCACAACCGCCACGTTTGCAATATCACATTCGTCGGCGATAATGTAAAGACCGATGTACCCGCAAACAACGCCGCGATCTTTTGCGGCAAACATGACGCACAACGGGTTTTCAATAAAATCTTTTACGCTGTTTTCCGACCACGGCACCGAAAAGCATATCTTTTCGATTTCGGCAATGCGCGGCGAGTCGCCGACAGACGCCTTTTCAATAATTATCGGCTCACTCTTCATCTGCAAGCGCTCCGATTATCTTTTTCACTCCGTCAAGTATCTTGTCGCGGCATCTGCGATAGAGAATGATATCTCCGCCGTACGGGTCCGAAACGTCAACGGGAAAGGCAAATATCTTGTCTTTGAATTCGGGAAAAAGCGATGCAATAACCCTTGCGTGGTCTGAAGTTATGCCGACGATATAATCGTATTCTTCAAGATGTGCTCTGCAAAGCTTTTCCGATCTGTGGTCGATCGAAATGCCCAGCTCTTCAAGGGCAATGCGCGAGTTTTCCGAAACATCTTTGCCGTCAGATGCCGTGATGCCTGCGGAAGAAGCAACAAAACCCTCGGGGGCGTATTGGTTAAAAATAGCTTGTGCCATGGGACTTCTGCAGGTGTTGCCCGTGCAGACGAATAAAACTTTTTTCATTTTTCAAAAATCAATATCCGAAAGTGCCGTTAAGACTGTCGTCGTCCTCGATCCACGATTCAACGTCGTAAACGGTGAATTTGTCTTTTGTGTTTCTTACAATAACCTTTTCGATGCCTGCGTTGATAACAAGGCGTTTGCACATCTGGCAGCTGCAAGAGTCGGCCACAAGCTCTCCGCTTTTGGCGTCTATTCCGCAAAGATACATGGTCGAGCCGATCATCTGATCGCGGGAAGCGGCGATGATGGCGTTTGCTTCGGCATGCACCGAGCGGCACATTTCATATCTTTCGCCGCGGGGAATGTTCAGCTTGTCGCGCATGCAAAAGCAAAGGTCTGTGCAGTTTTTGCGTCCTCTGGGCGCTCCGTTGTAGCCTGTGGAAATGATGCTGTCGTTCTTGACGATGATGGCACCGTATTTCTTGCGAAGGCAGGTGGCTCTTGTTGCCACGGTGCAGGCGATGTCGAGATAGTAGTTTTCCTTGCTTATTCTTTCCATGATCTTCTCCTTTAGTCTTCCTCGGCAATCTTTTCGTCGCTTGCCGTGATATCTTCGCCATCATTGGCGGGATCAAACTGCTCGTCCTCGACAAGCTCGGGAACGTAGGGACTGGTGTAAACCGAAGGGGAATATTTATTTGACGACAAACATTTGGTTACAAAAAGCGCCGTCACGTTGTCGGCAATGCTTGTTGCTTTTTTGCCGTCAAAAACGTAAAGAGAGTATGCGTTTTCCGCCTTGCTTGCATCCGATTCCGCAAGACAGACGGCTTTTTTTACGTTGTTGGTAACAAAGGTCTTGTCTGTGTTCACAAGATCTGCGATCTTGGTCGGCTTGTCATCCTTGCCGTAATAAAGCACACCGTCGGAAGAGTATATGATCCTTCTTCCGTCGGACGATAAGGCAACGGTTTTCGGATCTATCGCCATTCTTGTCCAGTCAGAACCCTTGTACTTAAAAGGTATGCGGTTGAGATTTCCGTTTTCGTCCGAGCAGAAAATGTATTTTCCGTTGTCGGACATTCCGCAAAGGCTGTAATCTCCGAAGTTTTCGGAAGCAAGTGTTATCTTTGGCTTCTTGACGTCAAGCTCAAGAGTGTAAAGAGCGTTGTTTGCAATATACGCACCTTTTTTTCCGTTGGTACAGAACTGGGCAAAGCCGTTTTCGATAAGAGTTCCGTTTTCGCCGTCCGAAAGACAGTACATCAAAGAAGAACCTTCCGCCGTTTCGGAAATGTAGTAGTAGGGATAGAAGCTTTCGTTTTTGCAGTGTTCAAGCTTTGCAACCCCCGAAATCGCAAGGGGAGACGGGTCTGTGTAAGAAAGCGAATCAAAATATTCGATGCCAAAGCCCTTTTTGCCTGTAACAAGAAGCTCTGTGCTTTCGTTTCCGAATTGCTTTATAACCGTAAGGTGTCCCGATTCAATAACAAAATCGCGGCAATCGGCAGATACGAGAATGCTCGATGCATGCCCTGCGGGAAGTGCGATCTGCTCGCGGTCGGCAACGTCGGTTTCAACATAAAATGTGGCAAGTCCGCTGTCGGCGCTCTTTTTTATGTACGAGTAGCATTTTCCCTTGTTGTCAATAGAAACGGGTTCTGCGTTTTTGATGCCCAAAAGTTCTTTTTCTCCGCTCTTGGCAGAGTATCTGACAAGCTTTGTGCCGTCCTCGTCCTCGGATTTATAAAGCAGATATTTTCCGTTGGGAGAAACGCGGAAATTGCCATAGTATTCACTGCCGGAAAATTCATCTATCTTCACAGGCGTCGGATCTTTTTGGGTTGAAACGTAAAGATACGAGGGGGTTTGATAGCTGCTTAATACTTCGTCCACCATGTAGTAGATGTATTCGCAGTTTCCGCCGTGCACAAACGATATGGTGCCGTAGTAGGTTTCGGCAACCGTTTCAACGTTTTTGCCGCCGCCCGTTATTTTGATAAGGCTGGAGGAGGAGGCGGTGGAATCAAAGTTTTTACTGCCTTCAAAGACCGCATAGGCGATCTTGTTTTTTTCGGAGTATACGTAATCGGTTATTGCACCTTTGCCGATAAGAGTTGTTTTTCCGTCGGCAAAGTAATAAAGCCTGCCGTCAGAGTCGGTGTAGAAAACGGGAGAAGAGTTTATGTCCTCTGTTGCAAAGACAAGATCGTTTCCGCTCTTTGCGATGGAGGAGATGAGTATAACAAGTGCAGCAATGACGGCGATTATGGCAATAACACCGACAGAAAGGCGAACAAGAGCTTTTTTCACCTGCTTTTTGCGTCTTTTAAGCATAATGGAATTCTTGCGCGAAAGCTCGACAAGGGCAGGATTTGCGTTTTTGCAATAAGGGCAAATTCCACCTGTGGACTGCGGAGAAAATTTTGAACCGCACGAGCGGCAGGGATATAATTGGTGCTTGTTACCTGTCGGCATATATACTCCTCCCGATAAATTTAGTTTTACATTATATTGTATAACATTTTGAGCAGTTTGTCAATATTTCGACAAAATATATTACAAAAACAAAATAAAAAACGCCCGATGTCGGGCGTTTTTGTTTTGGCTTATTTGTTGTTGATGTGAACGTCGAGCTGGTTGAAAGGAATAACGATGTTTTCCTTGTCAAAGCTTTCCTTAACCTGTTCGAGCAGGTCGAAGTATACATCCCAGTAATCTGCGGCGTCGCACCATACTCTCAAGGTAAGCTTGATGGCGCTGTCAGCGTGTTCGGAAATACGGCAGAAAGGTTCGGGATCAGAAAGAACCTTGCCGTGCTTCTTTGCAAGTTCAAGAACAAGGTTGCGTGCCTTTGTGTAGTCTGTCTCGTAAGCGATAGAGAAAACAAGGTCAACACGTCTTGTTTCTTTTGTGCTGTAATTGATGATGGTGCCGTTGGCAAGGCTTCCGTTGGGAAGCGAAACCACCTTGTTGTCGGGGGTGCGAAGGGTCGTGTAGATAATGTGGATATCTTCAACAATGCCCGAAACGCCCTGCGCTTCGATAAAATCGTCGATCTTAAAGGGTCTTGTAAGAATTATCAGAACTCCGCCCGCAAAGTTTGCAAGCGAACCCTGAACCGCAAGACCGATACCAACACCAAGTGTGGCAATAAGAGCCGAGATGCCCGCAGTATCAATACCGAGGTATCCGAGCAGACAGCACAGCACGATCACCTTGCCGCCGATCTTTATGAGGTACGAAAGGGTTTTTCCGATCGTCTTATCGTAGTTTTTCTTTTCACAACGTTTGATGATGGATTTCGAAAAGCGGTTGATGATCGGGAAGGAAATCAAGAGTATAAGAAATGCAATTGCGATCTTGACACCGCCGGTTGTAAGCCAACCGAGCAGGTCTTCAACAAACTTAGGCATAATATTTACTCCTTGTTTTTAACTTACTTGAGAAGGTCCTGAACGTAGATAACCTTGGGGCCGTTGCTTTCTGCCTTTGCCGCAGGTGCTGCGGTGGCAGGTTCTTCCGCCTTAACTCTGCCGTCGCGGATGTCAAAGAACTTGGATGCAACCTGAGGGAAGAGAGCGTAGCTGAGAACGTCTTCTTCGCACTTTGCAATGCCCTTTGTCTCCTCGCGGTATTTGTCGAGTTCGGGGGCAATGTTGTCTGCGGGACGGCAGGTGATTACTTCGTCATCACCGATAGCCTTCTTGCGAACTTCTTCGTTTACGGGAGCGGGAAGCTGGCCGTATTCTCCGCGAAGAAGACCTTTGGATTCCTTGGTTACCATCTTGTAGCGCTCGCCCGAGAGAACGTTGAGAACAGCCTGTGTACCAACGATCTGGCTTGTGGGAGTTACAAGAGGGGGATAACCGAAGTCTTCTCTTACTCTCGGAATTTCGGCAAGAACGTCGTAGTACTTGTCTTCCGCATTTGCCTGCTTGAGCTGAGAGATAAGGTTCGAAAGCATTCCGCCGGGAACCTGATAAAGAAGAGTGTTTGTGTCAACATTGAGAACCTTGGGATCGAGCGAGCCCTGTTCCTTAAGCTTTGCTGCAACCTTTCTGAAATGAGCGGCGGCGTCCGAAAGCTTTGTAAGGTCAAGTCCTGTATCACGGTCTGTGCCTTTAAGGGTTGCAACAAGAGCTTCTGTTGCGGGCTGAGCGGTACCGTTTGCAAGAGGAGAAAGTGCACAGTCAACGATATCAACACCTGCCTGTGCCGCCATAAGGTTGACCATGTCACCTGTACCTGTGGTGTTGTGTGTGTGCAGGTGGATGGGAACGTTGACATTTTCCTTAAGCTTCTTTACGAGCGAATAAGCATCGTAGGGAAGAAGAAGGTTTGCCATATCCTTGATACAGATAACGTCTGCACCCATTTCTTCAAGCTGCTTGGAAAGCTTTACAAAGTATTCTTCGTTGTGAACGGGGGATACGGTGTAGCTGATGGCAGCTTCACAGATTCCGCCGTATTTCTTACAACTTTCCATTGCCTGGCGCATATTTCTTGTATCGTTGAGAGCATCGAAAATTCTGATTACTTCAATACCGTTACCGATCGATTTTTCAACAAACTTGTCAACAACGTCGTCGGCATAGTGCTTGTAACCAAGGATGTTCTGACCGCGCAGAAGCATCTGAAGCTTTGTTTTGGGCATAGCCTTCTTGAGCTTGCGGAGTCTTTCCCAGGGATCCTCGTTGAGGAAACGCATGCAAGAGTCAAATGTCGCGCCGCCCCAGCATTCA